>NZ_AP024856.1 GCF_024529955.1 Photobacterium toruni
ATTTCCTGCGTCACCTTGACCCGCTGGTGGACTGCTACCACCTACCCCCGCATCTTCAGGACTGCTATTTGAACTATTCACAATAGGTTTCACATTGCCTCTTGCTTCCGGCACGGGATAGAGCATCGATACTCGATATTGAGTCTTAGGGATCATCGGAGCGTAATTAGGTTCACACGATCCACTTGTCATATGATCTCCCATCGTCAGCATTGCCTGACCACGGCGATGCAAAACACCAAGTAATCTCGAGGTTAACAATGACGTCACACGTACTGGATTATCATTTGTCTGTACGGTTCCAGTCATTGGGTATAAATTTCCATTGCAGCCAGCACAGAAAAACGTTTCCTCGACTTCTTGTCCTGCGGCTATGGCGGCACATTCTGCAGTACACACAGCTAATGCGACAGGATTAGCAAATAAAATGCTCTCAGGAAACAGTAAAAAACTAAGCATATCATCCGTATACAGCGGATCAGCTTCCGAAAAATAGGCAAGATCCCAGGCAGGGAATGTATCGTATGAACAATCTTTATTAGTGAACATCTGCAACATCTGCATCAATGGAAATGTCCAATATTTGTAATGAAAAAACGAGGTTTGTTCGACTTCCACAGGCTCATCAGTTTTTGCAACGCCAGTTAGATGTCCAGGATCGGTATTAACTAACCGTGTGCCGAATGATGGCATGCAATATGGTGTAGGTGAGAAAGAAACAATGCGTGATGGTTGAAAAAAACCGAGTGGCATACCGATTTGCGGAATATTATCTTTATCCTTACATAAACAGAATACGCTATCGCTCGCCGCGCCTGCTGGTTTTTCACCTCCGATCCCCGATAAACGAATGGGTAATAAACAGCTCCAACATATATCAGTAATTATTCCCTTGGCTATATTTGCATTGGGACATAAATCACTTCCAAGTTCATTGACTGACGGTGCAGCATTCACTGTGTTTGTTTTAAACATCAGCGGTGATGAAATCAAAATACAAAAAACAAAACTTAGTAGAATACGCACCATCAGATCCTTAATTAAACGTTGAACTCACAAATTGACTTACATCATTTGTCCAAACACGAATTTGTTCCGCCATGACCGGTTTACTATCAGCTATCATGACGCCGACAGCTAAACCGACGACCAAACCCACTATTAATTTCATGATTTATTTCTCCTTAATTTCTTCTTACTGTTTGTTGACTGAAATACTCGATTTCGTACATAGCACGCGGTGATGTATAAACTTTGACTGGCGTTGCTGTAAGATTAAAGTGCTTGATTATCTCTGGTGTGAGGAGTGTTATAGGACGTTTAAGTCTCTGGTAGATTTCCTGAAGATGCTCAAATCCGCGAGATTTATCAACACGTGTAGTAATGAGTTTTACGTGGCCTTTTATTGGACTACTTACTTGCTGTTCAATGAAGGCGAGCTCTTTAGGATCAGTGCCATCAAACACGAACATCGTCATTGACTGCGGAATGTAGTGGAGAGGATTGAATTTATCGCCTTTGCGTGCGATGACAGTACCATCTTTGGCTTTGACATCACTGTTCACAACAACAGTAGGATCTAGCTCAAGTACGATATCTTGTTGTGATGGTGGTAATACCTCAAACTGTCGACGTTCCCAATGACGGTCTACGGCTTCTTTTTGTAATTTGTTTAAATCTAGCTTTGCGGTACGGGCCTTTAGTTCGTCGACAAAGTCTTTTTCCTTTATGTCTGTTACACGACCCATCTCACCAAGGTCCAAAACACCTTTTTTCAGAGTACCGTCTTGTATGGCTTGCTCTGTTTTATCCTGGAGATATGTAGCTGATATAAGGCCTCTTACTTTTCCATAATTGACATTGCCATTAGCATCAATACGCTCATAAATCATCGACGGGACGGCGGTAATATCGAACTTAGTAAATGCCATTGGATCGATAAAAATACCCGATTTAAAGACCATTTCTGACTCTTCAGGCTGACTCGCATTGTCTAGCATCTCTTTTTGAAATTTCTCAAGTAATGCATTTTGTTCGTACACGAATCTGGTCATATCATGCAGATTTTTATCTTGCGGTCGCAGTCCTCGATACACAACTCGCGCACCCCATTCCACTGCGGTTTGTAAGGTTTTCTTCATTTGCATTTCAGTCATTGACGAGGACACAAATAGCCAAAGTACTGCAGGTTCTTTTGAATATTGGGCTTTTTGGCTGTCATCTATGTTAGTTGTAGCTGGGGCAAATTGTTGGTCAATAATCGACGATGTGTTTAGTAATATGTTATCGATGGAACTGTAATCGAGATTGAATTTTTCCTGAGCATTACGCATTTGTAATGCTTGATTCATTTGATTAGCTTGCTGTCTAATTTCAACTAATTCGCTGTTTAAATTTGCATTTTTAATGATATCGTTGCTTTTCTCGACTAATGCTAAATCCTCATCTGTTATAGCACCGCTGAGTATACTTTCATGTTTGCTAAACAACGCATGATCGCCTTCGGACTTTAAATAATTTGCCTCGTTAGGAATGAAATCAGACGGATTATCAATTGTCTTAGACAGCAACGACTGTGACATAAAAGTGAATGAAAGTAAGGTCAATAGCTCAGTGGTTTTACACGCCAGTTTAGAAAATCCCATAACCCACTCCTTGTATATATTTCACATCTACCAAGCCCCAAAATCGGCTGTCGAAACTACCCTGTAACGTACCTAGTGCGAATATTTTTCCCGGAGGTACTAATAACGTTCGCGCAAATGTCTCAATGTCTATCTGTGCATAATTGAGCATTGGTAATGATTCGATGTCGTATACTTTTTTATAGTTAGAATCGGGATTAGTAACGATCACTCTGTCTTTTGTTATATCGACAACATCACCTTCAATGGCGGCTGCTAATTTATGGAAATTGACACCATTGGCAAAATACGGCTCTGCCGAATGTGATAGGTAAGAAAAAAGTTGTTCACGGCGAGGTTCTTTGACTAGTTTATTAATAATGCTTACGCTGAACGGTAAACATCCATTAACACTGCTGGAGAACTGTATCGAATAAATACGGAAAAAAATTAGGGTAACGATAAATAGAAAGGTGACAAAAATTGTCTTTTCCATCATTTGATTATTTATGTGCAAAATCATTCGCTCACGTAAGATCATTTATATGATTATGGCGTGATGATTAAATCATTTTTGAAATTAACCGTGCGATTTTCCGCCGCTTAATTTCGGCATTGCACTTTGCAAACCCTTTTGCATATTGCGAACCCTTTTGCATATTGCGAACCCTTTTGCATATTGCGAACCCTTTCGCAAAAGTGGTAGATAAAGAAATTGTTTCTTAGATTCGAGAAATGTGTACGTTTATCCAGACATAGTGGCATATGCACTATATTATTTGATTTTTATTTATTCTCATTAAAAGACAGTTTATGGCTTAATCTTTGCTTTATTACTGTTTAATTAAGGGTATTTATTAGGATTAGCATTATGAGCAACGAAATTGATTTTATCGATAGAACTGATGTAAAACATATAACAAAATTTATTCATAACATTGAGCAGATTTTAATCGACGCTGACAAAATACATGATAGTAATGCACCTATTAAAGACCAAATTGATACCCAACCAGTATCGGCATTTACGTATATCAAAGCAGAAGTAGATAACTTAACTCTGGTGGATAATATGGATATAAATCATATTATTCCAGCGTATTCATCTTTAGATGATTCAATCGAATTTTACTACATTTACAATTGTTTAAGAGAATATACAATTACTTTAAAAGAATCATTAAACTAATCAGGGAATGGTGCATAACGTATTTATACCATTGATACGAGCCCATTCTTATGAATAGTAATTATAATCCTGATAAAAATCAGCAGCAGACTGAACGCTTCCAACCACCTGTGCACCACCAGAAGCCTGTCAACCAACAGCAGCCTGTACATCAAAACTCTAACATGATCCAAGATGTTTCTATTTATAGCCACAGCTACAAAATTCACGGTGGTAAATCAGCACTCGATGTAAGAGCCACAGAAAAATTAAGAAAAAGTGAAGAAAACGTTATTGATAAGGACGGTAATAAAAACCTTTTCCATACAATACAGTTAGAATGCGCCCCTAAAAATGACGGTCAAACAAGAAGTTATAACTGGAAAAGAAAAGTTGTTCTACAGTTAACCGATCAAGAATTACCACTCTTTATTTGCGTATGTCTAGGCTCATTAAAGAAAATATCTTTTGGCAATCATGGTGTTGGTGAAGAGAAAAATTGCAAATATTTTAGTTTAGAAAATCAAGGGATTAAACTATTCATGCAGGCTGGAAACAACAGCGAAAAAAATAAAATAAACCTGCCGATTCCAATCAATATGCCAAATGCTGTTCATATGGGTATAATCGCATTAGAACAATATTCAAAAAATTTTCCGTCACTGTCCAGTGATACGGTTTTAAAGCAAGTACACTACATCGGGAACGTTTATTGTTCATTTAATCATCAAGAAATCAAAGACAAAATCCCCGTTAACTAGAAAATGGGCTACCGTCTTCAATCACTTTAAATACAGCGAGGCATCGTTTTGCGGTAACGAAAACAGCTTATCCGTCAGTTTGATGGCTTTATATTTACCATTTACTAATAAATTCGCATACCCCAAATTTATATCTACCAAACTTGTTTCTACAATGATGGTGGATGGTATATCAAATTTTCCCAATGGATAGAACTGACAGCCATACTTACCGTCTAATGGTATAGCCACCATCGATAATTCTTTGAACGATCCTATCTGCAAAGTGGCAGTACCAAGCGCAGTCGGCACTTCATCTTTCATCACAACGCCGTGATTTTTGTAGTGAGAAACATTGTAAGAGTCGCAGCTTTGTAATTGCGTTAACACTCTCCCCTTGTACCCTTTAATTGCTAGGTTTAACTTCACATATTCAATGGCTATTCTGCCTTTTTCTGATTGCTCCGAACTGACATACGCAGTTCTATTGTCTAAAACTGACAGTGTCGGTTTTTTATCGAAAACGGTGTTAAAGGCAAAATATGTATCAGCAGCATCTCGTTCGAAACTATCCGATACTGGCCTTAGTGAATATAAATTTTGTTCAGAAATACCATTGCTCAATAAAATGTATTTCATACCGTAGGATCGTGGATCGGGCACCATGTCAATAATCGGCCATTCCACCAAACGTCTATTATTGTCATTAACGATTGGTGTATTAAAAATTGTTGAATAGGCCTCTAACGAATAAAACAGACCGATAAAACTCACTGTTAACGCATGTAACCTTTCATTTCTCATATTTTCCGCCTATTTGCTATACCATTTTTAAAACCTACTCGTTATACTGATTGATAGAAGCATAATATTTTTACGATATGTTGTTTCTCCAGTGCAAGTCCTTCTTGGGTGGGACCTTGAAGGCAGGAAGAGGTGCAACTAAGTTGCACCTTTTTTTTACATCGTTGAATAGGTGCCTGTCATTTCTACGCTATCGCCACTGTCATCGTAAGCGATTACCCACACACTGATACTATCGCCCATACTTTTATGTAACGTCAGAGAGTTACTTGAAATTGCTCGTTTAATATCATTCACATACCACGTATACCGCTTCATCTTGCCGTCCTCATCTGTACAGTTCGCTCTCAGACGTATGTACTTAGAATAATTGACATTATCCAAACGGCAGGTCGGTAATTTATTTTCCACGACATCAATGATTTCTGTGTATTCAGCTTTTTGACCAAACATTGTTTCAATTTCTAGTTTAATGGAATGAGTACCTGCTCTTAGCCCTTCAACTCTTGCATACGACTTAACATGCTTATCAGAAAATTCATCATTGATGTACCATTTGTACTCTTTGATTCTATCTTTAGGATGCCCTAATTTAATAACGGGTCTAAACCTCACATCGAGCGGCTCACGGGCAAACTTATTACTTTGTGACATATTGTTATTAATATTGATTTCTTGAGGCTCGAACACTTCAATCAGATCGGTAAATTGCGCCGTGTTTCCACGTTCATCGGTAATATCAACACTGATAGGATAAAGGCCTGGTGTGTTAGCATTGAACACCACTTTTCCATTCGTTTCACTCGAGATCTCTAATCGACCATGACCATTAAACTCAATATCAAAATCCTCGTATAAATTAGCTACTGCAGGTTTATGTACCCACGCTTTAATGACACTTGGTGCCGCTTTAATTCGTTGCTCAGTGATAAGTCTAAAGTTAGGAAATTGATATTCCCACACATTCACAGCCATCTTCTTTTGCGCGTATGTCTCTAATTTTGAGCCTTCAAGCCAGCTTTCAACATTAAACCAATGCACTTGCCCAACTAAACGATCTTCTTCAGTTGGTGTGAAATCATATTCATCAGCTTCTATCAAAGTGCCGTCTTGTTTAGTGATATTAGTCACTATGTCTAATTTTAGGTTGGTATATGGTGGCTTAACTTCCGGTTTTATCGTTAATGTATCGCCAACCTCAACATCCAATGTAGTAGACGTTCGAATATTGACAGGCTTTGCCTTGAGTACGCGCACGATTGCTTTATCCATGTCCCACGCTTTAGGATCGCGCTCGTAGTTGATGTAACTTGCGCGCACAGCTAATTTTACATCTGTTGGGTAGTTGGCTGATGTTGTGTAGGTTGCGCCGCCTTCCTTGTATGTCTTACCGCCATCTGTTGACCACTCGATTATTGCATTACTTTCATCAATTCTCTTACCGTGATCATTGAGCGCCACTGTCACTGAACGACCAACGATAGTGTTATAAACATCAACTAAATCAATATCTGGTTTTAAATACGACATTAATTCGAGCGTTTGTGATGTCGATGTTCGACCAGTGAAGCGGTTTTCTGTGACCGCTTTTATTGACCACAATCCAGCCCGGTCAGTACGGAAATCATATTTCTTACCTGTCCCTACTATTTGCCACGTGCTTTCGCCATCCGATGACATATACCACGTGATATCACCAACCGCTTTTTGATCACTTGATGTTTCGAAATCATATTTAATAGAGGTGCGTAATGGGGCAGGACCATGGATCCTACTTGTCGCTATTTGACCATCAATCGCTTCACCTTTGAGAATACGAACTCGACTGGTGCGTGAATTTAATTCTCGTTCATATTCAGGATAAACCGGTGACTTAATTCGGGCTTCAACTCGGTAAACCAAACTACCAATTTCTTGATCAGTAAGGCCAAGATCAAATTGATTTTGACCATCAGCATTCATAGCTAACCAGTCTGTCATGGGTTCACTGGTTCTATCACGCCGTGTTTTGATCACGCGAACCTCCCACTCACCATGGTCCTGAACGTTATAAATATTTTGTCTCAATTTACGATCATAGACACCGACATTAGAGGTAATTTGTAGCCGATTAAGATTGGATAGTTCTTTCGTTTCTGACTCATGGCTGGCACGTATACGCGAGCTAGGTACGATATAGGCTTCTACAGGTGCTGAAAGGGTTAAATCTGGCGAGAGTACATAGGAAACTTCGACGCGATATTGCTGCACATCCCAAACGTCAAATTTCAGTGCGCCTAACCTATCTGATAGTGTTTTTCTTACTGACAGTTCATTACTACGCGATGATTGCCTTGCTATCATGTCTGATAATAAAGTATCACCTGAATAAATTTTGTAACGTATGGAAGCGTTAGGCGAGTAAATGGTGTATTGACTGATTTTATGGTATCCATGCTCCACGGCATAAACACCCTCTTTAAACATACCTTTATCGCTATATTGTACTTGCGGCAAATAAGGATCATTTACTTTCAATTCTACCTTATATTCAGCGATTTGAGATTTACGTCGTTCCTTGTCATGGATGAAAACTTTACCAATTACATTCGTTAATCCCGACTCCCAAAAACGGCCAATAATAGTCGCATTAGTCATATCGGGTTCTAAACCATCAGGAATTTCTTCCCATTCAACCGTACAAGCTAATGTACCTCTGCGATTGATGGTGAAAATGGCTAAGTCTTCAGTTTCGTGTATACGGCACTTTTGTCCTTCAACTTGTACGAAACCGATGTTTTGCTCTTGAATGATTGAATATTTTTTATTGTCGACACCCTCATAACGAAAAGCAATGGGCAAATAATTAAAGGAAAATTTACGTTTAACTGTATTGCCAGAGCCATCAATGGCCTCTACTTCAAAGGTTTGAACAGTATTCGCATCTGGTTTAATGAAGGATTTTATCGCTTGAGCAAGCGGATATTCTCCCGTCGTTTCTAAATTAACACCATTGAGCTTAAGGTCGGTTATCGACACCTCACGTGACACTGAATCCTGAGCGGTAAAAATGAGGTGCTCTCCGAAATAAAATGCACTGCCCGATGAAATTCGCTCCTCATTATTAAAAACATGAATTTCAGGTGCCAAACGATCTAGCAATATGTCATCTTTTGTTTTTAG
Source organism: Photobacterium toruni (assembly GCF_024529955.1). NCBI lineage: Bacteria > Pseudomonadati > Pseudomonadota > Gammaproteobacteria > Vibrionales > Vibrionaceae > Photobacterium > Photobacterium toruni. Next base: position 8,499 of record NZ_AP024856.1, read on the forward strand.
TACGCGATTACTGTAAACATCCTTTGCATCAACAGTAACAACAAAATTTCCGTCCGGGACAGAGCCAACATCAAATCGATAGACAAATTTATCACCAATTTGCTCTGGATTACGCAACGAGGTAATACGATCTGTACTCATGTGGTCGAGATTGTTTTTAAATAGGTGGCCAATAGGTTTATTAAATAACGTCACATAATCACGTACATTTTGAAGTTCCGTATTAGGAACAAGCAAAATGTCTAAATCTTCAGGTAACCACCAGCGGTCTTCGTCATTCGACGAATGCGGGGAACTTATGACGATTAAGCCTTCATTATTTCTGGCAGTGACTGTTTGACCATTTACAACTAACTCACTCGTTTTCAATGATTTCTGCCCTACGGCATGCACGATGAAATCTTCAATAACTGGCGGTCTAAAATCCCAACGATACCTAAGACGCGTGTTGGCAACTGTATAATCATATGGATCTGAAAGTTTTACATCCGATGCTATTTGTCCGACCAAAATATCATCATCGTTGGTTATTTTGATTCCACCATAATTTAATTCACAGCTTGTTTCACCCTCGGGTACCGCACAATCTCTACCGAACTGCTCTAACAGTACCTCCTGATCATAAGGTCGAGGCTCGACGGTGATTTTTAATGACTGCAGTCGTTCTGTCACATCATGTGAAATGATATCGGTGATATTGCTCGTGCGCTTATTTGTTTGCGTGGAAATACTGGTGATAACCGGTGCAGGTGGCTCTACTACTTCATATTCTACGCTCTCTGTCATGATCTCTATTTTTTCGTTCACAGCACCTGAGAAAAAACTTAGCTTATAGGTTCGAGTATGTTTGCCAACCTGTCCTAATTGGCGCCCAATCGCACGTAACCCATCAAAACGAATGCCAGGATCTGTATCTTCTACCCACTCAAACAAACAGACCAATTTATCTCCAGATCGAATAGCCATAGCTTCATTAAGATCATGGGTGATATCACAACCAGAACCAGCAGCTGCTTGTACGTTAACTTCATACACTTTCACTCCTTTATAAAAAGGAGGACTTTGTACAAATTTTACTTTTGGCATCACAGCTTCCAAAGAGCCTGTCAAATAGACCGATTTAGAAGACACCTGAGCACTGAACAGCACCAGAAGTAATAGCAGCCATAATTGTTTATACATTGCGACCTCGGACAAATTGGTAGAGATAGTCACAATGTAATGGTTATGGACGTGCATATTTCTATTTTAAGGGGCTTATATCGACTCCTTAAGTAAAAACACAGCGTTATCGTTGATTAATAATTGCCATTTAAGTAAATAATTTAAAGTCGGGTGTATAACGATGCTGATAAACACTTCTTATATTGAAATATTGAAAACGATAATTGCCAATCACAAACTGAAATTGGTATCTACGGCTACGCTTATATTGGTCTTTATCCTGTTTTTTTTGTCTATGGATAAACCTAACTTTATTCAAGCACAAGGCAATTATAAAACCGCAGCTGATACTCGCCCCGCAACCCTGATTATTGAGTCAGAGAATATCGTGTTTAATGGTTATCGATACAACGTAAAATATGAGCAGATTGATGAGAACACATTCACAGCTCAAACAGCCAATCAAATGATGTCCGTTAAATACACTGACAGTGGTGCCAATAATAAACGTTTAGATGTTGATGTTTGGAAAAAATATGCACTCACCACGGACACCGAAAATGCAGTAATGGATGCAAAAGAACTTCTGAGTATTTCTCCGACAAAAACACGGTATATATTTTGGATATCACAATGACAGATTTACCGAAAATTTTGAAAATAAAAGAGTCTGAAGCGTTACTAAAAATGCCTCTCGATTACACTGATTATCGACACCATGTCAATCATCCTAATTTCCGGCATGGATACCTCTTCCGTAGTCGCGAAGCGCGAAGGAAGGGGAGGAAATGCCGCTCCGTATAGTTAAATTAATACAACCTCACAAACTAGGGTCTGAAGTGGCATAGTTAATTTGGCCACCTAGTTAGAGGTGATATCATCACCTCATAATTTAATAGGTGGCACTATGACTAAAAGAATACGTCCTAATTTTACACCCGAATTTCGATTGGAATCAGCACAACTCGTTTTAGACCAAGGCTACTCCGAAAAAGAAGCACCTGAAGCGATGAATGTCGGTAAATCAACAATGGATAAGTGGGTTCGGCAGCTTAAAGATGAGCGTGGTGGGATTACACCAAAAGCAACACCAATGACGCCTGATCAGCTTAAAATTCGTGAGTTAGAAAAGAAGATTAAACGGATTGAAATGGAGAAAGAAATACTAAAAAAAGCAACCGCTCTTTTGGTATCGGACTCATTCAAAACTTCATTTTAGTTGATGAATTAAAAGCTTATTATCCTGTATCTATCATTTACAATGTCTTTAATATTCATCGCAGTAGCTATAAATATTGGACTAAACGGCCTAAAACGCAGTCAAAAGAGCAAATACTATTATCTAGTGAAGTGAAGGCTGCACATCATGCAAGTGGTAACTCAGCAGGAGCCAGAACGATTGCAGGTATCGTTACAACTAAAGGCGTACCGTTAAGTCGATATAAAGCCACTAACGTCATGAAAAATTTAGGGTTAGTTAGCTGCCAGATTAAGAAGCATCGTTATAAAAAAGCAGAAAATGAACATCTAAATATCCCTAATACATTAGATCGCCAGTTTGCAGTTACTGAGCCTAATCAGGTTTGGTGTGGCGACGTAACATATATTTGGTCAGGACAACGTTGGTTGTACCTTGCTGTTGTGATTGATTTATTTGCCCGTAAAGTGATTAGCTGGGCAACGTCAGGCTCACCCAATACAGATCTAACAGGTAGGCTTATGAAGTTCGAGGAGCCCCTAAAGGTGTCATGTTTCATTCCGATCAAGGCTGTCATTATACAAGTAAACAATTTCGCCGGTTACTTTGGCGGTATCAAATTACACAAAGTATGAGTCGCCGTGGAAATTGTTGGGATAATGCCCCAATGGAACGATTTTTTAGAAGTTTTAAAACAGAATGGATGCCAACAGCGGGTTATCGCTCATCGAATGAAGCTAAAGTGGCGATCACTAAATATATTATCCGATATTACAACCAAGTCAGGCCCCATCAATATAACGGTGGCTTGACGCCTAATGAATCAGAACGTCGATTTAATAATGAATACAAATCTGTGGCCAATTTTACTTGACCACTTAAGGAATATGCAAAGCATTACACCGCGATATTTACAGAATCTTCCACTTGCTCTACATGAAAATAGGTAATTTCAGGGTTGCAGTCTAAGACCTGTTCAAGGTTCAATTCCGCGCCACGCCATTGAGGTGGAACAGTTAGTGAAAAATGCCCGTATTGCACCCCTTTTTGATTCAGTGCTGCGACTAATTGGATTGGCAATGTTCCCAACACAACATCGCCACTAACGAATAAAGAAAGATCTAATAAATGCTCAAGCCAATGATCAATTTTTATGTTTTGCTTATTTACCCATGCTAATGCTGCCGGATGACGGCTAATAAAATACGTTGCCATATTTCCTCTATATCGAAAATACTCTACTTTTTAAGCGTAAAGTCAGTAATAACATTTAATGATTTACAACGAGGACAATAAAGTCCCCATTTTATTACGCGGCTAAAATTATAATGACAACTTAAGCAGCGATAATAATACGGAGGTCCTGAATGAAACGCTGCCATTATTCCTCCTCATCCATCTCAATATATACGCTGCACTATTACAAGCACAGCGCATAACATGGTTCAACTATAGCTCGTTCCAACGACGGCGTGCTTCACGATCATGCTCTTCCGTCATCGCCGTCCCGGCAAACTTACCGGCTGCAATAAGTGCGGCTAAATCATCAGTGTAACCCACACCAACTAATACATCAGGAATAGCATCAATAGGCATTACTAAATAAGCCAGCGCACTGCCAATAGCAATCTTTACGGGCCATGGCGTATTAGCATCTTTCATCACCAACCATAGCTTAATGGCTAATATTGCCACTTCACCGCCCATCTTTTTAAACCCTTTACTTATCTTCTGCCAAAAAGACGAATCAGATGGTGCCTTACTTACTGGAACAACTAACATAATCAACTCTCCGTTGCGTTTCGATGTATCCATAGTACGTCAATTGTTACCCTGCGCGTTTCTCACAAACTTGTCTTTAAAAAAACTGCTTCGCACCGCATTACACTCAATGACTATTTCAATTATTAGACCTGAGGTTCATTATGACGGCTTATCATTCGATCCAATTACTTGATTGTGCAAACAAAGCGTACACCGCACATAACCATTATTATGCGATGGAATATAAGAAAAAACGTCAATACCATTCAGTCGATCCATTTAATCAAGCATTTAATCACCAACTACGTTTTTGGGAAACCGTCATACAACGGGTACTGGCTGTACACTCTATTACAGAAGAAAATCGAATCCTGCGTTACTGTACAGAGACGGGATATGCGAATTATCACGAAATTGACTATATTGCAAAAACTGATGGTGCCTTAACATTTTGTGAGATCAAATTGAAACAATGCGCCAAAATACAACAGACACCATCTGGGTTTGAGCAATTATCAACGTCACTTGATATTGCACAATTAGCCTCTCTGGCTAACCATGGCGTTTTAGTGACCGTTAACTTGGCCTCATTGTTTGAAAATGCGTGTCTTATTCCCACAGATGATCTGGCTGAGCTAAAGGATATTGAGCTATCTCTCTCTAAAACAACGGCAGATATCGATATCTTTTATATCGACATAGCGCAAGTTATCCCTTTTGCAAAAGCGCATAACATCATCACCCAAGATAATATCGATGAGTTAGTGGAAAGCTACCATGACTATCTTAATCCAATGAGAAGATTACAAACGCAATCAAACTTACCACTCAACAACCCATTTCAAGCATTACGCCAACATACTATGCAATAAAATTAAACGGCGCATATAATATGCGCCGTTTTAATATTACTTATTTGTAAATAGGGATTATTGTGGTGACATTTTTATTTCATGGACAATTTAAATTCATCAACTAAAACTAATCAGCGATTAACTGATACTTACCTAATCCAAATGTGGTTTTCCCACCAATATGTAGCAGTTCACCCATTTTAAATAAAGGTATTAATGTCCCTAATTCACCATAAAAACTCAATTGCCCTTTTAAACCACCAAACGGCAATTGTTCTTTTTGTTTAAGTGAATAACGTTGCCAATCTTCAAAATAACAAGCACCGTCCACATCGCAACTTACAGCTAATTGTTGTTCAACCTGCTGATAAAGTAGATCAAATAACACTCGATCATCTACAGCCCAAAACCGACTGAGACTCATCAAACGCCGTAGAATTTGATTTGCCCAAAACGCATAATTTAAGACAGGAGATTTGATAACTTGGCCATGGTGTTTGATCCGCACTGGAGTAACAAAATTTAATGCTATTTCGCCATTACCGACAACATAGTCATGCTCATTGCTGATCCAATCTGCCAAAGAGCACACATACACACCAGGTTTAATTCCCGTAGGGGTATAAGATGCAATCGATAACACCTTAAAAGGCGTACGCTTAACACCAAAACCTAACCGTTTGTTTTCTGATGCATGCTTGATCGCATCGACCACATGCGGAACTAACTTAGTTGCATCTCCAAACAAAGTAATATCAAAATCAAGCAATTCGCCTTTTTTCCAATCGGTTTTATGATCTAAACTCGGGCAAATCATATACGGCTTAGGTTGTTGCTCAGCATGAATGCCATAACATACATGAAACGAATGCTCATCAACCGCTTTTAGGGCATGACCAAACCAACCATGAAGCATAGAACCTTTAAAATCAGGCAACGTCGTGTCTTGTTGAAGCTGCACAGTCACGTGCAGCTTCACAAGATTAAAACGCGCCGCTAAATGATAGAGAGCGTTTGGCATATTATTTCTTCAAATATTTAATAACTTTGTCAGTATCTTTACTAGATAACTGAATTTTTTCAAATAAAGAAATTAATGTTGATTTTTCATCATCGTTAAGCTCAATGTCTTTAACCTCTTTGATGATCTCTCGCAATTCTTTCACTTTATTTTTCTTATCAGTGCTACTTAATACATCCTGGCTTTCAATCATCAATGGTAATAAACCACAAATACGCTCAAATGGTGAAATATCCGCATTCTTTAACTGCGCTTTTTCTTGTGCCATTTGTTGTTTTTGCTGCTGCATTGCCAAATTGTCGCAATACTGCTCTGATAACGCTTGCTCACCTAAATGGAAGGAATCGCTGTTATCAAATAAATTATTCAATCGTCCCCGTGCAAATGCCTTACTCCCCATGGAGCGGTTATCATCAAGAGTACGTGATAATGTACGACCATTAATGTCTAAATTAGGCAACGCTAACGTATTGTTATTGGCTGCTTGATAGCCTTCTAATCGCATGTAAGCAAAATCATTTGAATCTTCAACCGACATATCCGTTAATGCCATCAAATGTTCAATTTGCGGTGACTTGGACCAATAACCTTGAGGATCATAACGCTCATTCATGTGAGTAGAAAAACAATCAGACCATGTTGCCGCATCTACATTGTGCATCACATCCCCAGAATGCGTTAAAGTAAATGATGTCGCTTGATTTAACGCAATCACCACACTCCCTGCCCCTAGCGGTTTGGCATGACCTAAGCTGTGATAACGCTCATTAGAATTATCTAACGTTAAACACCAAATCAATGCACTTAATTCTTCTGGTTTTAGATTATTAAACGTTACTTGACCTGTAAACGTCTTTTCAGGTTTAAGTAATTCAAATTTACTCAACACGTTTTCGTTATCTTTTTCAGGAGAAAAATGCGTATACTCTTTACGTGCGGGGTAGCGTTTCCAACCTGATACCCGTGCGCTATCGTCATCGTAAGATTGGTAAGTGTTATCAGCTTTTTTCGTATCTTGCTCGATATAACCGCCTAAAAACGTCGCTTGCGGAGACCCTAGCACGGTTGGTACAGCCTGATACACATCACCATGGCAATCATCAGTTGCTACAGCGTCACTGAAACTGACTCGGCTTTTTAGTCCTAGTCCTTTTTCGCGTAACGTACCTAACATCAATTCCGCCATATCAAAATGGACATCGGAAGTATGAGCTTTATTGTGACGCTCAATCAATTTCACAATGGCATTTTTATACGTTACACGCGGCATTTTCGCAAAACCAAAACACGCAATTTCTCCCTTTTTATGAAGGGCAAACACAGGAATACCCAACTCAGGATGAGGATGCTGACGCAATTCTTTTACTAAGTCTTCATTATGATTTGTAAATAAATCATTGACCAGTGTTGTATCTACCGCAATTGCCTGCTCTTTTGGCTGTGCTTGATAGAACAAATAACTGAAGTTTAAACGTGTCGACCAGTACTTTTTCGATCCAGGACGAAAGCCTGAGAACACAGGAATGCCCGATAACTGACCTTGAGCTAAATTACACGCACACTCAACCGAAACAGTTTTACCGCGAGTGCCTTCCATCCTCTGTTTACCTAAATCAAACGACAACGCTTTTAGAGAATCTAACCGATATTCTTCATACTTTTCTTCAGCCGGTTGCTTGAATGCTTCATTAAAAATATTGGTCTTAGCGACTTTATTTAAATCATCGTGAAAAACCGGTGTAAATTCCGATTGGCGAAATGCCCAACATTCTTTATCAGCATCGTACTTAAGCCAACCACCAATAACTTTATTGGGTTTAATCACGTTCAGCAAATAGTGGCTATCTCGAGACACATCACGAAATGAAAAACGGCGATCATCAACAGTATTGAATTTACCAAAACTGGCAATTTCTAATACGTTTCGAATCATACCTTTTAGACTACTACCAGGGATGATTGGCGTGCCATTAGGATTGCGTGCAATTTTTAATACACCAGATTCGTCTTTCGAATCTCCCACACACAACGGGGTTTTGTTTGTCAGCGTGTATTCGATTTTTCCCGATAAACCGTCTTCAAAAGGCACATCGTGACTGACAAGATGCGCCCAATCTGGCATATAAACCCATTTTGATAGCGGAACAAAATGATATGGTGCATGAATTGGCTGGCTCATTATTGCTCTCCCTCACCTGCAAATCCAATAAATTGCTGAACTAATGGTAGCCAGCGTCCGGTATTTTCTTGCTCGAACCACAACCGGTATACCGCCTGCTGTGCTTGCGATTTTTGATCACCACGCAATAAAAAATGCTGCTCACGATAGACTTTAGTTACATTATCGCCAGTATCATTACTCAGCGTTAATACTTGATAGTTATGACCAGACAACAACTTAATCACCAGAGTACATTCGCCATTAAAGTATTCAGCTTCCACCACATCAGTGCGCGTTGGAGCATGGTTTTCAATCACCACCGCATCGCGATAACACACCCAACCCGATTGAGGTACAAACTGTGTGATCGCCTCACACACAGCGTGAATGTCCATCTCATCACGCTTAATAGATAAGTTCCCTTGTGTTAGCTCTGGCAACACCATACCCAAAGACTCACTAGGTGACTGTTTCACTTTTTGACCATTGCGTTGTTGCAACTGAGTATAATGCGCCAAACTCATGCGTTATCTCCTTGAATTTCTAAAAGCAATGCATCATTGCAGATCCACTCATCATGGGTACTTTTCTCAACTAAACTACTACCACGACCACTGCCCGCGCCCATAGGCAATAAGCCTAATTCAATGTCACGTACTGTGTCTTTAAAGGCTTGAATAACATATTGCCATGCCGTTTTTTCTTCATCAGTCGATGGCGCAGTTGGCAAGCTTGTCAGCCAAATCTTGACGGTAAATTTAGGCTGATACAGAAGCTCTTCACTATAAAGTGCCCCTTTGCGCACCCCGCCCGTAAAACGGTCAATGGCATTGTGATAACGCAAGGTGGTTTGATAATCACGTAATGGACAATCATCAACCATCAATAATCCCGCAATGCTTTTGGCATGATCGGTATCATCAGCATGACCTAATAAGTATTTCAGTTCTTCAGGGCGGGTTTGCCATTTTTTATGGAGTTCCTTTCCTATTTCTTCAGGATTTAACCCATCTTTAAGATTTTTTTGAAAATCTTTATCTATATTTTCTGCCCACATCTTACAATGCTTGCGGTAGTGGTATGCCATGCGGTGCGCCAAAATACCTTTGATGCTACTGCCACAAAAAACAGGCGTCATCGTACCGTTATCATTACTTGCACGGTGATGCTCCCAATGCCAACTTGGCTCAGAATAGGTGATGATGCCAACGTTCTTGTCTTTATTTTCTAGATTTAGCACTTCACTACCTGAGCCACTGCGCCAGTTATCCAACGCTTTTAGTGGCAATTGTGCCAACAACAACGAGGTGTTATTGGTGGTCATAAACTCGGCTTGCTCTGTCGGAACACGACGATCAAATACATAGGCTTGTAGCGCTTTACCTTTCGATTCACCTTGCTTTAAATCAAACGATTTTATCTCTGAAGCAACCAGTGCAACTTGCCCTAAACCGTTGCGCGTTGAGGCGCCAAATGCCATTTGACGCAACGACCACAATCTCAATATCGCATTTGCGGAATCTAACTCACCTTGCCAACGTACGATCACACTAAAACGTAGACCTTTGGGCAGTACAATTTGATCGAACTTAGCGTTTTCTTTCGCAACTGAGCGATCATTAATCGCAACCCGATCACGGTGATGTGGTCTATCTAATACACACGTTTTTAACATAAGATCTGCGGCAATCAGCTCTGGTGTCATGTAATTAACAACAGGCTGATTGTTGCTGTCATGCAAACGCGCATCGGTAATGGTCAACTTCGATGGTATAAAATCACCTTGTTTAGCGCTCTTATCGGCACCAAACCAGTCACGACACACCTCACCACCCAAATGGCGCTGGGTTAAGTGACTCCATACGCCAGCAACGGCTGATGCGGGGATCATCGGCAACCCATTGATATCACGCACAAGGGCAGTATCGAAGTTGGTTTCACGAGAGCCCGTTGCTATCGCCATTGGGCTGAGGGTTTCAATCACCAATTTAGCAACATTAATCGTGCTCATGCCTCACTCTCCTGTTTTTTAGATGTCGGTAATTGAAGCTCTCGTTCAGCTTTTTTCAACTCACAATATACCGATAAATCATAGCGACATAACCACTCGGTTAGCTGGCGCATCACCGCAATGTCGGCCTTGATATCTTTATCTGCCAAAATGTTCTCTTTGAAGTGATCAGCAAAAGAGATAAAACGTTCACCGTTATCCCACGCTAACCCCCAGCCTAATTCATCGTTTTCTGCTCGACAAATCGCACTTTTATCGTCTTCGTGCTGAGTAAATAATTTCGTATGCCAATTAGCATCACCACGGCGCACTAACTCATCAATACGACGCCATTGACTGCTCGACGGCCCAGCTTCATAGGTGTGTAAAATACGATTGTATTGTCGTGCATCACGATAGGCTTTAATGATCTTAGCAATCGCCTGTTTTGCTGCATATTTAGCGACTTGAGTCGCTTGATGTGCCTGTGTATTACGTTCAATCCATGCAATTAATGGGCTGGTTTGAGCAGTTGCCGGCACCACGGTTGCTTTAGGTTTCGGTAATGTAAACACCGCACTTTCAAATAAATTTTCAGCCATGAAATTCGATGATTGCGACCACAATGGATTGATCATCACCGAGCCGAGCCCTTGCTGACGATTTAACCCCATCCCCGTATCACGCAGTTGCTCTAATTGCGCTTGAGTCATCGAGACATCATCAAACACCAACACCGAGCCTTTTGCGATCACCAACTGCTCAGAGTCAAACCCACCACGTGCTTGATTAAAACGTGTGGCTTTATGGCTGCGAATAAAGCTTTTTTCACGGTTAAATGTGCCTGTTGCACCTGCGACTAAATCAGAAAGTGCTGGGGTATAGGTCGGTAAACCCAATTTATCAATACATTGACAATCGCTCAGACACCAAAGCGTAATCGTACTTGATACCGATACAGGGCTAGGTGTCACCGATTCAAGTAGTTCGATTTGAACGCGACCAAATTCACTACCGCGGGAACGACCTAAACGCAAATCCCCATCAAGCGCTTGGGCTATCATCTGACGCTGCGACTCATCAGTACATTCAATTGAACCAATAAAGCTTTGATTTTTATCAATGTAGGTGTAGCTATATAGGCTACCGTCTTTCACCAAACCGGTTCTTTCAAGCGCCGTTTTGGTCACCATCCCTTGCTTGATATTCGCCATTAAACCCGATTGACTCACATACCCGCCACGGCATTGCTTATACTGCTTCGTTGAATCTACATCACCATTGGCATGGTTAACCACATCGGTTGATAATTGACCGTCTTTGGCTGTACTCTGACCTTTTTCATAGTGCCAAGATGCGGGCAGAGGCAAACACACTTCACCATTCATATCGGCATATGCGTTACCAAATTGTACTGCGCCTGAGTGGAACACTTGCCAGCTTTCTTGCTCGGATAAACCGCCATAAAGCTTGCTTGCTACCAACCCGAGCATTGCACTGCCAGGAATGTAATCGAGCCCTTGATGATTATTGGTCGTGGCGATGGATTGACTCAATATCACTGGATCAACTGTGGTAAGTCGATAATAGAGTTTCATACCATCTCTCCTTGTAGATCAACACGCACCACACCCAAACCGCGATGACGTTTTGCACCGAGTGCTAAAATCAAACAACTGCAAGCACTTAACCATGACACTAATTGTTGTTGGTATGGATTGGCCTCCCAACTCACAGACGCTTGCAGATCCATTGGCACAGCAACTTCTAATGCGCGCAAACTGGTGTTTTTCGCCACGCCAGTTTTAAAATCAATCGCGGTGGATTGCACAACACGAAACAATTGTGCAACAGACTGTGCGTTTTCATGAAAATACGCTTGCTCAGGCTCAGATAACGTGGCGCTGCTAAAGTGCAGAGTCCCTTGGGTAAAGGTATTGTTACCTTCCTGACCAAATAAGGTACAAATGGCCGTTTCATCTAATGCGCCATCAAACCAGTGATTCTCAGCCGCTTGCATAAACGCTTCACGAAACAGACCTTTGATGGATTTTCCTGGTACATAAGGTAAGCCTGCACCATCTTTTAGCATCAGGCTATCGGCGTACGCCCCCCCTTCTTCACCCGAGCCAATGTGCCACGGGCTTTGGATGGCGAATGAAATTGCATGCGGTGTCATTGTGTTTGCTCCTCATTTTTAAGTGCGTTCACCGGAGAGAAGTGCGAGAACATCAATAAATCATTAATGAAGGTTTGCTGAACGTCTGAGCGTTTATCGCCCACAGACCAAATCCACTTATGGTCATGGTTGGTTTTTGGCATCAAGGTTTGCATTAGATCCAGATAGTGATCTTTGATCGCCACATCAGTACATAAATCCATACTGCGGTGATACATACGTTCAGCCTCAACTTGATTATGCTGAGAAAGCAGGGTCGCGATCTGACGCCATTTACTGATCAATATCGGGGCGTTTTGTTTGTCACGCGATGCTTCAAAGAGTAAACGTAAATCTGCCAATGAACGTGTCACCATCAGTGGTACTTGCTCTTGCACATCAACACTGTGGGCTTTATCTGATTCAATTTCCGCTATATCATTTTTATTCATCGACACAAAGTAGCTGCTTTGACCTAAACAAATGCTACCCGCTTCAACGTGATAGGTTTGCGCTTGTGCAATCAAATCATCAAAATTCGATTGGGTAGCATTAGAAACACGATATATAGCAAGCGCCGCAGGACCCACTTTATTACTTTGTGTGCCATAGACTGATTTAGTCAAATCTTTGGCTGTGCTGCACAATGCTTCCACCAAGTGAAGAGAATGCATAAACGGATGCGAGGCTTTATGGAACAACACACCACCACTGGCCGTTAGATACGGTTTTAAACCACTGCCCGTTAAATGTTGCTCAAACAGTGAGGCAAGCGCCTTGCTTGAATGGTGTTTAAATGCCAGACAAAAATGCTCGGAATACGTTAAAGCAAGATCGGCACGACACAATAAAGTGACATCATCTCCACCTAATACGATCGGACGCATAGGTAGTACAACCTTACCGACATCGGCTTGACCTGACTCAACAATAAAATCATACAAATATTGTGTTGCATCTTTCGCAGCAGCAACTGTTGCTTCATTGAGTGCTTCAGAAAACTGACGAAAGGTTTGGCAATAGATCTCATCACTTTTATCTTGCAGTGCTTCTTTAAGCTTTCGCAGTAAAATACCTAATCCATTACCATCAATATGGATCAGCGCCATGTCTTTGAGCGCTTCTTGCTCTTGACGGTTAAGATCTGAGGTTTTACCAACGAAAGGAAATTGATTTTCCAAATCAATCGGGTATTGGATCTCACCTTTTAACCCCGTTGGCGTGAATCGATCTTGCAGGGCTGCATTATCGCGCATTGAAAACAATTGATATGCTTGACGATGTTGCTCAGTATCTAAATCTACTGTTTTATCTTTTTGTAACTCGGCCTCATTATGAACGGCTTTACTACTGTATGCATTTAATGGTACCAACGCCGATCCTGTACGAGAATAACGATCCATAATGGTTGTCGCATATGCCAGCGCACGTTTGGGGCTATTACGATCAGCATTCAAACGCGCTAAACCCACGCTCATAGCATCGGTAAGACGCTCACCATCACTTAACGCATCGGTATAGACCATGGATGGGAAAAGTTGGCTCAGGGTTAACGTCCATGTAGAACGCAAACTAACCAACGGTGCTTGTTGCTGGCAATACGCATAAAAAGCCCCACCTTTACAACGCAGAAAATGGATCGTGTGCTCAGTGTTAACATCACGATTGAGTAAATCAGATTCAAGCTCTGCCGCTTTTAACACCTGATCCAATACACTGTCTTTGGTAGAATCAATTAAGCGATCAAGTCGCTCACTGGCTGCAATCACATCTTTTAATTTATTCGATTGGAATAAATAATCTTGAATAGATTTAGCCTCAAACAGATAGCAATAATACATTCATGCCTCTTAACAAAAACCTTATTAGGAATAAAATTAATAATACGCCTAATTATTTATAACTTAATGATTTTGATATTTATTTGCTTAAAAATATTGAGATATACGATAAGATGCATATTTTTCCACCATTTCAGGTACAAGTATTAACAATACAGCGCGTAAAAAACCGCCATCATTGTTATTAATGCTCTTTTTTACTAGCTTAGTTTCTAAACACACACCATAAGGAAAAGAGATTGGGGTGTCTTTTTGTTGCCAATAATCAGCAACGGGAAATAATAAACAGCTAAAAGTACCTAACTGCTCAGTATTGGGTTGTTCATTATTACGTAAGATTTGCACATACAAACCGTGGTATTGATCTTGCCATAGTTGATAGGCCAACCGCCCTTCTCCGCGTAATTTAGGGGCATATTGGACATCATTAATAAGAGTAAATTGTAACCGTACTGGAATAAGCATCGCGCTTGTTACCTTGCTATTTATCAATGGGCATATATTAACGCTTTATGCACATTAACTTGATAAGACAAGTTTGTGTTGCTTCACGAGCTTGAACAATCTGTTATGTATAAACACCAATTTTTATCTTTAAAAATAAAAATTCTTGCAAACAATAAATGGCAATACTGTTTTATTACCCCATAAAACTCTGCCACATTCACAAGTTTATACATTTAACATAAAATTAACATAGTTTTTTACAGTATTTGGGAAATAATCATGCCAACAAAAAAATATTAAATATAAGCCATTGATTATTATAATTACAAAATAAACTGGTACTTATTTTGCTTTATTTATAAATTTTCTCCGTGTTTAAAACGCTTGTTTGAATGAATAGTTGCCTTTTATCATTCAATGGCTTAGAATTTTGTCTTGTCAGAAATGACATGCCCTGCTTGAAGGGATTAAGACTGTTGCCGTCTTGATTTAGTGACTGCTCGTATTTGTCAGAAATGACATGCCCTGCTTGAAGGGATTAAGACGCCTGCTCAAGACTCTTATGACTTGGCATAACCATGGTCAGAAATGACATGCCCTGCTTGAAGGGATTAAGACAAAGACATCATTGCCCGTGTCAATATCAATCACGTCAGAAATGACATGCCCTGCTTGAAGGGATAAAAAAAGACCGCTTAGAAGCCTCTAAGCGGTCTTTTTTTATTTCTACTTTACGTCTCTAACGAATGCTGTGCATGTTTTCAAGAAACTTATTTAATAAACCTAACTTTTCAAATAACAAATTAAAGTCTTTCTCATTAACCTCTAACATCGAATACGAATTGTATTTATTTGAATAGTAAGGATAGCGCAGATTATTATGGACAAAATTATATTTAATATTACCTAACACGTAGGTTTGTAATTGAAGCGTAATTTGTTTTTTAACTATATCGTTAGTGCTGCAAATCTCAATTAAAAACGTCACCGCATCATCAAGTGAATGAGTCCGATTACGATCTCTGAAATACGCTAGTCGCTATTTTTCTTTGCTGCTGCTAGCAAAAACACACGCGATCATGATGGCGAAGCACACAATATTATCTAATAGATATAAAACAAAAACCACTCAACACCGAGAGTTATTATATAACTCTCGGTGCTTTAGCGCTTGTTAGTTGAAAGCATATACGCGGATTTTAATCATCTCGTAATGGCTTTACTCTGCATATTAACTGTTTTAAAACTAACGGTTAATTGCAATATGATCACTACATCATGCATTGAGTAACGGCTTCAATTGTTGTTGTATACGATGCAAATGCTGACAATGATCATCTAATGCCTCATCGGTGGTGTGTAGCCCCTGTGCTTGTTGCTGCAATGTTGCCAATAATGGTGTAAAGCATTCATCGACAACCGAGACCACAGCCTTCCGTCCAGCATCAATCACATTGTCAGTCAATTTAATCGCTTGTTGCTCTAATGCGATTTGATGTTGCTGCTCGGCATAACGGGCTTTTTGTTCTTCCACGCACGCTTTACGGTAATCCCAAATTCCCGTCACCACATCAATGGCAGGACCAACAAACGGCACAACCCGTTGCCCAATTTTTTCCATAGAGCGTTTACCAATACCTTTAAAAAGCTCAGGAAACCATGCTTTACCTTGCTTTAACACCTTGATCACAGAGTATTTCACTAACTCATCACTAAGCAGTTGCTTGCCGCCTTGTTGCTTTACCACCTCTTTTAAAGAATCAAAAATGGTATCACCCAACGAAGCGTCATTGTCTGCAAGGCCATCGCGTTGCCATGATATATCAACATCAAATTGTTGAATCAACACTTCCATTTGCTGCTCTAATTGCGTCGCGCACGCATGTACCTCGGTTACGATTTTATCATTTAACTCACCTTGCCATTGCGCAGTTAACGCTTGAGCCCGCTCCTGATCACCACACACCATGGCTTGCTGGTATTGTGCTTTTAAGTAGCCTTTGCTTTTGTCGCAATGGTGCAATAAATGCGTTTGTACTGCGGCTTGTTTTTGTTCAATCGCCTGTATTAACTGAGCAAGGTGTGTTAACGCCTCGTCATTAAGTGATGCCGATACACTTTGCTGCGCCTGTTGCAACAAGCCATTAAATTGATACGCTAAGGTTCGTGCCATTTGTTGTTGATCAGTTTGTTGGATCACGGCAATCAACTGGCGCTCTAACGGCTCAATGCCACTGAAAGCCAGCAACGCCTGATCGCCGCTTTGTTTAGCCATAAATGCTAATTGGGCGTTGATCATAAAATGATGACAACGATCTAACCGCGTCAATAACGCAGGTTGCTCACTTAAATGCAACCGCAAGTAATTCAAAAAGCGCTGTCTAATGGCGATGATGTCGCTATCCGCTTCGCTTTGCCCATCAAATGCATTAAGCACAAACACCAAGGTTTTGTTCTTATCTAAAATACGTTCGATTTCACAATAGGTTTGTTTTTCTTCTAACACACCACGGCTACCGATCACAAATACCACCACATCAGATTTTTCCAATTGCTCACGACTGATAACTTCATGTTCAATGGGAGCGTCAATCCCTGGCGTATCAAGCAACTCAATATCGCCCAATGAATACGCCGTCACCGCATCTGTGGTGGGAATATCATCACAACGCGCCAGCGCTTTCCCCGCAAGGGCATTGATCAAAGTGCTTTTGCCGGCGTTATACACCCCATAGACCATCACCTTAGGGCTCGGTTTGGCTTGACGCTCGGCAAGCTCGTTGTCAAAGTTAGTTACTGCTGCACTAGAAACCCAATCGACAAGCAATGGTCGAACGTCGCGGTACATGCTCTCTAACGAGGAAAAAGCATTAAACATGGTCGATCTCCTGTTGTTGTTTGATAATGGTTTTTTTCACGTTATTAAGTTGCTGCATTTGACGTTGCCAGTGATTGACAATCGGATCGACATACTGTGTCTTTAACTGCCCTTGATAACGTTCGATATCTTGTTGTGTCTGGTGTTCGACCCAATCAAGCAAGCGTTCTTTGACTTGTTCACGATTATCTCCAACATCAATAGTGACATTCTCATACGACTCACTGGTAAAATAATCGCCCGCTGCACCACATAAAGATGCAGCAACTGCCGATCCTAAAGGTCCTCCAACAAAAAATCCGCCGATGCCCCCTAATACAGCCAATACAGTGCGATTACGTACTTTTTTACGTTGTGTCACACAAATTTGACCTTGCTTGGTGCGACGCGAAAAACCGATGTTGTCCATGTTATCAGTGAGCTGCACAACGCAGTCCAGCATCTCTGCGGTACATTTTTCTATAACAGGTTGGTAGTAATGGGTAAAAATTCGATGATAATGCGTTTGCATCGCTTGCATCATCGCTTGGCTATCTTGGCTGTCAGCACAGTGTTCAACCACATTATCGATCTCGGCACAGACATCGCGAATAATATTCAATGCGGCACTGTTGCTATGATCGAGAAACCGTTGTTGTTGGTGGGTTAATGTTTCTATCCCTTGTGCCAGCGGTTGAATGATCACATCGATTGCAATCGAAGCATCTGCACTCAACAGATCATCATACAATCGCCTTAATTGCTGAATAGGGGCATTCTTTTTCAAGGTAATGGCTTCTGAATCTAAAGTGTTATTTAACACACTAAAGAAATCTTCCATGCCCGATGCTGTCATTGCTTCATCACTATTGTCTTGTAACTCAGCGTAACGCACCGACACCGAACTCACCGATGGCTCAGGCGCATGTAAGTTATGTTGATCGAGCATCTGAGCAAACTGTTGCTTTAAATATGCTTGCTGTTTTTGTTGATCTTCACACGTTTTCATTATCAATTTTTTCTGATAACGACCATCTATTACTTCAAAGTCATAAATGTCAGATTGCGTCAGTAGCAACAAAATGCGTTTGCCTTTTTTTATTAACGCTTGCAGCTCTGCCAGATCCGATGCTCTTGCCGGTTGAGCTGAATTCATCGGATACAAAATCAGATCCGCTGCTTCGACATATTTTTGTGTCAGCTCTCCATTTTTATCGGTCACCGAGTGCAATCCGGGGGAATCAATAAAACTCAAACCAGGAATATGCACCCCTTGAATGCTGGCGGTGGTTTCAGCCTGTCCGACTCGAAATCCCTGAGCAAGGGTTTCTGCTTGAGTAAACTCAGTGTTCGTTTCATAGTTAAAAAATTGCGGCTCAATCCCTAAAGCTTGCAGTTGCGCGATGTCTGCTGGTGTTGGCTCGGTGCTGCCTGATACCACATAATTACCTAGCGCACTTTTGCCTGCTTTCACTTTGCCACACACAAAGACTAATAAGCTGTCATCGATTCCACTGCGCAATGCTAACTGTGCCTGATACGATGCGACTTGCTGTTGCCAGTCAGTTAAACGCTGCGTAATTTGTAAAACGTTCTCCTGTAAAACCGCTTGAATAGGATCGTTTTTATTGGCATTTTTTGCCAACGTTACCGTACTATCGATAACGATTTGCATCTGCGAAATCAAGGCAGCTTGCTTGTGATTGATGCGTTGATTGAGATCAGAAAACTGAGATGACAACCCGTTGCAACGCTGAAAAAATTGCTGATGGGCACTGGATAAATTCGCCATACTTACTCCTTGCGCTGTAATTGCTCTAAGGCAGTGTGCAATTGATTTAAACGCTGAAACTGTTTTTGCTGATCTGCTTTTAAATCGCAGCGATAACATACGCTGATTTGACAAAGCTCAGATAATGCCTCTAATGCTGAATCACTGTCATACACTGGCTTTTCACTAAAGCTTGATAATGCGCGTTGATTTAAAGGTGAGGTCAACTCAACGTTGGTGTGATCATGCAATAATGATTCAATCTCACTATTCACCGTACGACACAGTTGGGCTTGACGTTTTTTCTCACGTTGTTGGCGTTGGACGCGCTGTTGTTGCTGCTCCTGTTCTTGCTGACGCTGCTGCGCTTGCTGGTATTGCTGCTCACGATTATTAGAAGAGGAGGAAGATGAAGATGAAGATGAAGATGAGCTTGTATCATCATCCATGATCGCGTCATATATTTTTTTCCCACCATATACAAGAGGAACAATAGCTAACCACCACATAAATATCTCCTTAACCTTGAGGGTGCATTTGTTGAATCGACCGCTGAATGGTTTTAACCTGTGCCACAAATTGCTTTTTACGCGCTTGCTGTTGTTTAATCAGCGGCAGTAATGCGGTCTGTGCTTGTTCGACTTCACGTAATAACTCACTGATCATCTGCTGTTGTTTGTTTTTACGGTGTTGCACCAATTTTTTCTTCATTCGATGGGCGCGACGCTCAATGTGTTGACGCAACACTCCAATGCCACTTTCACGGATCAAAATTGGCTCATTGAGTTTGACACCTTGCTGATACATCAGATTGGAAACCAAAAATGATCGAATATTTTGATTGAGCGCTTGCTGCAATTGGCGAGTTATTTCTTCACACAATGGCTGACACTCTTCTTCTGCCCCTGTCAGTACCACTAATACCGAGCCTTGATCATTATGAGCATGATACAAA
This sequence comes from Photobacterium toruni, assembly GCF_024529955.1. Taxonomy (NCBI): domain Bacteria; kingdom Pseudomonadati; phylum Pseudomonadota; class Gammaproteobacteria; order Vibrionales; family Vibrionaceae; genus Photobacterium; species Photobacterium toruni. The sequence continues at coordinate 28,680 of NZ_AP024856.1, forward strand.
CGTTGCCACTGAGCTAAATCGTCTTTTTGCAACGATCCGGCATTGAGTCTATGCACCAAAACCAACATATCCGCCTTCTCGGCAGCAAGGGTCGCCAAGTAGGTGTCGTTGCCATTCACATCTAGTCCAGGGGTGTCGATATAACACACATCCCCTTGTTGCCAATGACGGATCTCTCGCGTTTCGGGTACATCATTAATGGGAAAGTACGGTGGTGTCAGCTGTTCAGTAAGGCTGCACAACAACGCACTTTTACCAACGTTATAACTGCCAAATACCGCAATATTAACGTGGTTTGATGGCGCTGATAACGCTCGCCATTTTTTCATCCAATCGGGGTGATGGGGTAACACGCTCACGATCAAACGTTGCATTTTCGTTTGCTTCATATCGCTCTCCTTGTTATCGATTGATGTCATCATCATAACTCGATGCCAGTGCAGGTATTGTGTTCACAAGTTTGTCTGGCATTAATGGTATTTTTTTATAGGAAGACAAAATTGTGGGCTAGAAGTCTTATGGACTAGAAATGGAAATGAGTGGCGATTTCAGGGTGAAACAAATACAGTAAAACGATTTAATTCAATCAATTACACTAATTATTGTTATAGTGACAAATAAAAACCGTCTGCTATTACAGTCATATTGCAACGAAATAATCTTGAAGCGATACTCAGGCGATTATTCTAACGGCTCACACAGATTGACTCGATTGCGATTACTCACGCACATTTACAAGATATTATCTATCAACACCAATTTTTATCTTTTAAAATAAAAATTCTTGCAAACAATAAATGGCAATACTGTTTTATTACCCCATAAAATGCTAACATATTCACAATCTTATATATTTAACATAAAATTAACACAGTTTTTTACAGCATTTGGGAAATAATCATGCCAACAAAATAATAATCCATATAAGCTATTGATTATTATAATCACAAAATAAACTGGTACTTATTTTGCTTTATTTATAAATTTTCCTCGTGTTTAAAACGCTTGTTTGAATGAATAGTTGCCTTTTATCATTCAATGGCTTAGAATTTTGTCTTGTCAGAAATGACATGCCCTGCTTGAAGGGATTAAGACAGTTTTCATTTTAATACTCTCTTTATTAATGATTAGGTCAGAAATGACATGCCCTGCTTGAAGGGATTAAGACTTAAATGTGCTCATTTTAAATCCCTTACCTATAAGTCAGAAATGACATGCCCTGCTTGAAGGGATTAAGACTCTTCACGGCGATCGCGTTTAGCCTTACGCTTAGGTCAGAAATGACATGCCCTGCTTGAAGGGATAAAAAAACCGACATTAATGTCGGTTTTTTCGTATCAGTCGTACCTAAAACACAAACCCAGTGAGCCGTTCATCACTGTGGTACAGCGGCCATTGGGTATTATCCCCCCAGTGAAAACTACCCGCCGGTGTTGAAAAAGGCAGACATAACAAACGATCTTGCTGTTTATCAACCACCTTCTCTACTTTTTTACAAAATGCCATTTTCTCTGGCGGCGTTAACGCCATCACAAACACCGATTTTTGCAAACACCAGCCCGCCTCACTGCAAAGTTTGTGGGCTTTCTTGAGCCGTTTCGAACAACTAATATCATAACTAAATAACCACAATGGCTTAGGCGACATCACTCAACTCCTGCTGTAACAACACCCGTTTTGCTTTTATTGCCCACTTATGCACCCGTTTTTTATGCTGACGACAAAAACTAAACCATAACGGATAAAACACTTGTTGACCTGCTGCTGTTAGGCGGCATCCCTGTTCGGTATGATGAAAATGTGACGCTGTGATCTGGCCACTTAAAAATAAACCTGCCACCCAATATTCCAATTCACTGCGGGTTAATTCTTTAATATCAAGCAATAAACTATGGCGATAATATCCGGTACTGTGGTGGATCCCTAAGCCGATATCAAATCCTTGCCCTAATAACGCTTTAGCATACAACGGATCTTCTAAGGTGCAGGTAAGAGACACCAGTGCATTAACAGGATCACAAGGCGGTTGACGTTGACGGTGGTTAAAACCAAACGGCGATAATAAAACCGCGAGCTGGTGCCAATAACTGGCGGTCATCCTTGCTTCGGTTAACATCAAGTTATCGGTTAGGGTTAATTGCGCGGCTTGTTCACACCATGCGGCTGAAGGGGAAAGTCCTAACTTTATTAAGGTCTTTTTTTGCCCCTGCATTCGCCCTAACATTAATAATGTCGCTAATTTTTGTTTTACACTGACATCATTGGTTATGGCATATTGATGCAAACGAAAATCACTGCTTGGCGCTTTAAGGGGATACACACACGCTAATTGTTTGATTCGAGAGCCGATTAATAATACTTCAACGCCACATTCAGCCGCCTTGAGTAATACATCAGATTCTAAGCTAACACCTTTAGCAACTACGATTTGACTTAACCCACTCCATGGTAATAATCGCGTGCCTTTTTCAGGGTGGGCACAACGTAACAGACCTTGCTGTAACGATAACTGATAGGCTTTGGCATCAAGCATTAATGTCGACATGACTTATCTCCGTTAAGAATATAAGTTCACTATAACTATGGGTGAGATAAATAGGTGGCAGACAAGTTTGTTGGAAACAGTGACGAACAATGGCTGTTTCAGTGTGAAAATATGAAATTAATGCTCATTAATCATAATAATAGCTATTGATAACGCAGGGGGGGGAGAAAAGCCGATATGATATCGGCTTTCAGGTGATGAATAATAAATTAATCGGTTAAGTTAGACTGAACCCATAGCCCATCACTAAAGACTGGATTGCTACGACCGCGGTAATAGCTCACCGGTTGGTCTTGTTGCCACACTCCCGTAGGGGTAATGATATCGTTGAATTCATTAGACAACACTTTCTTAATTAAACCATTTAATTTACTTTTACGATCACGTAAGAAAGACTTTTCAATACCGACACTATTAACATCGACATTATCAGCATCATAGAACAAGCCACCTTCCACGCTATATTTGAAAAAGTTATCAATGGTTTTTTCATAAGGCTTTAATGCCTGACGTAAGACAGGAGAATTGAAAATAAGATCAAGGCAATCCACTACACTGACATTATCTTCATCATCAAAGTTTTCATGGATAGTCGATAGCTTCGCTTCATCGATACCCTGAATACGTAATAACTCTAATAAAAAGAGGTATCCATAAATAATATCTTTTTCATCATCTAATACCTTACCCTGCTTATAACCATGATCGAATGATTGACGGGCGATCATTGCATAATAAGCCAGCTCCAATTCGTTATTAGAAAAATCAATAACCTTACAAAGCTGATTATTATAACGCACCACTACGATTTTATGGGCTAAATCAAAGTCGAGTTTAAATAAGGCTAACTCTTTCTCAATATCGGCATTAATAGCCAGCAAGCTTTTTTCTTTTTCACTAAGCGTTTGTTGCAGTTGATGAATATCACCTGCTTTATTGTCTGCTTTTTGCTGTAATTTATCATGCACTAACTGCTGACGCTTTTCCTGTACAGTTGATAATTTTTTCTTTAATTTATCGAGTTCTGCTATTTCAATTTTTTCTCGTTGCTGTAGCTGCTCTAAGGTTTGTGAAATACTTTGATAAGTAACTAAATCAGCATAAGACATGGTAACGGCCGTATCTTTTTTCTCAGTATCTTTTTTTATTTTCAGCACATCCGTTTTTGAGAATTCAGATAATACATGTTTACTCATTAATTCACGCTGGCGAATAAAGGGGATGTTTGACAAAACAACATCAATAAATTCTGTTGTTGTTTCGTAACGTCTTTCATTTCTCGTAAATGCATCATCGTAAGGTGTTGGATAGTAAAAATCTGCAACTTCATAATCTGAATCTGTTAATAATACATGACTTAACATATCGTCTTTACGAGCGAATAATGTCATAGCATAACCTAAATAAAAGGTCATGGTTTTACGTCCGCCCGAAATGGAAGCATGAATGGTATTATTTGAATCATCACATAACTGAGCCACCGCCTTCACAATATAATCGGCTAACGCTTCTTGATCAGCTTCAGATCGTGCATCATCAACAAGTTTATTATTGGCATCAGGAACAACGTGAATATTTTTATCTAATGTAAATGTTGGTACGCTATCAATGTGATAATCTTCACATAATTGTTTAATAACGTTATTACCATTTTTATTCGTTTTTAATAATGAATGTTTTAATTGTGTACGACCATAGCAAGTAGTTATCACTTGAATTTCATCGGGCCATGTCAGATTATTTTTATAAATACCGTACAGTGTTTCGGTTAATACCGATGGTGAACCACCGGTGATCGACAACAAGATATGTTTTTTATTTTTCATTATATGTAAACCTTATTAGCGTGCATCAGCACAATATGTTCCCATGACCGATATCTTGGTGATTTTAATTTGAATCTCATCTAAATCGTGTGATAGGTGAATATGTTCATATTCTACATCTAAAAACACACCGTGATAATATTCCCAAGGAAAACAATGGCCATCGATAATATCTTTATAATAAATATTCTCAAATGTGCCATTCGCCATATTGGCAAACGTCATTCCAGAAACCACACGGCCTTCATACTGATGCTTAAATTTCTCGCATCGTAGCACCATGTGGTGAATATTCTGCAAATGATCAGGATGACGCATTAATGCTTCAACATTCTTAATCGCGTATGGCGCAAGCCAAACGGGTAACTGTTCTACTGTCATCGTACAACGCCTCTGTTATCAATAACGCTATTATATTTCAGCTAATAGCACATTTGAGGCAGACAAACTTGTCATCCCCAAAAAACTATTTTCTTGGCAATGCTCGGCGCTGATGGGGAAATTGGTTCACCAAAGCATCCATCAATAGTTCCAAGTGATAACCATGATAAGCACTGTAGCAAATCGGTAATGCAACCGTCTTTCCAGCACTATCGCGTAATCGTTGCTGTACCGAGTGGGCTTTTTGATCTAAAAATTGTGCTAATTGTAGATCGGGTTGTTTTAGCTGATGTTGCCAATGACGGCCTTTCATTGCCACATCGGCTTGGTTTATTGCTACCACTACTCGATCTGCACTGATGTTTTTCATCACCACGTGCTCTAACAATTGCATAGCAGTGCCTAAATCACGACTGCCACCGTCTAAAATCACCAACACTAAATCAATAAAGCCATATTGTTGCTCGTTAACCGTACATGGTTGGCACAATTTTTCGATAATGGCTTTACTGTGGCGCTTATCAGCCTCAAGTCCATCACCCAGCCCGGCAGAATCATGAAAGCGCAAGTACTTGTGCAATGAGTGAGATGAAATCATTTGAGTTTCAGGTTCAACCCCCTCACCTACTTTCGCCACATTGCTGTTCATTAACGCATTAATGGTGCTGCTTTTACCAGTGCCTGTTGCGCCAACCACTAATACATCAATTGGGTATAGCAAGCCTCGATCTTTAATGGTGTGCTCAATATCTTGCAGGCGGTAATCTACTTGCATCATCATTTACTCCTCGGCATAACCCAATGGGTTATGCCTTGTCATCGAATAACAATATTAAAACCAACTAAAAATACGGCTAACAACAGACTTCACGACACCGACTGCACCGCCAAGAACATTACCGACAACACGACCAATTTTTTCACCAACATTACCCGCAAGATCATAACCACGATCGCCAAACCAATCAGCCCCACTCTCAGCAACGTCTAAAATAGAATCAATAAATGACTCTCGCACTTGCTGCCCATAATTTTCTAGCTGATCGCTATAACTAAAATTGGTCTTACTGTTGATGTCTTGTAAATACACCGCTCGCTTTTCTGGCTTGGTGTGGCGCAGAATAAACGCTAAGAGTTTCGACAAGTTATAAGGCTGTTGAATATCATTGGCTTCTTTATAACCCGCAGAATAATAAATAGGCACAACATCAACCCCTGTCGCTTCTTTAATACGGCGTGAGGTAGATGAGACTTTGTCATTCAAAAACTCAAGCAAAGTATTATCAGGCATATTGGTTTTATGATCCCAATGACGACCTTTCATTGCCATATCAGCCTGATTAATCGCCACCAATAACCGGCTGTTATCGTCGCCTAAGTTAGGAATGATGACGCTATTAATTAATTCAAATGACGTGCCTAAATCACGGCTGCTACCGTCTAAAATCACCAACACCAAATCAATTAGCATCTCGCCGTTATCATCTTTTTCATACAGCTTGTTAATGATGTTTTTAGCATGGTGCTTATCCGCTTCAAGCCCGTCGCCCAAGCCAGGAGAATCAAACACCACCACATTATTCATTTCAAACTTTTGAATGGTCATGGTTTCAGGATCAACACCTTGACCGACTTTAGCCTGATCAAAATTAAACATCGCATTAATGGTGGATGACTTACCGCAACCTGTTGCGCCTGTTACCAATAAGTTGACCTTGGTCTGTTTCAACTTCGCAAGGTTACGTAATACCTGATTTTTCTCGGCTTCATTAATATCATCAGCACAATTAATACTACTGATAATATCGTCTAGGTAATGCTCATTCGTCATTGTTGACTCCTTGGTCGTGTTATCGCTCAGCGATTCAATAACGAAAGAATACGTCAATATTATTTATAATTATTGACGACAAATTTGTCTGATATTTACGAAAATTATTGATATTGGCTTTTATCAGGTCTTAGTTTACAGCGTGAGATACGCTGTTTCTTAAATAGAAATAACACCACATATTATGCAATAATAACGCTATCGCCTAACTATAATATGTCTATAAATCAGAGCATTATTTATACGACTATCGGAATAATGAAAAATGAAAAGCATCATCGCTTCCATTGCCAATGTATTCAAAAAAAGAAAAATCACTGATGTGACACAAAAACAAAATACAGACACACAACGTTGCTTAAACATTTTAAATTACTGGCTAGATTCAGAGCTGTTTGATCTTCCTGAATGTCCGATGGATCCCTCAAAAGATATTATTAGTAAAGCAGCGGATTCTTTTTTACAGCAATGGGGCGAAGAAGCCAACCAACGCTATCTTATGGGTAAACTGGCCTTTAACGAAGACAGCCGTTTACTGGTTATGTTTCAGTGTCACCTTGCTGGGTATTTACTTGAGCCAGAAGAAGCACAACCGAATTATCGTACGCCTCGCACTTTTCTTGTCGCTCAGGCAATGATCCCCTCATGGGATGAGACCGCCCAAACCATTCGCTGGACACGCTCTGATGATGAGCAAGATCTCACCATCAATATGGCAACGATTCGAACGCTCTATCGTAAATGTAATAGCTCGGTACCTAAAAACATGTCTCTTTCTGAATGGATAGATGCGCGTTTAGACACCATTGATACTCGCCTAACAACCACTCTAACACCTTTAGATGATGATCCTGCTTTTACTAGTGAACAGTTAGCTGAAAAAATTCGTCTTATTAATCGAGATCTTGCTAACGAATTTTGGCCTGATCGTGCATCTCGAGAATACATGGTTGAACGATGCAAACCCCTCGACAGTCAATTGGCCGATACCGATAAGCCTTACCAATCACAAAATGGTTTTGTGACGTTCCGTTGGCGTCATTGTTTTTTCCAAGATAACAATACCATCCAACAACTTGGTCCATTTTTCGTTCAAGATCTCGAACATATGATCCAATGTGTCGAAAAAAATGGCGTCGAGCAGGGGTTATCAACACCGCTACAGCGGTATTTATTAGGCGCATTAAAACAACAAGAGCTCGGTACGGCTGCAGAGCATGGTGAGCAATATCTGCCTCTGACCAACCATTTATTACAAGGTCGCTGGCCCGAGAATAAACAATACGGTTTAACCTTATTACAAACCGTTGCGGTTAATGTTGCCACAGACCAAAAGCACAATCCTGTCGTTGCCGTAAATGGACCACCAGGTACGGGTAAAACAACGCTATTAAAAGACATCATTGCCGATCATTATGTTAAACGCACACAGACGTTGTTGGCATTAGCACAAGAAAAAAAAGAGGACTGGTTTGACTCTAACGCCTATCAAGCTATCTTAGCCCATAGCATGATTGTCGCATCCAGTAACAATAAAGCGGTTGAGAATATCTCTAAAGAGCTACCATCGTTAGGTAAAATCGACAGTGAATATCAGCCCCAGACCGCTTGCTTTAAATCCGTTGCACCTCAAGGTGATTGGGGATTATTTTGTGCGGTATTAGGCAACAGCACTAATCGTAAAAACTTTAAAGGCCAAATTAATAAATTAAACAAACACTTAAAAAGTCGTCATGATCACTATCAAATAAGCCACTTTTATTATTCTTTAAAAAAAGCGTCACTCGATGAGAGACAAGCGATTATTGCGCGTTTCATTACTCAATGGCACCAAGATAACGTGCTTAACGCGGTGATCACAGAAATAGAACAAAGTAGTGCTTATAAACAAGCAGATAAATTCTTTAAACCACTCTGTTTGTCATTAACAAAAATTGCTGATGATGAGCTAGATATCGTCACCTTAGCGCAAAATTGGAGTCAATACGATGACGATAATTGGCAATATGCATTAGATGGTTTAGATCGCTTAAAACGACAATGGTGGGCGCGAAAACTCGCTCAACAGCAGCTTGATCATAAATTAACACAAGCAACTCTCGATCTTAAGCAAGCCGATGAAAATTGGCAACAGATCAGCATCGATATACACAAAAACCACAACAAAACCAAGTGGGGACTAGATTCACCGCGTTACCTTTCAAATAAAAACGACTATCTTTGCCAAGCCAATGAACAACTCACGGATGCCGAAAAGCGCATACAACAAGCGTCCCCTTTTGGCAGTGCTGAAATAAACCATGTGCGTAGTGAATTATTCATTAAAAGTTTAGCTTATACAGAAGCCTTAATTGAAGCTAACAGTAGTGCCTTTACTGAACAGGATTGGAAAGATCTCAATGCACTGATTGACGGTAAACTTACCTCAAATGAAAAAGAGCCATACCATGCGCGTTTATGGTCATTACTGTTTTTATTCTTTCCTGTTTTAAGCTCATCGTTAGCCTCTGCCGAAAATCAATTTCGGCTGATGCAAAAAGCAAACGGGTTTGGGTTGGTAATGTTTGATGAATCAGGCCAAGCGGTGAATTATCATGTAGCGGGCTTACTTCAGCGTTGTCGTCAGGCCATTTTTGTGGGCGATCCGATCCAACTTGAACCTGTAGTGACAATGCCTGCCAATATCGATCGCGCCTTAGCGGAAGATTTTATTCCGTTAAGTCAGCATGCCGAAGAAACACGCTGGGGGGATAATTATTTGATCAGCCAATCATCTGCTCAAAGTGTTGCCGATCTTGCAGGTAACTTTATGGCTAAAATAGGTGATCGCCAAGTGGGTATTCCTCTTTTAGTTCATCGCCGTTGTTGTGAGCCCATGTTCACTATTGCCAATAAAATCGCTTACGATAATAAGATGGTTTTAGCTTCTCAGCCATTTAAATGGCATGCCATCCAAAGTGGTTGGATCAATATCGCAGAAACAGCCCCGATCCACTCGCAAGGCTATTTCAATACTCAAGAGGCTGAAAGCGCGCTCGCAGTCACGCGATTCTTATGTGAGACTCAACCCGAGATGGTAAAAGGGGGTGTTTATATCATCACTCCATTTAGTAAAATGCGAGCAACATTAATGAAGGTGTGGAAAACACAAGCCGCCGATCCTAATCATCATCACTGGATGCGGGCTGCTTTTGGCGATAAACCCTCCCATGATCTCAACCTTTTTGCGACAGAGAATATTGGCACAGTGCATACCTTCCAAGGTAAAGAAGCATCAACAGTCTTGATCTGTACAGCAGCATCACAAATTAGAAAAAATACTGGCGGGATCACTTGGGTTAACAGTAAGCCCAATTTACTTAATGTTGCCGTCACACGGGCTAAACACCATTTATTCGTACTCGGTGATCAAAAAGACTGGCAACATGGCGCCATGTCGAGTGAATTGCAGAGTGATGGTATGACGTGTTATGCCGATCTCAATGCTTTTTATCAAGCCGTTGCGACACCATTAGAGGCGCATCAAAAGACAGTTAAAAGTAGCAAAGAATATAATGATGAAAGCTTCGCATTGTATTAGTGCGTAAATAGCCATTATAAAAATAACGTGAGATAACCGTCTATAACTTCGGCTCTCTTTATAATCGTTATAAACACAAAAACGACACTCGAGCGTCGTTTTTGTGTTATTTCATTCTAAATAAAATCAATCATCTTCCGTTTTAGCTTCTACAGCACCGATCCCACCGCCAACGACAACACTCACGATAGCGCCAATCGTGGTTACCGTACCAACCGCACCAAAAAAGGCAATTTCACCCTGAAACGCAGCCTATAATTACATAACAATCAATAGGTTAAGTTAAAAAATAGCAAGAAAAACCAAGGGTGATAGTACAACTTACCCCCTTCCAACAGCCAGATAAATAACTATTTAAACAAATAAAACAGCATGAACCACGGCCGCATTAACAATTAGTCATATTTAACATAAATTTAACACTTATTTTCTCAACTTTCGGGAAATATTCATGCCAACAGAAATATATTTTATTTAAGCCATTGATTATTATTAGTAATAAATTAATTGGCATTGATATTGCTTTATTTATAAATTTTTCCCGTGTTTTAAACGCTTGTTTGAATCAGATCTTGCCTTTTATTATTCAATGGCTTAGAATTTTGTCTTGTCAGAAATGACATGCCCTGCTTGAAGGGATTAAGACGACCCTTATTGGTTGAGTTAGATTTATTTGCTGGTCAGAAATGACATGCCCTGCTTGAAGGGATTAAGACTGCTGCGATGATCTGGCTTAATTCCAACTCTACTAGTCAGAAATGACATGCCCTGCTTGAAGGGATTAAGACTTAGTGCATCTCCCTTTCTACCATCGTGATGTAAGGTCAGAAATGACATGCCCTGCTTGAAGGGATTAAGACCAGATTGGCTTTAACTTTAACAACTTCTTCTTTATGTCAGAAATGACATGCCCTGCTTGAAGGGATATAAAAAAACCGACATAAATGTCGGTTTTTTTATATCTAGCATCTCAACGTAGATTAAATCTCAGTGGCTAATTGCACCATAAATTGTTCCATAAAGGGTAATCGCTGTTTTGCGATCCGTTTAGCTGAATCAGTATGTAACTGCTCGGGCAAATGGCGCAATTTTTGAAAATAATGATCTAAAATATACCTTTTATCGTTAGGTAAACGTTGATGACAAAACGGATCATCACAATCATATAAGGCTAATTGCTGCGCTCCCCCCACTTGCAAGCAACGGGCAAGACCAATCGCCCCTAATGCATCTAATCGATCTGCATCTTGAACAATTTTAGCTTCAAGCGTTATCGGTATGACTCCCGCACTGTAGCTATGCGCTACAATCGCATGATGTACCTGCGGCAAATAATGCGCAGGATAATCCCATGATTGTAACCATTCAATGGCTTGATCGGCGGCTAAATAGGCACTTTTGGCGCGCAACGGATGTGTTTTAGGGTAACAAACACAATCATGTAACCATGCTGCCGGTAACACGACTTGCCAATTGGCGCTTTCATGTGCCGCTATCTTTTGTGCATTGTTAATAACCCGTAAAATATGGCTAATATCATGCGCTTGATCTGAAACTGCTTGTGCCATGATTTTTTGACGACAATATTCGCCTAATGCTGTTAAACGCTTGTTGTTCATTGCTTTTGATCTTATTGTTGTTGAGCCTGACAGATCACATCAACGATAGGGCTACGAAGTGGAGACAATGCCAACGTCAATTCTGTAAATGGCTTTTCGGTACGTAAAAAGCGTAACCCTGTATCTTGGTTATGGCTAATAGAATAGGCTTGATCTTTACCTTTATAATATTCAAGCGACCATAACAATGTCTGTCCGTTGTGATAACCTTGCTCTTGCATCGCGGTTTGATAACGAGCACGATCCGTAACACGAATACCATCATGCAGAAATTCAGTGCAATGTGCGCCATCGCTATCAATCGTTAACTGCTGATAGACTTCAAGAGCGGTTAAATCGTAACTATTGATCGTTAATTTTCGATAGGTGTAAGACGGTTGTTGATCGGCAATATAATAATGCTCACTAAATTCACGTACACGCTCTAATTGACCCGCCAATAAATGTTCAACTTTTAGTTGTTGCTCTGCCGTTAACAGATAGTAATACGCTTTCTCTTGCTTTGAACTATAGGCTTCTTTAATTAAGATCGGACTATTATCTTGGTAATAACACGCCATTTTATCGATATACTGATCGCCTTCAATAATCGATTGCTTAAGGTTATTCGCGGTTAATGTCAATGCATCTTCTGGACGTAAAAAACACGGAAAAAATTTCATTTCAGCGGTAAAAGTAACCCCACGATTTAAGAAACAAGTATTACAACCACGGGCACAGGGGCAATGTTGTAATTCAACGTCTAAGCCACTTTGTTTATACTGATAGACATCTTTTTTCTGGTTCTGCCACAGCAGTGTTAAATCACTATCTAATGCGTGTTTAACGGCACCAAGCGTATAAAAGTAATGATAAAATTGACGTAAGTTTTCAGTGATCAGTAGTTCAAGAAATTTAACCGCAGACGCGCCACACTGTGCGGCATACTGTAAAATCGCTTCAAGTGCTTCTGTGGATGTATTTAGCCCTTTTAATAACACCACATTTAACTTAAACGGAATACCAGCATCAGCAATCATTGCCATTTTTTGTTTAATATTATCAAGTAGCGCGTCAGAGCCCATTGTTGGCTTTTTGATTCGATGAACAATCGCCAGATAGTCATCATTTAATAAACTATGTAAAGATAAATTAAAGCGAACTTTACCAGGATAAGCATTGAGTCGTTGCAGCATTCTTGGCTGTAAACGCTCACCATTGGTGACTATCGTAATTTCTGGTAAATATCCAATCGCTTCCATGTGATCTAAACACGCTTCAATGCCACGCCAATTTAATAATGGCTCACCACCGGTAAAGGTAAAATCGTCATAACCTAACTCCGCCAGTTGATCGATGATCTCAAAAAAACGCGCGACATCCACTGAATGACGTTTAACATCCATTTCCATGCCTTCTTCATGGCAAAAGAAACAGTGATAATTACACTTCTCTGTTATCGAAAAACGTACCGCCTTTCGGTAAGTAACCGCCTTTTTCCACCCTTTTGGCTCAGGATAATAATGGATTTTATCTAATCGGTGCTCATCAATATGCACACCATCAGCGGTGTTTAAATGGATCGCTGTTACGCCTTGCTCGGCTAAAACTAATTCAATTTTAACTAATGGCGGTAAAATATCGCCATTACATTGTGTAACAACAATCTCAGCCTGATGTTCGTGAATGCTTAATGTGTAATGCAGCCCCATAAAAGGGGAAAGGATATTAAATGACATGCAGTGCTCCTTATTGTTTAAGTTGATATTATCATACAAAAGGCCAAAGATAGACTTCAGCCCTTTGTCGATAACAATCATTACGCTGCGTTTAAACGTCGCATAATATCTTCAATTGCTAAGCCTTTTTGTGCCATTAAACGAATAACATCATCAATATCTTCATCATGTTTCTCAACCATTGCCTGTTTTAAATCATCAACTAGCGCTTGGATCTGCACCATTGTTAATGCTTTAGCTTGAGTAATACGTTGTTCAGAAGTCAACGTCATCAACATTGACATGTCATCTTCGCCAACATGTTGTTGAGCCATACGAGATGGCTTCTTCTGCGCTAATTTTTTAACTGATTTTACTTTTTGCTTATTGTCTTTTGTTAGTGGTTGATCATGTTTAACTGGCATTTGAAACACATCAGCTAAGGCTAACGTCTCTTTCTCTTGATCAATTTCAATCTCTTCAGCAATAAGATCTTTGTCATCACGTTCAGCATCCAGCGCTACCGCGACTTCCTGTTTCGATTTCGCTGAGATCTTACTTTTACTTAATAACTCAGCATAATGAGCAACGGTAGGTAAAATAAAATCAACATGATGTGAAATGTCCTCTTCAATACAGCGCATAACCGAAGGCGTAAGATAACGTCCACCTTTTCGATGACCCAATGCGGTATTAATCGCTTTTTTGATCATTTGCTGACGATGCTCGCCGATCCCATCAACAGACTGTTGCTCAAATACCATCTCTATTTCCTTATCTTGTAAATCTGCCGCCATTAAGCGCATATTTTTCACAATACTGGTGATCATCTTTTCATGACTGCACACATGCGGTTGTTTAGGGTTCGCTTCACAAACTTTCACCGCTAAAGGATATTGTTTTTCGGCGGCGCGTATCATCACCCGTACCTGTGACATAAAATTTTCTAACGCTTTACAATCCGATGGCGTCGAACTGGTAAAAATAGGCTTATCAACCCCTTCGATATGAATTTTCAAATGATTATTTTGTGCTTTTTCATAACGAAATGCGCGAGCGCCGACTAATTTAGCTAATGATCGAATCACTTTCTTTTGATATGCAGAATAAGTACGACTAACAGTTACCATGATATTTCCCTTAATAAATGAACTTAGCTTTAGTATAAGGATTAAAACAATCTTAATAGGGCACACAAACTTGTCGTGTGCCTTTTTAAACAAGGCCGTTATTGGCCAGAGCGGCACTTCATACACCAACTTTGTGAGATCACATGTCCTTGACTGTTAGCACGAAAGCCAAATAAGTGTTGCAGTTGTTGCGGTGTGTTTGCCGTCACATTTTTGTAATGAGGGCAGGTGTGAGGAAGTCGAATTGTATTCGTCATATAAAGCTCCTTAGTTGATTGATGGTGTATTCGCTGTATCAGTAGCGAATGAAGTTATAGTAATCAATTAGAGGAGAGGTAACAGGAAGACAAGTTTGTCTGTCTATAATAGATAATAGCGGCGAGAAATAATGCTTGCCTCTGGTGAAAAAATGGTTATTTCACGCTGAAACAAAAACATAAAATAACAGATATTCAATTAGTTAAATAAATTATAGGGTTGGAGAAGATACATCTTTGACTACTTTTCAATATTAAGAGGGAATAACTCACCGTAACTTTTTATTGTTTAAAACAGATGTTTGAATAAATTATTGCCTTTTACAAATCGAGTAGATCATGTATTTCCTGTCAGAAATGACATGCCCTGCTTAAAGAGATAAAAAACCGACATCGCTGTCGATTTTTTTGGGATCGTTATTCACAGTCCAATGGCATCAGGCTTTATGATCACTGGATTTCACCTCTGTTGGCCACAACTCTCGACTTAAATCCCCTTTATTGTTTTCCAATGACCACTTATATTGCTCAAGTAACGTGATCCACTGTTTCACCCCGACACGCTTGTTGGGATCATGCGCTCCCTCGGTAAAGGTTTGAATAAATGCCGATTTTAACTTAAAGGTTAAATGACTCCACCATGTATACCACGGACCAATCGGGATCGAACCTTGACTGCCAGGGCGAATTTTTTGACCGTAAGGAAAGTGACCTTTTCTTATATTTTCGACGGTACTGGTGCCGCCGATATGCTCATAGGGATGGCGCCCACTCATTAACAGCATGAAACAAATCACCGCCAAAGAAAAACAATCACTTTGTGCATTACGCTCAACATTGCGTAAATTTTTTCCCTGATGCTCTGGCGGGATCATTGCATCTTGACCGACAGGACAAGGGTAGCAGGTTCCGTTATGAACAAACTGATAGCTATCACAATCAATCAAATGAACCTTTTTCGTTAGCGGATCAACCAAAAAATTATCCAAGTTAATATCACCAAGAAAAATATTATGTTGATGTAAGGTATTAACTGTTGAGAGTAGATTGATCAGATACTCTGCTACATCAACCCTGTCTATTCCACCTAAGCGTTGTTTTACCTTTTTGGGGTTACGGAATAAACTGAGCGTCATTCCCGCGACCTTTGGCATCACATAACCTAGCCATTGCTGATGTTGATCAAAAATAGCCATTCGCGGCCAAGCCAGTGGTAACTGCGCCAATTGAGGATGCTGTCGCAGCACATTAATTTGCGCTGTGACTTTAGTTTGGCGTTGTTGTTCATCACGCAACTCAGGATGATACACTTTAGCAACAGCTGCTGGGCGGTGAGTGACATCAAATACCGTGCCCTCTCCTCCGGCCTTAATTTCCTGACCTAATCGCTGCCCTTTACCACATGGATCATAAATATTTGTCATTGCCACTCCCTCTTAAGGCTATTGATACTTAACGATATTTAATGAGAATAATACCAACGATCATTGTTCATTCGCGTTTGCTTTTGGTGCAACAACCATACTTATACTCTTATCATCACCGGAGGTTTTTCCCCATACAGAGGGATCGGATAAAAACTCAAATAGGACTCTGTGTGAGCTCTGCTGTGATAAAAGCGATGCAAAACGTTCAACTAAGGGCGCACTGGTATGGTATTGTAAATTCATTAGCCGCTCTGCCGCGCCATCACTCATAGCGGCAAGCCCTGAGATCTCGGTTGCTGATGCCATGCCATACTGCACATGCGCCATAGTTAATGCTGGATCAACAAAACAAGTATGATTAGCAAACTCTCCCTTTTCAGGCATCACCATCACTTGCCATGCGTGAGTTTCATCATGTTCACATCGACGCAGTAAATAGCCATCTCCGATTTGTAACCAGAAATGATGGTATTTACCCATAATTGCAACTAATAACGTTGAGCGAAAAGCGGTTTCTGGCTGCTGCCAATGAGTAGCAATATCTTTTATGATCCCTTTACTGTGTCGCGCAATAATACTAGCCAAGCGCTCACTGATCTGTTCAGTATCCACATCTTTGGTATCTAACCATTCTGCTAATAACGGCTCTAATGTCATAAAAAGACGTTGCAGTTGTTGGCTTAATGCATTTGAGCCAAAGTGAGACAATTTAGCACTGCCCGCACCATCACAATTAACTACAATGGGACGCAAACGTGTTTGTGCTGATGCTGCATCTTGGCAAGGTTGTCCTGTTACGCTATGACGGTATCCCATCACTGCCTGAGCGACGGCCTGCCATCCTTTTATCTCACAAGATTGATCTTCTTTTTTCGGCACTAAAACAGGCAGTAATAAATACTGTTGCGCTTGTAGTGGAGCGTAGTGACTGGGTATAACATGAGGTTTCGACATTTTATATTCCTAATAATCATCAACCGCCAAGAGGTGAACTATTCACCTCTTGGCGCTATCTGTTTAACCACTAAATATCCAGTGAATCCCAAGATTGGGTGCTTGGCAGACGAATACTGTCACCAGGTGTAGAGGCACTCACGCGCATCATGCTTTGCGATAACCACAAAAAAAACTCTTTAAATTTCAAACCATACAGTTGCTTAGGTGGCATCGCAGAAAATTCAGATAACAGCGATAAGTTAGCGTCTTCACCAATACCGATACACAACACCACCATTTTTTTTGTTTGCGCTAAATTTTTTAATTTTTGCGCGGCAGCCTGCCAGTGATCATTCGGCTCACCGTCTGTCATCAAGACCAACCAAGGCTGATAATAACTCACCCCATTTTGCTGATACTGCTGCTTACGCGCTTCCAATTTTTGAATAGCAAGCTCTACAGCTTCCCCCATCGGAGTCATACCGCAAGCCTCAACACGACCGACATCAATAATATCGTCAACACACGTTAGCGGTTGTACTTGCTCTACTTGATGACCAAATGTCACCACGCCAATCTCAACAGAGCTAGCAGCAACATCATCACTTTTTAATTCAGCGATAAATTGACTTACTCCACGATTAAGCTCATCAATACGACTCCCCCCCATACTTGATGATGCATCTAGCACCAACATACAAGGGCATCGAGGGGCAGGGTTCACAACTAAATCGTTGTGATAATCAAACGTGGTACTCATAACGTCACTCCTATAAAACTGCCAGTGCAGCGAATGAAGTTATAGTAATCAATCAGAGGAGAGGTAACAGGAAGACAAGTTTGTCTGTCTATAATAGATAATAGCGGCGAGAAAGAATGCTTGCCTCTGGTGAAAAATGGTTATTGCACGCTGAAACAAAAATATAAACACAACAATCTCAACATGTTAAATAAACACAAACAAAAAGTAATATCACTATATCGAGATAGAGCGATGCCTCACAGCCTCGCTCCCCCACACCACCCAGCATACGGATCCGTACTGGGCAGTTCGTAACAGTTAAGTGAGTGATAATCTCTGTAATCCAATATTAACAATCCAGCCATATCCCTTTCGAATGTATTGTTTTGCTTGAAATAATGCATGATGAGCTGAATGCTTAGGACGACAAATAAATTTCAATTGCCATATCCATTTATCGATAGCGGAATTCGGCTTAAATCAAAAGGAGGAAGTTAAAACCATTTTCATTTAAGTTTGGTTTGTTAATGAAGCAATGGCGTTATGGGGTCATTAGCCGATTAAGAGCACATTATTCCGTATTAATTTTACCGCCAGAATTGGAGATGGAAGGCAATAGCCCTCAGTCCTAGACTGCATTTTTAGACAGAAACTATAATAGCTATTGGAATGTTAATGTTGCCCAAAATACCACTCATAAGACGCATCCCGCGAAATATTTAGGGAGTTACGTGAAAAAGCTGTCGATAGCGGCTACTCGGTTGGCTGATTACACCGGTGGGGGATGTGACGTTTACTTATCTAGACCACAGAAGTAAAAGCTATAAAGATTTAACCTTAAGCCAAACAGAAATGACGCTGAGGATATTGAACCATGTGCCTGAAAAACACCTCAAAATAATCCGTTATTTTGGTTTTTATCGAACCGTTTACGGGGACGCTTATTGCCATTGATATATAAACAACTCGGACAAGAGGTTGTTACTGCCAAAACCTTTGGTTTTGCAGCGATGATGAAAGCCTTTTTGAAAGTTGATCTATTCAAATGTATTTTATGTGATGCTCGAATGGTATTCACGGGGTTTATAGCAGGATTAAAAATAGGCTAATTAGTCTCAGCGATAGAAAATATCGCGTTACAGAGGCCAATTTCAGGCCGTAGTTAGGGTAAATCTATTCAAAATCAGTGTTTATGATCAAAACTGCTTTAATTCTATTCGAATTTTCTCATTTCTTAATTCATCCATAATGAAAAAGGTCAAAATGACGGTTTGTCTTGGTTTTTTCTTGAGGGATAGTAATCTTTCAGATTCCTATCCATTTAAAATACACATTAAATGTCAAAAATCACGATTTCATTTAGATTTAATATGACGAAACATAAACAACAAAAGATTATTTACTCATGAGTGATTATTCAGATTTTTGTAAAATGTATGGTAGTAGTGCTAATGATCCTGATGTTATGGATAATTGCCTATCAGAACATGCCAATGGTGAAGAGTTTAACAATAATACTATTAAGTGTGTAACAGTATTATTAAATAGTCAGCATCACGATTACTATAACGAGTGGATGAATAAAAATAATTATCGTTTTGAGGATTTGGGTTTATGATAACCTCACATATAATGATAGCGTTGAACATAACAACTATATTAAACTAACTCCACCACATATTATTCATATTGTTACCTGATTACCACTATTTAACAGCCACTGTTAAATTATCTCCTATACTTCAAGATATTGAAGTATAGGAGTGACGTTATGCCTAAGAATTCAATCCAATTTCAGAAAGGCTTTTCTATACCCGAATTTATGCAAATGTATGGGACAGAAATTCAATGTAGAGAGCGTTTATTTAATATTCGATGGAAAAATGGTTACGTTTGCCCTACCTGTGCTTCTAAAAGTTATTGTGAACTTAAATCACGGTCATTATATCAATGTAATAAGTGTCACCATCAGACATCATTGACGGCAGGTACTTTATTTTCCCATTCAAAATTACCGTTAACTACTTGGTTTTTAGCTATTTATCTCATCACACAAGATAAAAACAGTATTTCAGCATTAGAGCTAAAGCGTAAATTAGGGGTTTCTTATAACGCAGCATGGCGAATAAAACATAAGCTCATGCAAGTGATGAAAGAGCATGATGATAATCGAAAGTTAGGCAATATCGTGCAATTGGATGATGCATATATTGGAGGTAAACAAAAAGGAAAGCGAGGACGTGGTGCCAAAGGTAAAACACCTTTTGTATCAGCGATCTCTTTGAATGAAGAAGGTCATCCTATTTATATGCGGCTAAGTGTTGTTTCTTGTTTAAAAAAACAAGAAATTACAGATTGGGCTAAAAAGCATTTACAAGAAAAAACGTTAGTCATATCAGATGTTTTACCCTGTTTTAATGGTCTGTTAGCAGCAGATATTATTCATGGTTCATTACCAAAAAATGGTAAAGAACTTCACCAATATGAAGCTGCATTTTATTGGGTCGATACCATGATTAGTAACGTTAAAAATTCGATAAAAGGGACATATCACGCAATTAGAGAAAAGCATATTCCTCGTTATCTTGGTGAATTCTGTTTTCGATTTAATTATCGGTTTCGAGTTGAAGATATATTCAATACGCTAATTAAATGTGGTGCAAAATCACCACCGATGCCAGAGAAATTATTAACGCTGGCTGAGTCTCGGTGGTAATCAGGTATTGTTAAGCTTTTATCTGAAGATAATAAGAAAGCAATCCCTATTGAAGCTCAATGGTTTATAAAACGTGGTTTTTATGTATTCTCAACGTTGAAGGAAGAAAATGGAAATTCTTATTGGTATCAAATTGTATTAATTAAGTACTCATTTTACTCAAGCGTTGGGGCGGATTCGTTATTCAGCCCCAACAATTCCGCTACATCATAATATCGAGTGCCACCTTTGGTTTTTCTTGCTGGCAGTAACTCGCCTGTTTTTTCCACTTTCTTAAAGTGGCTGGTTCAGTGCCGAGAAGTCGTGCAGCTTAACTAATCGCTTTTCCATAATTATAGATTATAGAAGATTAATCAACTCTGTTATTTACCCAATTCAGTACCAGTTTATCGCGTACTTCATCGACTGTTTCAGCATGCGTCATTAAGACACTAAATAGTTGTATATGTGTTTTATTCATAAAGAAAATACTCACTAATGTTTAGTATAGTGATACATCACATCGGCCTTGGTTAACGATGGAAACAATGGTGTAAAACAATAATAAAAACAGGAGGCCTCGATGATACGATTATTATTTGCAGCAACGATCACCACTTCACTCGCCTCGTGTAGTGTCACCGATAATGCCTATAAAAAAACCTATAAAGACAGACATTCAAATGTCATTTTGGTTAATCAGAATTGTTATTCATACATACACGATCACGCAGGGTTTAATGCCGCGCTAAAGCGTTCAAATAATGAATTTATAAGTTTTAACAATTTAGAACACTGCATTGAATATGGTGGTTACCTAGCGTCATCCTTGCACACGAAATTGCACCCTCAACTAAAAGCCGAGTTATTAAATAAACAGGCAAAAACGATCACTCCACCAGCATTTACTGATGATTTTGCGCCATTTCAGGAGGCTCTTACGGCACCATTTGGTACAACATGTATGAATGCTAGAAATGCTTTCCTTAAAAACAGCAGCGAAATACCAGTTACCTACAAAACCAATAGGCAGTGCATTGTCGATACTGGACATTGGGTAGTGTATACAGCAAGTCAAGACACAGGCAGGATCGTAGAAACTAAGGCTGACAACATTCATGTTGGGCACGTTGTACCCTGGAGCTATATTCAATATAAAAAAGTTGGACGTATATCTAATTATTTGCAATATCGTCTATCTACGGACAGTAACAATCTAATTCCACTCGCAAAACATCAACAAAACAATGGTAATATGATAACAATAGAGTATGACTTCGAAAGGGAGTTATATAATACTATCGGTTGGAATGGAAATAAGAACGATGCCTGTGCATACATTAAAAAATGGCTAACCGTAACGCTTGAATACAACTTATTAGATGAATCTTCACAAGAGTTGGCCACTATAAAAGAAGATATAGTGAAATACTGTTATTAATCTACCAGCCGTACATCTTTCTTGCGTAATATTTACCGGATGGTAGCTGAGAAATATCGCCAGATGTGATGGCAGAAATATCGGGGAATGAACTGTCTAAAGATCTTATGTTTTGATCTAATGCATAAATATCAGTCAATGTAATAGAAGCAGGTAATGATTTCGGGTTCTTAGCAACTCTATCAATCAATGCTGTACATTCAGCAGAAGGAAGTGCTTTGGTCATTATTGCATTAGAACACGTCACATAGAGCTTAGTAATTTTGTTTATCTTTTCGTTGCGGTTGTTGTTGTCATAAATTGTGATGCAATTGACTACGAGCATCAACAATATCAGTATCTTAGGATCACGTGGTATGAGTGATGATAAACGGAATATGCTTATTTCTTTAATTTTTGACACGCTTGTATTGAACATGTGATCGCTCCTTAGTGAACCTTAATTTTATAATTTTCTCGAATGGATGTTGAAATTAGTGAACTTAAAAACGGATGCTTAAGCGTGAAAGGTGGAAGTAAAGAGTCTTAAGATAATAGAAAAGGAGTTCATATGTTCATTGATTTACCCATACACGACGGGTTACCAACACAGCCTCTATCTCACCAAGAACGATGTACTGCTGTCAATATCGCAGCCCATGAAAAAAATGTGCCTCGAGATTATCTCAACTTGCTGATTATCAGTGAAGGCGGCAAAAAAGGTACAGCACGGCAAAACGCAAATAAGTCGTGGGATCTTGGTCCAGCTCAAGTGAATACAATCCACAAAAAACACATTGAGAAGCATTACCCTGATAAAACATGGAGAGATGTGGCTTACGATACTCAGCTAAATATCAATATCAGTGCGGATATTTTTCGTGGGTGTTTAGTACATAAAACAGTTAACTGGAATATATGGGAGGCTGTCGGTTGCTACAACAGCAAAACAGTTAAACATAAAACAAACTATCTACTGAGAACAATGTCGGTGTGGGACAGAATCAAGAAAAGTCCTGCTGAATCGTGCCGTAATTATTGGTGACATCAGGATGAATATAGCAATAATTGATAGGACCATTTTTGGAAAAACACTGCAGCTTGCGCTAGAGGCAGGTAAGCATAATAATGTTTATGTCTATGATAATGCACGCAATGAAGAGTTTCTAGCACACGCCAACGGATTTGACATGGTCATTGTACATCTCGATGCCCTGCCGATTATTGATACATTTCGCGTGATGAAAACGTTCACTAAATCGAATATCATGTGTGACATCATCTTTATTACCAAATATACACAAAAACCGCACATGACGGAGATGTGTGCTTATGTTGGCCACTCTAAATTACTGTCAATGTATACCGATGATTATGATTATGAATGTCTGTTCGATGTTATTGAACAGTACACTGCCAGCCATCAGCCGCCATTGAAAATGTCACGTGTTGCCGCGCAGGTTACGATTAGATCTGGGATGCAAAAATTACTGAAGATGAATGATAAGGAGATTAGTATTCTGGCTGATCTTTCGCGCAATGTCAGTGTAAATAAGACCATGAAAAAATATAAAATTGGCAGTGATAAAGTCCATGAAATTTTATCTACGTTTGAAAGTTTTATTGGATCACCGATTCGTAAATATCGTCATTTATTCCATATCCTATCGTGATCCACCAAAGACAGTAATAAACGCATAGCACGTTAATAGTGCTGTAGATAAATATTCAAATACTGAATTACGGGCAAAAAGTATCGGTAGACGATACCGAGTCTTTGTTATTGGCCACAGTAAATTAGTCCCCGCCTTAGTCGCCATATCACCAACCAAATGTGAAACATAACCAAAGGTCACGGCCAGTGCCACAACATCATCAATAATTGAAAACAAGCCGTAACAAGCCGTAACAAGCAACGCATGCTACCACGCTGTGAAACGCACCTCTATGTCCAAAAATCAGGTTTATTGGTTTCGATAAGAGTATTACCCTTCTGCCTACCGTCGACTGTGGTAAATCAATATCTGGTAATAATGCGCCGATCAGTACCAGAGGAAGATGCGCGATAGATAAGGTATAAAAATGTATGGTCCGCCTCGTTATTGCAAGTGCAAATTTCGATAACGAGGTTGGTTTGCGCTAATGTATTCGGAGTTTAATTGAAGTTAACTTACTTAAACTTCATCTCCACGATAAGCTCCGCGCCAGATAATCCTTAAAAAACCGAAAGTGTATAATCACTGTTTTTTATGTCAGGTCCTTTATTTGGTGGTTTAACCGTTCTGTTATCTCTCTACACATGAAAATCTGATTAATTCATTTTTCTAAATGGCAGTCCTGTTACCATTACTGACCAAGCGATCCTTGCCAACTTATTAGCTAATGCCACAACTGCAACGTTAAATGGTTTTCGTTTTAATAAGTCTGTTATCCAATCCCCAAAAATAGCTTCAGCTATTTTTGGCCTTGATATCAAAGCTCGCGCTCCATGAATAAATAATGTCCTTAATGACTTATTCCCTCGTTTACTGATACCCAGCAGTGTGGATTTCCCTCCAGTTGAATATTGACGAGGAACTAAGCCCATCCATGCCGCTAAATGTCGCCCATTTTTAAAATCTTTTGGTGATGGTACTTCTGATAAACATGCGCTCGCAATCATCGGTCCAATACCTGGGATAGTTTGTAATAATTCACCCATTTCTGATTCTTTCAAAACTGCTTTTATCTTTTTATCTTGCTCAGCAATCTTTTGATGTAAATATTGATAATGTTCATAAAGAACAGCTAATTCTTGGAGCAAAAGTGGTGGTAAGGTGTGATTTTTATCAGCAAGCCACTGAAATAATTTCCCCATAGCCGCATGCCCACGAGGAAAAGTGATACCAAACTCAAGTAGCAGTGCACCAATACGACACATCGTTGCTGTTTGCTCTTTAATAAATCCAGAACGGATGCGTTGTACTGCAGATAAAATTTGAGATTCTTCAGTTTTGACACTAACAAAACGCATTAAAGGTCGAGTAGAAGCTTCAGCGATAGCATCTGCATCAATGTAATCATTTTGGTTAGTTTTTACGTAGGGTTTAACGTATTGAGGAGGGATAAGTTTGGTGTTATGCCCGAAAGATTGGCACTTTCTTGCTAGCCAGTGAGATCCAGCACAAGATTCCATCGCAACAGTAGTTTTATCAAGCTGAAGTAATATTTTTAATAATTGAGCTCGGTTACATTTTTTGCGATATACCTCACGACCCGCATGATCGTGTCCAATTAGATGAAATGAAGTTTTGCCTAAATCAATACCAAGTACTTTAATTAACATGATGGTTCGCCTCCTAATACTCACAACTAAAGCCTAGCGGCTTTAGAGTGAGGCGGACCATCTAATTAAGCCTATGTCACTTTCTAACAAATTGACATCCTCCACCCACCTAGCTTCGCTTATTTCGGTGGGTGATTCCTGTTTCATAGCGAATTGCTTTAACCACGGGGGCTAAAGTCTTATTTACGCTCCACAGGCTAACACTGTTTGCCCAACAGCTTTGATATTTAATGCGGCATTGAGATCTCTATCTCGCCAAGAGTGGCAAGACGGACATTCCCAATGTCGTATATGTAATGGTAAGGAATCGACAACGTGACCACAGCCATTGCAACGCTTAGAACTGGGATAGAACCTGTCAATTTGAACGACAGTACGCCCGTACCATTCGGCTTTATAAGTAAGCTGACGGACGAGTTCACCCCAATTAGCATCGGCAATGTGTTTAGCAAGTTTGTGATTCTTGATCATGTTTTTAACGGCAAGACTTTCCGTGAAGATAAATTGGTTTTCTCTTATCAATGCGGTAGTCAGTTTATGGGAAAAGTCTCGACGACAATCAGCAATTTTAGCGTTGATACGTGCAACTTTGATACGTGCTTTATTGCGATTATTAGACCCTTTCTTTTTACGAGAAAGGTTACGTTGAGCTTTAGCCAATTTCTTAGCATAACGTTTTGTGTATTTTTGATTGCCCGTTCTTACACCATCGGAAGTAACAAAAATGTCTTTCAAGCCTAAATCGATACCCACTGATTTTTTACTAACGGGCAGTGATTTAGGGTCGAACTGGCAACGACAAGCAACAAAGTATCTGCCTGTGCTGTCTTTAGTAACAGTAACGGTTGTGGGGTCGCTGGGTAATTTCCGTGACCAACGAACATCAAGCGGTTCGCTACATTTGGCTAATGTGATTTGACCATCACGATAGTAAAACGCAGATTTGGTGAACTCAGCCGACTGTTTAGCGTGTTTTTTCTTAAACTTTGGGTAGTTTGCTCGGTGTTCAAAGAAATTACGAAAAGCGGTTTGCTGGTGTCGAAGTGCTTGTTGTAGCGGCACGCAAGAGACTTCATTAAGCCACTCGAACTCAGCTTGTTTTTTGAGTTGAGTCAATAAGCTAGAAGCCTTGTTGTAATTGATTTTCTCATTGTCACTGTAATAAGCGTCAGTGCGGTGTTTGAGAATTTGATTGTAGACAACACGGACACAGCCGAACGTCCTAGCCAGTAAATTTTCCTGACTAGGTGTTGGGTACAAACGGAACTTCATCGCTATGTCTTTCATACTTACAAGTATAGACCCTAGTTTGTGAGGTTGTATTAATTTAGCAATACGGAGCGGCATTTCCTCCCTTCACGCTTCGCGACTACGGAAGAGGTATCCATGCTGGAAATTAAGATGATTAATGGCTATCATTAACACGACTATCCGATTCAATTATGCGTCGGTCTAATTCATCGTAAGCCTCTTGCGCTGCGATTCGTGTGGTTTTGCGTGCCATTTTAACCAAATTATTCGCGTCATAAGGCATGTATAGCAGCACATACGAACGGTACGTAACACCCTCTTTTTGTATTAATTTATCGATGACTTTATAGCCTGACAAATCAACTTCTTTAACCAACTTATCGACAACCTGTTGGGCTTCTGATTGCAGTTGAGCGTTATCACCCTCACCGGACTCACGAACAAAGCTACGTTCATTACCACTGACCAACTGCTTATACTGTTTAGCAAGCGCGAATTCTGCATCTAATGTTGATTTCATCACTGAGGTTTTTAACAATCGACCGGTTGATGTTCCGGCTGCATAAAAACCTGAACCTGTCGGTTGCGGCACTTGTACGTACCAATCAGGGATATTATCAATGACCTCATCAACACGATCTTCGCGTTGTTCAAATTGTTTCTCTACTAATTTTTCATGACGTTCTAATGGTGATGTCGAACAGCCAATCAAGCCAATACTTAACATTGTTATCAATGTAATATTATTCATCATCGTTTCCTTTTTATGAGTCTAATATCGTAATACATCAAATTGGATTTTTTTTTCGAAAACTCGAAATAAAGTTATAAATGCTAAATATTGCGATAAAAGGGACAACAACCGAGACACCAACCGTGATGCACGACGATAAACCACCAGCAAATACAGCAAGTATTTCCATTAACTCGTTCTTAAAAAAATAACTGATTAGTGAAATGATAAGAGAAAACAGCAGTAATCCTCTTACCGATGTTTTTAAGTCTTGCGATGAAGGCATCATGTTGACAGTGATTGATGCAACTAACCATGCGTAAATAACCCATTTCACATCCAACGTTGACATTCTATCTAATACAAACTGTAGTGCGTTTACATTATTATCAAATATTGGGTAGCCAAAAAATTGGGTAATAAAATAGATCAGCACACTTCCTATATATAACGGTGCCAACCCAACAAATACCACCAAAACCTCATTTATTAATGTCGGTTTATAACGATAAACAACATAACCTGCACAACCGTTATTTACACTTGGATCTTGAATAAACTTTGCATCATCTATTTGAAATCCGACACACCGTGCAATTAAATAATGGCTCATTTCATGTATCGGCACACCGATGATTCCAAAGAGGTAATAAGTGATTTTGTTTTTGACCGTAAGTTTTGGGATCAATAACAAAAGTAAAAAAGGAACAATAAGGCTATGAACGTCGCTCATTCCGCATCCTAAATAAGAACCATGTAAGTGTTAATATACGGCGGTAGCAGATCACTATCTGAAAATAACCATGCTAATTTTCACTCATTAATTGTAATGACGCGGAACGGTACATTGTAAAGTTGACACCAAAATGCACGTTGACGGACAAGCGGCGTATCATCACGATTACATAAGATGATTGCAGCAGTTGACAAGTGAAGCAGAGCTAAATCGATAAATGGTTGATATAAATTAGATTTACGCGCCGAAAATACTTTTGATATGACATCAAAATTAGCACGCTCCCTGTTCGCTAACCATGTAACCGTTTTATACCGTGTGCTGAAATGATTGATACGTTCACAAATACGATCATCAACCAATTCAGTACAGTCGTCACGGCAATCTATCAAATAACCGAGAAAATAGTCTTCCTTACACATATGTTGGTAAGTACCGCATAACATCACGTTTGAAGGACGTTTCAACTTTATTAATGCCGTAATATCACGATTGGAAACGGCATTAGGACCGAGATTTATTTTTGTCAGTACATAATTATTATTGCTGTTAGCTATGACGTCATAACACTCCTGAATATTGGGCATTATAGAATCGCCAATCCAGTGATTATTATTCTTCACTACTAAATTGTAGCCATTTTTAGTTATACCAGCACATTTGGTGTCGTCATTTAACATTATGAGCGGAACACCGCAGCCAGAACCAAAAGACCGTTTTTTCTGGTTTTCAGCAAAGGGCAATATAAACTTTAAATCCACGATCATCATCCATAAATATATCGAATAATGATGTAATACATCGATTCAATAACAATTAATGGAGTTTATATGGTTACTACAGTAAATAACTCGGCAGCGGCAATTATCGTCAAACTAAACGTCCATATTAGTGCTGATGAGCCTGGCGATGTACGTTCAATCCTCGACGAAGTGTGCACAACACTCACTCAAGAAATCATTGACGAAGTAATAGCATCATTAAAAACAACCATGCCATTGTATGAATTTTCATATTGCCGCGATGATGGCTGGGATTTAACGATTTGAGCAGTGTCGATAATCTATAGCAATGCATAACGTCACTTATCGACAGCTACAACCCACTGAATTAATTAGAATAATAGAAAATATTTTTTAACTTTAACCTTGTAATCCTCGCTGGCGTCACTATACTCATTTATATAGTTAGCAGCGAAGTGAATTTTATGTCTTTAATGGAAGCGATGTCAGCAAGCGAAGTCATTACCAATTTTAAATTTCCAGGCATGATTTGTGAGGTCAAACGTGCCTACGATAAATACAACAAGCCGACTTATAAAGATGATAACGGTGAGCTGATTGAGGGCATCTATATTGATTTAGAAAATGAGGTTTATCACTCCTTACCTGCTTACAGTAGCTCCCAGATCAAAACGTTGGTAACGAAGACACCTGCGCATTTCTATCGTCAATATCTTAGCGGCATAGACAGAAAACGAACCACTAAACAGACACAAAATACTCTCGATGCGGGTACATATGGTCATGAGCTAATATTAGAACCACATGGCTTTTACGACCGTTATTTCCGTGGTATTACCGCAAGCGATTATCCTGATGCGTTATCACTGTCTGTAGCAGGTTATAGAGAAATGTGTGCTGATAGAGGTATTACAATACCAAAGACGGCTAAAAAAGAACGTTGTATTGAAGCATTAAAACAAGCTGAACCTCAGCTTGAGTTTCTCGATGATTTAATTACTCAACACAATAACAATACCAGCCACACGGGTAAAAAAGAGATTGATCCTATTGTGTGGGACGATGCACACCGTGTCCTAGAGTCACAGCAAGAAAATGAAATAGCCAATGCATTAGTTAAAAATGGATTGCCTGAAATATCGTTTATTACAAAATGTCCGATCACTGGCATGTGGCTAAAGTGTCGATTTGATTGGTTACGTTTTGACAACATTGCAGTCGATGTGAAAACCACGAGGAGCACCAACCCAATAGAATTTGCCAAGCAATCAGGCAACTTGGGTTATCACATTCAGGAGGCATTTTACACATATGTAGCATCTATTCTGGGCGTGAAAATAACTAACTTTATTTTCCTAACCGTTGAGTATGTCGAATGTGATTGGTGCGAAGTGTACGAACTCGATGATGGTGAGGACGCCATGCAGAAAATGATAGATGGATTAAACCTATTGAAACACTGCAAAGAAACAAACAGCTGGCGAGGATACTCTCATACTGACACGATTCGAAAAATTAAAATCCCCAATTATCTACTTTAAAGGTGATAACCTTGAATTATACACAATCATTAGCCTATCAAGCGATCATGGCAACCAAGGTTGAGTTTCAAAAAATCGTTGATACCAATGGTGCAAATTTGAATGTCGATAATGAACTGACATACATGTCGCAATGGCTAGAAAACACAGGTCCGAATGTGTGGGCAAACATCGATGCTAATTCTGTTTATTATGCAGCACTGCAAGCAGCACGCGTTGGTCTTACCTTATGTCCATTTAATAAACTGGCATTGTTTGTGGTACGCAATGACGGAATGAATGCGTATGCCGAATACATGCCAACCTATCATGGTTATATAAAACTCGCATGTGATAGTGGCCTTGTACAACAGATCACCTCATCGTGTGTTTTTCGTGATGACAATTTCACTTACCATGGTGCATTTAAACTACCTGACCACTCTGCGAAAACACTCTCTGATCGTATTGAAGACCGCGGCGAACTCGACGGTAGTTTTGCCATTGCCATTTTAAATTCTGGTGTCGTTTTTTGTGAAAAATTATCCGCAGATGAACTGAACGAAATTCAAGAAAAAATGCGTATGTCATTGAATTTTACTGTGTGGGATTCAGTGTTTGTCCACCAGATGTACCGTAAATCAGCAATACGTCGACTAATGAGATTATTGTTACCTCAGTTAGCCGAGCAATCCGAGAGTGAATCGTATATACAACGATTGAATGGCGCAATGGCTGGAGAGGACTCCATGTGGGATAAAATACAAGGCTCAGTTGGACGTCAGCATGTCATCGATAACAATATGCCTCCGACACCACCTAGCAATGTGCAAGCAGCTCCCTCTGTAGCAAGCAGTACACCTCAAAACAGTGTCACAAATAATAATGGTGTTAACATCCACAATATACAAAAGCTGCACAAAATAAATCACAAAAATGTGGTAAGTGAAAATACCGATCTCATGGCAAAACTTGTTAAAAATGAGAGTGATATACGCGTATTTGAAACGCCATCATCAACGAACAAAATGCCAACAAAAGGGTTAGGAGAATGGTAAAAATCTTTACAGCTCACCGCATACGCGGCAGCAATTGGACATTCGAGGTGAATAGTACACGTCAGCCAACTGAAGTTTCGTGGGTAAACAATAAATTAAATAAAAAACGAAGCTACTCTGGCAGTGTAGGCCAAGTGACGTCAAAAATAGGCGAGCTGTTTGCTCAATATGCACGAGATGACAACTATGCTATTAAGTTGAGCATCGACAGTGATAATGTGATGCTTGGTGCGCCTAAATCATTACGACCAATATTTCCTACTTTTACAGCAACGAATAACTATGACGTAAGTGGTTCGTTCATGAGCTTTGAAAATGCTGACGACGTTCAACCATGTGTATTAAAGATATTTAGCAAAGATGCCGACTATTTTGCTTACCTTGTACACTGGCAAGGCAAGATGATTGGGATGTCCCTTCAGAACTGGCAGAAAATCGTGCCTTTATGGCGAGAGAATGATCACGACGTCACCGCTTTAGTCGGCCTGCATCGTGATGGAACGATGGAATTTGTCGACTTTATTGACAATGGAAATGAAGATGAGCAATTGCTACGTAACTTGCGAGCGTGCTTTCCTGCTATAAATCGCCATGATGAGTCTCAATTTATGTTCGGCTTAAACCAACAAAAGGAATTAATACTTTATAAGCCGTACATTGACATTGGTGTTATCGTTAGACGTTACCACAACACAGAAAAATGCTGGGAGTTAACGTATGCAGAAGAAATTGGGGACGATACCTGTGATGGTGATGAAATAATAAAGCTAAGGACAAATGCGCTGGATGATAAACGACTCTACTCAGGCGCAATAGTACGAATAAAGGCCATTATCAAAAATGGATCAATAACACGAATTGTTGATTATACTGTGACACCAGATTTAGACGATAATGAAGATTTTACCTGTGGGCAAATGAATGCGCACTATTTATACCCACATGGTCAATTTGCGACATACGAGATGTAATTTAATTAATGCCATATGATCGACAGTTAATAAAGGCATCTCGTTTTTTGTTCCTGATCTCTTTAAGTACCCTTTCCCGTCGTTTATTATCCTCTCCATCCTCTTCGACTTTTTCTAGTAACTCACGATCGCAACGCTGCAGACGATAAATCTCCCTTTCTATTATGCTAATACCAATCTAACTAAAATTATGATCTAATTGAACCCATCATTTTTAGATGAGATTCGCTATGGACAGCCTAAACAATACTGACTTTAAAAAGCTTGCTCGCCAACAAAAAACAATTCAAATGAAAATGAGATTACTTGCCTTGGAGCACTTCAAGGAAGGTAAATCTCGTACTCAAATTGCTAAATATCTCAAAGTTAGCCGAACAAGTGTTAATAAATGGGTTAGTGTTTTTCTTGAAGAAGGCTTAGAAGGGCTTCAAGAAAAACCGCGTAGTGGTCGCCCTGCATTTCTCACATCTAAACAACGTGAGCAGTTATCCAATTATATTAAACTTAAAGCTCAAGACTCTTCTGGCGGGCGATTAATAGGCGCGGATATTCATGCTTACATTCTCAAAGAATTTGATAAAAACTACCACCCAGATTCTATCTATTATCTACTTAAGCGCATGGGCTTTTCGTGGATAACATCACGGTCAAAACATCCAAAACAATCACAGCAAGCTCAGGATAATTTTAAAAAAATTTAAAATTAAAACGATCCTTAAGATCCCAGGACATATAGCGCTCGATAAGGTCGATGTATGGTTTCAAGATGAAGCAAGGTTTGGACAACAAAATACCACGACCCGTCTTTGGGCTGAACGAGGAACTCGACCAAGAGCGATAAAACAACAGCAGTTTGAATATGCTTATCTATTTGGTTCGGTGTGCCCAGCAAGAGGAATTGGTGAGGCGTTAGTGGTGCCTTGGGTAAATAAAGAAATAATGATTGAACACCTTGCTCAAATATCACGAACCACCGAAAAAGGTCGTTATGCTATTGTGGTGATGGATGGTGCAGGCTGGCATACTGACGATATTGCCAATCAGTTTAATAATCTCAGTATCATCAAACTTCCACCCTATTCCCCTGAACTTAACCCGATTGAACAAGTTTGGAGTTGGCTACGACAACACTATCTCGCTAATCAAAATTTTGCTGATTATAACGACATTGTCGACAAGGTTTGTCTTGCATGGAATCGCTTCAATGAATCTGCTTTACGCGTCACTAAAATGTGTTCGAGAGATTGGATTAACCTGACCAGTTAATTTTCCAGATTGGTATAATACATTCTTGTTTAATAAAACCAACATTTTGTAAACGTACAAAAATATCATTATCTTTTGAATGTAATTTCATTTTACCCTCCACTTTTACATTATTGTAAATAGTAAAATGTGAGAGGGATTAAATTAAGCAGTCCATTATGCGTTGCTTAACTCATGCCTATTATGCGTTTGTATTTCACCAATCGTTTTTCATCCGTTTTATCCAACTGACAACCAATAGACTCTAAATCACGTTGATATCGCGTTAAGATTAATAAGTTTTCACGCGCCCACACACCTTCAGCATGGCTTCCTTTCACCACACGTGGACGGTGGCGTAAAGCTGGCCGCGTTACAGTGTTAGAATTATCTTTATTTGAGAAAAAAAGCACAACTTTCGTGATTCGCTTGCCCTGTTTACTCTTATGATCAGGGATCGCTGTCAACGCCAAATCAGACAATTGGTTCACCTGCTCGAACGATTTGGTATTTTTCAGTAACTCAGAAATAGATTTATAATTGACAACGAAAAGTGCGTTTAATCTTGCTAAATCAAGTGTAATTGACCAACCACCATTCGTATCTTGACTCTTATTCGCATTGGCATGCATACGTAAGAGTAAATATAACCTTCTGGATACGAGTGGCAAACTATCAATAATTTTAGCGTCATAAACAGTGAAACACTCTGTTAGTAATAACATGTGTTTTGCAATACTCGGTGTCAACACAACATCGATTTTGTGTGCTGAATAAAGCTTTTTTTGGTCAGTCGTAGTTAGCACGTTTCTCGAGGTGAATCGTTCGAAATCATGCGTAGTGTGTACGTCATGATCACGACGACGGATATAGAATTTAGCTGACTCGATAACAGAAATAACAGAAATACTAGAGCTCGTATAACTCATGATATTAACGTCGGAGACATGTCGATAATTGAGCAGAGCAATGGCATCTTGGGTGAATTCTTGATAGCCGTGCGTTTTATTCGACAGTGTGGTCTTAATATAATCAGAAGCATTGATGGTCAACGTTCGGTATTTTTCATCGATACTGGTGCCGCCACTTTTGAAATAAGCGTTGACGTAATCATCATCGTTGATCAAATCCATTGGATACGGATCTAAATGACGGACAATATATTCCAGCAAGCGCCACACTCGTTTACTTTTAACAGTAGATAACAGGTTCAGCAGATTATTATCAATACGATAATTCTGCTCATACATTCCGTTGTAATGCTTCAGTTTAAAATAATTTAACTGTGCTTTTTTATTTTCATTATCCATAGATAAACTATAACGGTTTAAATAAATTAGATATACATCAAAGCTAATATTATTTAACCAATAACACAGAATCAAATTATAAAGCTGAAAGCATACATAATTTCGATCAATAACCGATTTTCTCTGTATACTTTTTACTCCGAGTAAAAGGTGTGAACACTCTACTTTTTACTCCGAGTAAAATTAATTCACTCTACTTTTCACTCCGTTTGTTTGTACTTTTTACTCCGTTTATATGTACTATTTACTTCGTTTGTATGTACTTTTTACTCCGGCTTTGTATTTTAAGATACTGTTTTTTATGAAGAATAAACACCCATAAAAGAAAGAAAGGAAGTTCAATATTGAAAGATAAAGAAAGAAAGAAAGAAAGAATGAAGCTCATCACTTATTTATTTTTAAATGACTTAAAAAAACGGGAATAAAAAATAAGGGAGGCAAATTAGCTTGATTAAAGTAAAGATCACGAGACTAACTTTGCAACACTAACGATACCGTCGCTAGTAGGGCTAAGAAGCATGCAACCAGTAATTGATAATCTCTACATAACCGTCATACCGATCTTTTGTCATCAGGATGCAGAGCGATTAGATTATTTTTGCTCAAACCATGATATTCATTATCCACAATCAGGCTACGTAGAAAGCAAACCAATATATTTTTGTACTGTGGATCCTATTGTGATCGATGACGCCAATTTGGTATCGATGATAAACAAATACCGGGCCATCTACGCGCTAATATTCCACACTGCAGATTTCATTGCTGGACACTTAAACAATGCGAACTTAACCACTAAATCAACGATTGAATTTTCAAAAACAGCTGCATGGTTTAGACACGACATATTGTCGATTATGCAAAAGAAACTCATGCCCAATGTTGGGATAGATGACAGAGTTATTATTACGGCACCAGAGCAATTAGCGATGAGCCATTTCGATCTCAACCCCTATATTATCAGTATTAGATGCTCAAAAAGATGTTATTTATATTGAAAATGTGAACCCTACGTCCACACCAAAATTACTGCCGTTCAATATTGATAAAATCAAATACCACTACATACAAAGTCAATTGTCGACATTAATAAGTGCACTTACCTATTCTGGCCACTCTTGCACGGTTCCTATGTCATTATTTTCCCAAGAAAATAATTAAGGAGCTCAAATTGGCCTCCTTAAGTTTCCAACAGTAAACCAATTTATATGATAGTTACTATCAAGCTGTTATAGGGCGTTACTAAAGATTTTTCCAGCTTCTATCTCTTAAATTGACACTTATAGGTACAGCAATATGAAAACAATGATTAGTACTATCAACTCAGCCTTGAAGAACAAGAAAATTGCACTATTCACCGTATTTGCATGCATGATTTCAACCCCAGCTATGGCTGGTACTGGTGGTGGTGCTTTTGAGGGCTCATGGGATATGTTGAGTGAATTGGCCATGGGTTATCCAGGTCAGATCCTTGCATTTCTAACTATCTGCGGCGTCTTATTTTTCTCTGTTGTTCGTCCAAATTTAATTGGTCTAGGTGGCTCAGTCATAATCATGGTGGTGCTCGCACAGTTAAAATCAATCGTTAATGGATTCCTTGATGCAGGATTACCGATTTTATAACAACGTAAAAAGAAGGCAGATTACGATCTGCCTTCCTTTTAGGAGGAAGTGTGGCCAAAAACGAAATTAATGAAAACGAATTACATCAACTTCCATACAACCAAACCTACGTCCCTGTCAGAATCAATGATAGACAAATATTTGCAGGCCTTGAGACTGACAGTTTTGGCATTTTGATCCTTTGCTTTGTTATCGGCAATTACACACAGATGCTAGATCTAGGTATCGCGGTGGGGACGATTTTGGTTTATCTAAATGGTAAAGCAAAAACCAACTTTCAACGGGGAAAACTTCGGCACTTGATGTGGTGGTATGGGCTAGATATTCCGAAAGAAACCAGACGTTTACCTGATTGCTACAAACGCGAGTTTTTCCGGTAAATAAATAAGTATCACGGCGCATTACGGAGGATTTAACATGCCATTTTTTTCAAAAAAAAGTAAAAGTATCAAAGAGAAATTACTGCCTAGTAATATACAACGATCTTGGACAGAGGCTGTCGATCACAGCTATAGAATGACGATTGCAACTATTTTGTCGGTAGCGACCATCGTCTTGCTGAGCTACAAAATAGTAACAACAAAACCTGTCACCATCGTTATCCCACCACAGCTCAACGAAACAATCACCATTGTTGGTAATAAAGCAGGTGAAAGCTACAAAAAATTATGGGGTATTCATATCGCCTCGATGCTTGGTAATGCGTCTGAACGTAGCGTGAAGGTTGTATTAGAAGCCTTAAAACCCATGTTATCTGTTGCTGATTATGACGTAATGTCTGAACAATTATCAACACATGTCAAAGCACTCGCCCTTCGTTACCAGACCCAAAAATATACTGTCCAGGATACATATTACGATCCCAAAAGAGACATCATCTACATCTACGGTGACCGCGAACTTATCAGTAAGAAAAAAGTGACCGCCAAGAAAGCTGGCATGAAACCTATTCGATGGACCTATGAAATTACAATCAAACAAGCTGGTGGAAAACCAAAAATGCCATACATAACTCAATATGAAGGTACGCCTCGTTTTGATTCTAATCGATTAGAGAAGAAATAAGGATTTGTGTCATGAATTATAAAACTCTATTTACCGGCTGCATGCTGGTGCTTATATCGTTCACATCTAATGCTGAGCAATATCAACTCCCCATTACACCGATCGGTGAGGTTAAATTAAAACAATCGGATGCTGTAGATGACAGGATCGACGATGTAATCAATCAGGTTGTTAATAATTTACCGTCAGACAAAAAAAAAGAACTCATAAAACATTTCCCTGCCAATGACATCGCCCAACCAAACAAGACTGTCTCTAATAGCTTTGCCCCTCAGAAAGACAGTTTTGGGCGTTCGACGTTGCTTTATGAGCAAACCAGTACCGAGGTGATCCCTAAGACCACACCAGCAGATATCATCACCGAACAAATGAAGAAAAAATTTAAGCCTGTGCAACGATACAAGCTAACTGCAGGCGATAACATCACCTTACCTGCTGCCAAGTTTATCATGAACAGTATCCGCACCAATTTTGGTCAAGTCGAGGTGAAAACGACAGATCCCAATGTCGTGCTTGAAATGGATGGTTCATTTGTATATTTCACGACAGAGAAAGACGCACCATTTGGTCTGCGTATATACGAAAAAGGTGTTCCTGAGTCTCAAGTAAATATTACCGTGTGGCCGCTTAACGTCCTCGCGACAATGGTTGAGGTAAATGTGTCTCTTGATAAAGCAACGAAATCGAAAATTGCTAAAATCAAACGAGATATCAAAATTGAACAACAACACACAGAAATACGTATCCGTGACAAAGAAAGTGAGTTGATACTCGCCTCTGATCCTAAATTTCAATCATCGCCATACGAATACCGAATCAACAACATCTTTTCTCAAATTGCAGGTAATGAAACACCTAAAGGCTACAACTTCATTGAAGGCATTCCACCTAAAGCAAAGTACCCTTGTCGTTTCGATGCTAAGTCTGAAACAAAACAGCGCCTAATTTCTTCACGAAGGATCGTTGATGTTGTGCTAGTACAAAACACTCATCCAAGTCGATCTATCGTATTACGCGAAGAACAGTGTTGGACTTCAGGCGATATCATTTCTACCGCAATTTTAAACAAAGCAACACTTAAACCTAATGAAATGACAGAGGTTTACGTTATGCGCGACCGCCTTTATTACGAACGCATTAAAAATCGTAATAACCGTCCTAGTTTATTAAATTAAGTGAGAAAATGAATGACTAAATTGAAGAATCAATTTGAGGATGTTTGGGGTGACCGTAAAAAACGTATCGCACTATTATTTGTCACAGGCGGTATAGCAACAATTGGTTTAATTCCATACATCACTCCTCAACCCGATGATAATAACAATCGCAATCTTACAGCAATACAAAAAGTATTCGGGCCACTCGATACTGAACAAATTCTTGAACGTCGTGACCTAGATGGCATTGCAGAGGCCTATGAAACACTTTCTAAAATTGAACGCCGTGGCATGGATAAAACGGAAAACATTGAATTTGAGTCCTTGCTCGGTGAAATTGAAGAATTGCGGGACCAACTATCATCTACTCAGGATGAATTTACCCGACTCAAGAAAGCTCAAAAAGTCGCTGATCAACAACGTATCCAGCAAGCTTCGCTTAAATCGAACAATAACATTAGAAACACAGGCGGCACCAATATAACCGAAGAGCAAAGACGCTTTGGTGAACAACGTACCACACCAACGGAAGTCGTTAATACTCAGGCTAATCAATCAACAGTAAGCCAACCGTCCCAATTCGGTATTAGAACAGTGAATGACATGGCTGATGTGATGATGATGAATAATGGAAATATTATTAATTTAAGCCAACCGAGTGCCGTAAATAGTAGTACTGACAATACTTCACCAGAACAAAAGCAAATAGAACTCGCTAATAAAGAAAAAGCGCTCGATGAAAAAATAGCGAATAACACTATCAGTGAAGAGGCAACAGGCTACACCATTCATATTCCAACAACATCATTACTCACCGGTGTTCTGCTCTCAGGAATGCAGGCACCGACATCAATTGGTGCCAAGCGAGAGCCATTACCTGCCACAATTCGTTTTAAACATGATGCGTTGTTACCGAATAACTTTCGGGTGGACATACGTGATTGCCAAGGCACGGTCAGTGCTATCGGAAGTTTATCGGATTCACGCGCATATATGCGATTAGAAAAAATTGTCTGTATTGATGAAGATGGTTTGATTGCAGAAGTAAGCGCTAAAGGCTACGCGACAGGTGGAAATGGACAAGCCGGTATCCCTGGACGCCTAGTATCGCGCAATGGGGAAGTTCTGCGTGGCAGTGTTTGGTCAGGCCTGTTTTCTGGGATCGCACAGGGTATTTCTCCTCAACGAGTTATCGGCGTGGATGTTGTAAACGAAAACTCAGGTGGTTTTCAAGTCCCTGATCTTGGCTCTATTGGTGCATCTGCCGCGTTAAATGGGGTTTCTGGCTCTATGGATCGTATGAGTGAATATTACATAAAAATGGTCGAGGAGATCTGGCCAACTGTCGATGTTCCAGCAATGCAGGAAGTCACTTTCTTTCTGACAGATCCATTGAAGCTCACATTTAATTAAGGAGCCAAGAAATGAGTTCAGATAAATCTGCTATTGAAATTATCGAAGAAACCATACAAGAGAAGCACACTCCATCTCCCTCAAAAACCATTGAAGGCGTCGCTTCTAAAAAGAATGACAGTGAACACCATCAGCAAAAAAACAATACTGGTTCTGATAAAAACTTGTTTTTCGTATTAGTAAAATATGCGTCTATGGCCATTTTTATGGTGTTAATGTTAATTATCTACAATATGTATTTTGATAACGACACCAACGAACAAACCAAAATTGTCATTATGGACATCAACGAAAATACACAACATGTCATTTCGCAAGGTGGCGATGAAAACGCCATTATTCGTTATAACAATTTCGTCTCTAATTTATTGTCTGATCGTGGGTTCATTGTCCTTGATCGTGCAAGTATTTTAGGTCCAGTGCCTGCTGAATACCTAGCGCCACTTTTCGACCTATCCGTTATTACGCCAACGAGCTCGACATATAAACCACGAAGACCAATTACAACTCTGACCCAAAAATAATAATTATTGCGAGGCATTAGTGAAAACTGGTGCCTCATTTACTCACCAATCATCAGCTGCCCCAAACTTGGTACCTAAATAAATTAATGGGGCCAATATTGTCTGCTTAATTTAAACAATGCTCCCGGATCACACGCAAACTATGTGTAAAAGGAGAAAGCTATGATTTACCTGTCAGATTTACTACGGACCCTATTACTCACCTCTTGTTTTTTTATCTCATTATCTATCAATGCGTTTGAAATTGATCTCAAAAAAACGAAAGCAGCATTTGATAACCTGCCTAATGTTGTTGCTCAACATGCGATAGCAACTGAACGCTTGCTGATGTTGGAATTAGAAGATGGCACATTTTTACTGTCCACAGGGGATGGTCGATTTGTCATCAAGGGCGCATCGTTATTTTCTAGTCTGAACACTCGATATATTAAAAATGTAAAAGAATTTAAAGAAGCTGACCAACTCACATATAAACAAATTGGTATCAAACTTGAAGAACTGTCTGGTTTTTATATTAATGAAAGTGCAGACAAAATGGGTGGTTCAATTTTTGTCTCTCAAACATGTCCGACATGCTACATACAATTAAAGCGTTTAAAAAAGAATTTTCCTGACAAACGCTTCAAAGTCATCGTCACACCTATCCTCTCTAAAGCTGAATATCGCGACGGTATTTTAGCGCAATGCGCCAATGATCCTAGCAACGCTTTGCGATCACTCGTTGACAGAAAATGGTCGCAAGTACGGTTCCCAATTAACTCTGAGGATAACGAGTGTCGAAATGCACTCAACGCTATCAACCTCAATATCGCCAGTCTACAGATGTTAATGCAAGGACAACGCATGGCAATACCAGCTCTGATTAATAACGAAGGTCAGCGCTTTATGGGACTGGCTGACGATCACATTACACTAAAAAAATTCATCGATGGAGAATAATTAATGCAGAACAAATATCGCTTTATATTGGTGAATTCTATTTTGTTACTAACGAGTGGATGCGTCGGCGTTATTGGTGAAGAAAAAAGTACCTGTCCAGATAGTCAATCAGGTGTCATATGTGCATCAAGCCGTGAGATATATGATCTGACCAATAAATATGATAGCGCGGAAGAATATGCAGCCGCCACAGGTGATCCACGTGTCATTACGCTTGATCAGGAGGGAAATGTAATAGAAAAAAAGACAGTAAGCACCGCATATACTGGTGCGAAAAATAACGCTCCTTCTGTATCACATGATAACCAAATGTTTAGCGCGGCAGAAAACGCATATCAAACGCAACTATTACCACCACCAGAACCGCTTGCGATGAGAAAACCTGCGAACATTGTTCGTATCCTCACTCGACCTTATACGACTGAAGAAGACACGTTAAAAGTGCCGGGTTATGCCTATATCGAAGCACAATCTCGAACGTGGATAATCGACCGTAGCGTACAAATTGATAATGCTCAGTTTACGTCATTATCAATGCGACGTGACTCTATCAAACAAGATTACACACCACAGGACCCAAACCATATTGGTGTCGAAAATCGAACCGGTGCAGATGCAAAGCTGACAAATATGCAGGTACAACAAAATGCACGCCTTGAAGCTGCAAAGCTCATTCAAGATGCTCAAAGTCTCAAAGGCTTTAAATAAATAATGAGGGTGTATGGCTAATTCAGTTAATAAATTTTATGAGGATTTCGGTAAGAACGATATATCGAAATTAATGCCCGTACTTGGATTCAATCGTCGACATCAATATTTTGAATTAGATGATAGCCACATTGGAAACATGTACAAAATCCAAACGGCAGGTGGTGCTACTGACAATATGCAGGCTCAACTCGAGTCTATTTTTAAACAAGAATGGCCAGATGACAGTTTTATTCAAATTGTATTCTGGGCAAACGACGATCTCAATGAATTCACGACCAACTTTTCCTATTACCATGGCTATCGTCAAGAAGGAACAGTAGGTGAGAAATTAAACGCCATTTCTCGCGGTTTAATCAATCATTATCAAAAAGCGTCACAGGATGGATTTGCCAGAAGTGAATGCCGTCCTCGATCGTTTGACTGCTATGTTTGTGTGAAAACACCAATCAAAGGCAACCTTGGTATACCTACAAAAGAGGAACTTAAAAATTATAAATCTCTACGTGATGATCTTGTAGAGAGCTTCGATTCTGTTGGCCTATTCACTCAAAATATGGACGAGTGGATGTGGCGTGACATGATGAACAAAATGCTAAACCGCAAAAAAAACTCTCCATGGCGCCGCGGTAAAACGCCTCATTGCGCTTCACTGTTGCCGCGAGAGCAGGTGCAAGATATTGGCGGTGGTATTACGTTCGAAAAAGATAAAATTTTTATTGATGATCAGCAAATCGCTTTATTAAGTCCAAAAGTTTACCCAAAAATCATTGGCTTTGGCGATATGCTCAATGTGTTTAATGATTGGCGATTTGGTCAGCAAACTGCGTGGGGTAATTTCCTCATGGTTTTAAATGTCCATTTCCCTAACGATAAAAAAACACGAAGTGAAGTTAAAAAGAAGCGTACTTACATGGGTGCTGTTGCGAATAATCGACTAACATCGTGGATGGACAAAGTACGTTGGCAAAAGAAAGATTATGATATTGCGTTTGATAAATTAGAACAAAAACGTTCTCGGTTAATTAATTGCTACCTGCAGTTTAT
This sequence comes from Photobacterium toruni, assembly GCF_024529955.1. Classification (NCBI taxonomy): domain Bacteria; kingdom Pseudomonadati; phylum Pseudomonadota; class Gammaproteobacteria; order Vibrionales; family Vibrionaceae; genus Photobacterium; species Photobacterium toruni. The sequence continues at coordinate 72,134 of NZ_AP024856.1, forward strand.
GATTCTTGGCGACAATGAAGACCATTTAGATAAACAAGTTTCTAAGTTTAAGCAAATTGCAGCCTCAAACGCAGGTTTCGATCTTGAGCGGGACACACATCTTACACCTCCACTATTTTTACACTCCCTGCCCTTTGGACCAGAAGTCTCTGCAATGAAAACACTTAAACGCTACAACACACTACCAAGTGATGTTGCCGCATTTTTCTCCCCTGTGTTTTCAAGTTCTAACGGTAATGCGCCTAATAAACCAATCATACCGTTTGTGACTCGCAATATGGGCATGTTTGGGTTTAATCCTTATGAGACAGACGGCTCTATGAACGGACTCGTTGTTGCAGAATCAGGCTCAGGCAAATCTGTACTCGTACAGTACATCGTCACATGCGTTCTTGGATCAGGCAATCTGCCGTCGTCGAAGATGTGGTCGGAAATGAACCTCAGTGAAAAAGAACTCGAAGATGCTTTGCGCATCAGTGACGATTTGATACAAGCCAAAAATGACGGCGGGATGGCAATGATCATCGATGTTGGTCGAAGTTACCTAAATCTATGTGACGAATTAAATGGCTTATTCTTGTCATTTGGTCCAGGCATGGAGTTCTCACTCAATCCTTTTCCATCCGTTGTTGATTTCAACTCTGCAGAAGATCCGCAATCAGGAATGATTTTAGAGATGCTTAAAATCATGGCCGATCCTTCCGGCAAGCTCGACGTCGTTACGAGTCGTATGATGGCTGATGTCCTTCAGCAAATGTGGGAAGCACACGGCACAGAATCGAGTGTCACTATCTTTCAGACAATGTGCTCGGATTCAGAAGACAAACGTTTAAAAGATATTGGTATTACTCTCAAACCCTACGCTGAAGGCGGCATGAATGGACATCTATTTACCACCAAAAAGCCACCCCCGAGCCTCGACAATCCTTTCATAGTTTGTGAACTGGAGGAATTAAAAGCTCAACCGGAAAACCAATTGATTGCACTCATGCAAATTATCAATCTCTGTTATCGACATTTTTTCCTTGCCGATGGTAATAAAGATCCGTCTAAGCAACGTCGTAAGGTATTTATTGTTGATGAGTGTTGGTCATTTTTAGGTGGTAATGATGACTATCAAGGTCAGACGAATCCTGTGGCCACGTTCCTCGAATCAGCTTTTAGACGATTTCGAAAAGTTAATGCGAGTGCCTGGATCATTACTCAGATGCTGTCTGACGTCTATGGCTCATCAGTCGGACGCGCCATTGTCGCTAACTGCGTATATCGCCTTTTCCTCTACCAAAAACGTGACACTATCGAGCAAGTAAAAAAAGACAAAATGCTCGATTTATCTGAGCAAAACTTCGAGTTACTTAAAAGCATACGAACACGAAAAAACATGTTTGCAGAAATATTTTTCCAAGCAGGTGATGACGTTTGTGAAATCATTCGCTTTTATGCCCCCAAATCCATGCTGCTGCTTTACTCAACAGATCCCCGCGACCGTGCGGAAATTCGACGTTACCAATCACAAGGGATGAGTATTGACGAAGCAATAAGCGCAATCATTAAAGATCGTGATGAAACGGATTACGCAAGCGATATGTATGATCTTGAGAATGATGACGAGAATGAAGAAATTCACGAGGAGGCGGTATGAAAACAATAGCGATTGTTAAATGGTTTGATAAAGAACGTGGCCATGGCTTTTGCAATGAGTTCTGCGTGATAAAAGGCGATGTCATTTCTTCTAACGATGTATTTATTCATTATTCAGACATCGAATCTCAAGGCTTCAAGAAATTGAATAAAGGTGAGCTTATCAAATGCAGTATTGTTCGAACCGAACGTGGAACTCAAGCTCGCGAAATCACGCGTTTTGTTAAATAAGGATGTATTCATCTTAAACCGTGAACAATCACGGTTTAGGTGTATTAACAAACAAACATATACAAGGTCACATGATGAGCTTAATAAAAAACATTTTTTTAGTGTTAGCACTCTTAATGTCAACATCGAGTTTTGCTAGTTCTAAATCACAAAATTCTGTTTTAGAAGCAATTGATGATTTTTGTCCTAAATGCGATGGACTCGTTGAGCGTTACAGACTGAAAACAAATGCAGTATGTAATGGATCACCCAACATTGTATCGGTATTAACGTCGGATGGCGGTTCGATATTACTTGGATTGAAAGCGACAAATCATCCGTATTTTCAGGCGGTCGATACGTTTTCTAACACAGCGTTCAACTGTGATTTAAACGTGTGGTCAAAACACATAGAGAAATATGTAGAAAAGATCAGTGTAGGCGGTACAAGCACCACTATTTATTAGGGACGGATTTAATATGAAAAAAATATTATTGGCTAGTGCAATACTTTTATCATTATCAGGATGCGGTGGAGGTGATGAAGATAAGGACTCCAAGAAAACACCAACAGGCAGCGTAACCAAGGCGAAATTAGATATTGATACTAGACTCACGCTTATTGAGCCAGAGGTCAATCAAGTCGAACTTATCACACTTAAATTTTCCAAAGCTGCGACAACTGACGGCTCAATACGCTATACCATCGCCAATGAAACAACCACTGATGACGACATTTTTGTTGGTACCCAAACGATCAGTTTCAAACGTGGCGATAAAACAGTAGTGCTACCAGTTTCTATCAACAGTGATCTTGTTTATGACGATGGTGAAACTTTTACATTAACGATTGATTCAGTGTCAGGTTTAGACATTGAAAATGCCTTAATGACGATTACATTGTCAGATCCACGTACTCTTCCTCAACTATCAAGCCAAACAACACAGTCAGATTTTAAAGAAACAGACGGGCAGGTAGACGTTAAATTAAAGCTCACTGAAACCTCACCGTATGATGGTTGGATAGATTTCAAATTAGAAATGTTAGATGAAACAAAAAACGAATCTGGTAGCAATGGTATTGAGGCGACGCTTGATAATGTGCGTGTTGAATTTAAAGCAGGTGCCAAAGAGATAATCGTACCAATTACGATCATTGATAATGATATTTGGAATGGCGGAACCACACCACACACGCTCACGGCTATCGATTCACAAAACCTAATTATTACTGGCGGCGCTGTTAATACTCATGAAATTAAGCTAACCGACGATGATGAGAATTATCCGACAGTGTCATTTGAAACAGAGAAAATCGACACATTAACAGAGGGAAGTAAGTATCAGGTCGCAGTTATACTTTCTCACGGCCTAGAATTTGGCACGAATGTCCCCTTTAATTTTTCAAGCGGTACAGCATCGTTAGATGACTATCTGATTAATGTCGACGGTTACGATTATTCTTCAGATACAAATCCTGGCACGAATATGGGTATAAGCTTCGAAAGCAAAGAAACTGTAAAATACATTGAAGTAGAAGCCAAAAACGACAATGTAAATGAGGGTGGTGAAACGATCATCATCAATCTTTTAGGTGACCAACTCAGCAGTAATGTTGAAGCTGGTGAGCACCTTACTAAAATTATCATCATTCCAGGCGACATTAAAATGAATGATTCTGGTGTCACTGATTTCCTAAAAGACGTTAATGATATTTCTGCCTCACCATTCCCTCTTTCCCCACAAGATTATCCTAATCAAGATGGTGAATCTGGTTTAGATGTAGATAATTTCAATAACAGCGATGGTCATGCTGGACGCTCTTATAGCAAATTAGATTACGCTGGAAATATTCTAAGCCATGATAGTGCAGATTACGAATGCATCAAGGACAATAATACTGGCGTTGTATGGGAGCGTAAGTCACAGCCTTACACGGGTGAATTACCCCCTGACGGATTAGATGACTCTCAACTACGAAGTTTTGTGAAAACAGAAATAAATGACCAAGACCGTTATCGTTTCGCACACACCGTTTTCAATGCCTCAAATTATAAATACTTTTGGTTTAACGATGTTGATTCAATAAATGGTGGTAACGAAGGTACAACGGGTGTTCGCTTAGAAGCAGATATACCCGTAAGTGCGCAGTGTGCTTTCCCGCGAGAAACAAATGCCGAAGCTAATGCAAAGTACCCTGTTATCGATGGCATTCGATACTGTTCTACCGAGCAATATTTGAAGTATCTCAATAGTGCAGCATTGTGTGGTCGTACTGATTGGGAAATTCCAACTATCCATCAATTACGTAATAATTTTGTTTATCAGAAATCTGGTATTAATGCCCAAGCACCGAATTTTTACGACAATATCAATATCACCGATGAGTACGTATCAAGCACACCATCGCCAACGAATAGCGGTTCTGTTTTCTGTTTAGATAATCAATATGGCCACGTAAAGCTGTGCAGTAAAAACACTGCTAATTCCGTGATTGCTGTAGCAGGAGGTTTAAAATGATTAAAATTATCTTAGTTTCGGCCATTGCAGCCAGCATGGCACCGAGTGTATTTGCGCAAACGTGTAACGATAAAATGGTACGTTCCAATGAACAGTCTCAGTTTATTTTAAATGATAGTCGTGGTGTAGTAACAGATGCTGTAAACGCATTAGATTGGCAGATTTGCCCACTCGGCATGAGCTTTGAAAATGGCGATTGTATCGGAACGGCAACGCAGTTCGATTCTTGGAAAATGGCTCTAGATGCTGTCAGTAGCTTCAATGCTTCAAGTGATGTGCAATATCGATTACCGACAATTATCGAGTTAAGTTCTATCGTCGAACGCAGCTGCTCATCGCCGGCTATTGATGTTGCTGCATTCCCATCCACACCTAATGCATGGTTCTGGTCTTCTACATATACATTTGGCGCGAACGATGTTGATCTAGGCCGTAAGATTAATTTTGAAGATGGCCTAGAATTTGATAATCGTGCTAATAGTAATCGGCATATTCGTCTGGTAAGGTCATTGCGCTAATGATCAAACTTTTATCTTCATTATGCCTAACAATACTGTTGGGCATAATATTAGTCCTCACATTGGACTATAAAGCAGGGGTAGAAATAAATACTAATGTCGATAATCAACGCCAACATATTAAAGAGAGTTACGCATCAGATACCAACCTGAGTCATTTTGCTCAACAACATTCTGGCCTGAGAAACATAACACTTATTTCTACGAACATTGAACACAACAAATTGGTTAGTTCATTTTGGTCAGTCACGTTTAATGACGACACTAATACCATGGTTTTTGGTATTGATGGCAAAGGGGACTGGATTAATACCCACGCTTTAACAATGACGATGCAATCGCCTGCACCGTTTAAATCCTGATTATACAGAGACTGCATTAGACATTAATGCAGCACCTGTTTCTCGCTTAAAATATTTAAACACTTCAATATCCTCTCCTTAATTTAAATCGCATCTATGCCTAGCGAATATAGTAGATCATACGACCGCTATTTGGGTATTCACTATGCGAAATCTACTGTTACTACCATTTATTTTTTTATCGTCATTTTGTTATGCGGAAATTGTTGAATATACATTTACCGATACTAACAATAATAGTGTGAGTAAAAAATCGGATGTTCAATTCCTCAATCCTTCATCAGATCTCGATGTTTTTCTCTCTGGTGGTTTGGATAGAAAAATGAAATTGAGCATTCGGGATTTAAGCACAAATACCAATATCTACGAACACACATCAAATTACATCACCATCGATGATCGACTTCAATCAAGTGCAGGTTTGGAATATTACGCAAAAATATTTTCAGTCCCTCGGTTGACTGATGGCAACTATAGGCTTACTCATCAACTCATCGATAATACAAATAGCATCGTAGTAACAGAAATTAAAGACATCACCGTAGATACTGAACTGCCGAGTTTTGGCGAGTGGAGTGCGCAAGGTGGCTATGGTATGGATGTCTCAAGTGAGACATTTAAGCTTGGACGTGGTGGGTCTGGAAACAACCGTTTTTTCTTAAACGACGTTAGCGACAATACAGAAATCGATAAAGCTCTGCTTGTGCTATATCGTGAAGATGGCAGTGAATATTCACGACGTAATGCTATATACGATCCCGTCAATACTCAGTTAACCAATCACTACCGCTATCTCTTTCCGTTAAGCAATTTGGATGAAACCTTCACCGTAAAATACGAAATTACCGACATCGCAGGTAATGTTTCACACCTATCTAGTAAAAAAATGATGATGGATAATGATCCGGGTGAAAGGACACTCGTTGGATTTTATAATCCTTCCAAGTCAGGCAGTGTTGTTCCTGGATTATCAAATTATGAAGCCTATCGATCAGGCATGACGGTCTACACCAACCCTGTTCGTTTCGTCTATCGCATTCCCAAAACAAACTGGTACGAATACAGCGAAGGTGGATTAAGAGCCACGAATGGCGCAGGCTCGGTAAGTAAAGTCAGCGAAGACGATGACAATGTTTATGTTCAATTTATTGCCCCTTACAATTTTTTCGATGGCAATTACATTCGCTTCATAAACAAATATGAGTGGGGTGGCGCTGGTGTCGGCTATTCAGTAACGTTGGATCCAAGTGCAAGAGCATCACCATATTTAGCTGGTGTTGACTATTACTACAGCGACGTTGGCTGGATGAGCATGTACCGTTACGCCATCCAGAATGATCAACTCCCTGTCTCTATCTCTAAAGTGCGGATAAGAGTGAGTGCTCGTAACTACGACCAGATTGGTTATCACATTGGCGGTAATTGCACGATCCCCGCAGGAAGCACATCTTGTGAATACCCGTGGTCATATACAATGGAAAGTGGTGAGGCTGGTTATCTTCACTCTAATGCAACCGTCTATGATACTGACAGGACTCTTAGAAGTAACCCTCGCTGGGCAGAGGTCCAGTTTAACGATAAACACTATCCAAGCATCAATGCTGTTTACGATGATGTCGAAAAAAGCATTACTGCCAATATTAATCAGCCCGGTGCCGGTTACTATTTTGACCGGTTGCGTTTATCACACGCTTGGCTAATCAATGCCGATAATGGACAACAAATTAATGCAAGTGGTGGGTTCGTCAGTCGTAATGGCGAAAATTATGTTTATAAGTGGTATCTAAAAGACATAGCAGAAGGGGACTATCAGATCCGTGTTAGAGCTAAAGAACGACACGGCCCACAAACTGATTCAACTGCCTTTTCCTACCGCAGTGATCGAACACCTCCAGTGATAACCTTTGCATTTAAAGATCAACCGTATGTCGAAGGTATGCTAATCAAAGGACTCGAAAACATCAGTTTCAAAATAGAAGACGCCAGCGATGTGGCAATCACATCTATTAATTTTAAAGGCGGTCCAGCATCAGATAACGTCGAGTTGGCATGGAATAAAAAGGATGACTATTGGGGACTAGAATATCCTCGAACTTTTCCATCGCAAGACGAGGCTGATATGTACATTCTTACATTAACAGCCACTGATGCGTTCGGTCAAAGTACGACCGAGGTTTACAGTTTTAAGTATGAACCCAACAATCTATTTTCTGTCGAGTCTGTTAAAACCCTCGCAGTCAATAGGGTACTGAGAGATAGCACCAATAAACCGCACATCTTAATTAAGTCCAACCAATTGCGTTCTGACAACGGCAACCTTGCTTTTGGTCCTCAACAGGTATTCGTCACTGTTCGTTCTGATTCACCGATGCCACTGGAGGTACATAACACTGTCATACGTCCAGGCGAAACAAAAGGTATCGATGTAGATATAGGTTCCGATGGTCGCTTGTACTTACCTTTGATTCCAGCAGAGAGCGGCATAGAAGGTAAGGCTCAATACATGCTCGAAATTAACGGAATAAATTAAGGAATGTATCATGCGGTTTTTATCGATGCTTTTTATCGCTGTCTTATTTTCTCTTCTTAGCTCAACAGTACACGCTAATACCTTTCAGAAAAAAGCTTGGGATATTTACTTCCAAGCTCAACTTGACTCTGAAATCTCTTTTTATACGTTTGCGAAAGGCTACCTCGAATACTTGAAGCACGGACGCAAGCCCATTCTTTCCATAATCGACTACACGTTACCTTCATCGTTTCCCCGTATGTGGATCATTGACCTTGCTGAGAAGAAGTTGGTGAAACGCACGTACGTATCTCACGGCACCAATAGTGGGACGCTGTTCGCGACTCAATTCTCAAACACTATTAACTCTAAGCAAACGAGTTTAGGGACATACCGTGGCGCTGAAGTCTATTACGGTAAACACGGTCGTTCGCTCAGGCTTGATGGATTGAGTGAAGGCAATAGTAACGCAAGGAAACGTGCCATTGTGATCCACGGGGCAGACTATGCTAACCCAGACGTGATTACTAAAATTGGCATGTTGGGGCGTAGTTGGGGATGTCCCGCCGTGCCGAGTGAAGATACCAATGTGGTTGTCGATTATTTAAAGGATGGCGCCACTATCTACACGCTGAGTAATCTTGATAATCCTTATCTACTCGCCAAAAAATAGCGGCTTTGAGTAGTATAAAACACCAAAATACGCCATCTGTGGCGCATGCGCCACAGCACCAAAAAAAAGCAAAAATAACGATTAAAATTAAACACTTACAACCAAAAAATGACGCCGCATTTTTTTTTAAAACTTTGGCGAAATTGATTAAAAAAACAAACAAATCCAACGAGGAGAGAACAATGGTTAAAGAAAAAAAAGTGTACTCGCACACAGTATTCTGAATACAAAAAATGCCGCGTTGGTCAATTAACGCGGCATTTTATTTTTAAGTCTGGTTGTTAACTGATAAGACTCAGAATACGTTTTAGCTTATCTGGATGGTTCAGTGCTATGTCGATAAGTGATGTTATCTGTCCAGTTTGATCTTCAGTTATATTGCGCATTTTAATTACTTTATTCGATTTTGACGTTCGTTCCAGTTGAACAGAGACTTTGCCATCATCAGAAGCATAAATGACTTCAGGCGCTTTCTTATTAGTTACTTTATCTTCATGTGCATTTAATTTCTTCACACGACGATTGAGGAGTTGGCTCACTTTCTTTTTGAACACATCTTTATTTGCATCAGCATTTTTCTCAGAGACATCTTTGACTAATTCTTTGAAAAACTGCTCAATGTCTTGGCCAGCTTCCTTTACCAACTCCAAAGCCGTTATATAACCTAAGCTATCACGTTCCGATATATCAAGACCACGTTTCGTGAACGTATAATAAATAGGAGCAGGGACTTTAAATGCTCTTAAACTACGACTTAGTTTTGTTTCAGATATCCCTTTAACAGCGGCAAACTCTTTCTGTGTACCTTCCCACTTATCTAACTGCGCACTGTAATACTTACCGAGCTCGTAACTGCTGATCGGTTTATGATTATCTGCAGTCAAAACAAGAGACTCAATTTCAGAATCTGTAAGCTCTTCTTTGATCAATTCGTAATCAAGTGGACAGTCATCCATGATTGCGCGTGCACGACGTCGAGAACCGTCAATAAAGTAAATCAGGCCATCACTGCCTTTATAACAAAGACAAGGGCTGGTCTGTGTGTCTTTGAGATCGGCTAAATCTTCTAGAGAATCTTCGGTCAGCAGCTCTTGAATACGAAAGTTCTGTAAGGGAATAGCTGAATGTTTCTCTAAATCTTCACGACCTTTGAATGTTTGTAGAGAAACAGTGACAGGCTCTGTACGGCCTTTAATACGAATTTTTCGTGCCTTAACCGCTAAACTATTTGCGTTACTGCCACCAACATAGGCGCCTTTTTGATGTCCTAATTGACCAATTTGCATAATTATTTCTCTAAGTTCAGTGTTTGCATTTCAATTTTAAACGTATTTACGAACGCCTCAGAAGAGGATATGGCTTTATGGAATTCAGTTTTCGACGTTTTAGAACGTGACTGAACAAGATCTAATACTGTACGGCCAGTTGAAGCTGCTTCAAGAAAAGCTTCACTACGATTTATGTAATTAGATATCAAGCGATCTTGTACTGAGCGACATAAGCGGCCAACAATGTCTTTTTCTTCACGCGACTTCGGATCATGATTAACAACAGCGGCTTTTAACCATTTTATATTTGTTCCATGAGATGGTAGTTGTTCTAATCGTGTAGCCAAGGTACCCATGAAATTAGTTGTCGATGCTAGATCTATAAATTTAGGCGTGATTGGCACCAGTAATGCATCAACAGCTTCAAATAAACACCATAAAATTGCATTATCTGCAGGCGGGGTATCAATTAAAACAGTATCGAAATGCTTATTTAAAATAGGTTTGATGTTATCTCTGAAATCACAAATTAGTGCCAATTTTTGTTCATCTTCGAGATTGAAGAACACTCCAACTAAGCGATCATCAGTAGGGTAAGCAATTAAGGTTTTCAAGTTAGGTAAATGGGTATTGAACATCACAGCAAGAATAATCTCTTCCAATGTATGCCCATTATCTAAAAAGGTCTTAACTGGATTATCATCTTCAAAATTTCGAAGGAGTATATCGATGAAGGTAATGATTTCTTCATCTTTTTGTTCTGCTGAGTTGAACGTTAATGTTGAACCCACACTACCTTGGGGATCCATATCGATAACCAGCACCCGCTGTGAGTCAATTAAATCTAGTGCTAATCCAACAGCAAGCGTCATGGTCGTCGAGCTCTTGCCAGTACCGCCTTTGTGGTTAGTAATAGCAATGAGTTTTGATGAGTAAAGATCTGAATAATATTGTTCAACACCCATAAATTCACGCAACGATGCAATATCATGGCGAGAATAGTAATGCGATTTAGCTATGACGATAGGTTCAATTTGATGTTCATTGCTTTGGTTGTACTGCTCAATTTTTGTTGATAACGTTTTGTTTGTCATATCAAGAAATTTGCTCAACTCACCTTTCTTCATCGAATGATTCAAGATCCGCTGATCAACGCCGGAAAATAGATTTTCATCATTAACTTTGATACGCAAAGCTTCACCAAGAGAAGGGCGCTCTTTCACCAATCTCCCGTATAAGTCTGAACAAACTTGATTAGCAACGAACATAACAACAAAACCTCTAAAATATTTTGAATATTTATAATAATAGATAAATTAAGAATAAACAAATAGAATTACACCATAGAATAAAGAATTCGCCTTTCATGAGGTAATTACTCAGTTATGTAAATTATTTTGTGTTACAACCTCAATGTGACATCTATCACGAAACGTAATTAGATGATTTTTGATACCAATAAGATTGAAATCGATATTTTCTTAAAACAGAAAGTTTGTAAATGATTCCAATAAATATTGTATAGAGTGACGAGTTGGCCGCTAGTCAAAGCCACTTCTTGGCAGCTCTCAGTAAGAGATCTAAATAAAAGTGATCAAGTAAATTACGCCACATCATTTAAAATCAGTATCTTAGCAAACGCTGATGTTCACTTTAGACAAAGAACCCCCACGTTACTCTAAAGTGAGATAGTTCGTATTGTGTCTAAAGTGACAGGTGGACGATTAGGCAATGTCCGTTCTAGGCAGTTTTCAGTGAGAGATCTAAATAAAAGTGATCAAGTAAATTACTCCACATCATTTAAAATCAGTGTCTTAGCAAACGCTGATGTTCACTTTAGACAAAGAACCCCCACGTTACTCTAAAGTGAGATAGTTCGTATTGTATCTAAAGTGACAGGTGGACGATTAGGCAATGTCCGTTCTAGGCAGTTTTCAGTGAGAGATCTAAATAAAAGTGATCAAGTAAATTACGCCACATCATTTAAAATCAGTGTGTTAGCAAACGCTGATGTTCACTTTAGACAAAGAACTGCATATTCCTCTAAAGTGAGATAGTTCGTATTGTGTCTAAAGTGACAGGTGGACGATTAGTCAATGCCCGTTCTAGGCAGTTTTCAGTGAGAGATCTAAATAAAAGTGATCAAGTAAATTACGCCACATCATTTAAAATCAGTGTGTTAGCAAACGCTGATGTTCACTTTAGACAAAGAACCCCCTCGTTACTCTAAAGTGAGATAGTTCGTATTGTGTCTAAAGTGACAGGTGGATGATTAGTCAAACCCACTTCTTGACAGCTCTCAGTGAGAGATCTAAATAAAAGTGATCAAGTAAATTACACCGAATTAATTAAAATCAATAGCTTAGCACGTATTTAAATTCACTTTAGACAAAGATAGCCCGTATTTGTCTAAAGTGAAATAGTTCAAGTTGTGTCTAAAGTGACAGGTGGACGATTAGTCAAACCCACTTCTTGACAGCTCTCAGTGAGAGATCTAAATAAAAGTGATCAAGTAAATCACGCTGCATCATTACAAATCAGTGTGTTAGCAAACGCTGATGTTCACTTTAGACAAAGAACTGCATATTCCTCTAAAGTGAGATAGTTCGTATTGTGTCTAAAGTGACAGGTGGACGATTAGTCAATGCCCGTTCTAGGCAGTTTTCAGTGAGAGATCTAAATAAAAGTGATCAAGTAAATCACGCTGCATCATTTAAAATCAATCTGTTAGCGAACAGTGGTATTCACTTTAGACAAAGATAGCCCGTGTTTGTCTAAAGTGAAATAATTCAAGTTGTGTCTAAAGTGACAGGTGGACGATTAGTCAAACCCACGTCTAGACAGTTTTCAGTGAGAGATCTTAAATACAGCCGTTTTGAGCAAATTATTGCCTACGTTATTTGAAGGGTATCCTATACGGACTTATTTATTCTTTATTAGATCGGGTCATGGTAGGAAAAATTGTTAATGTAGACCAACTGGGTTTTGACGAAGCCTAAGGATTGAAGGCGATTGGTCTAGATTTTCTGATAATGAATTAGCGGCGCTATCTTCAAGCAAAAGTGCAAGTTCAATTCGTAATGAATTAGAAAGTGGTGACATAGCCTTGATAGTTGATTCTCCATCCTCTCCGATGCTTAGTAAGATGGAAAATGGATTTTCAGTTTCCCAACAAAATGCACCATTACTCTCTGATTATGGCGTAAAAAAAATAGGTCACCGTTTTTCTGGAAACTATTATGGTGGGACTGTTGCAAAGTCTGGAGGGTCACTTCATCCAGCTAAACCAATGCCAACTTATATCCCTGAGCCTGTTATTAAAACGCAACCTTCTATTTATGATCCGATAAAAATTAGCGACAATTTATCTAAACCAAAAACAAATAAAATTTTTGCTAAATCGTGCTCTCAGCCATTTGGTAATACAGAAGCTTGTCAAAAAAAAGAATCCCTTAATAATGCTTTTCGTTTTTGGGGGATGTTCTTCAGTTCTGCTGAGGCCTTTGTTCCTCCTTTACCTATTACGGCTGTGGCGGGGGCTGAAATAACACTCGGTGCAGGTGCTGCACAAAATAAATCAATAAATGGAAAAACAGCTTTAGCACTCACTAAAGTCGTTGGTAATTTCAAGGATAAGAAATTAGATAATATGCGATTTTCGGTTGAAATATCTCCGGTGATGTCTGTCGCAGTTATGTTGTTTAAAGCCTTACAGTTTGGTGATAAAACGCAGTATACAGAAGATGAATTACGAAATAGGGAAGAGGTACAAAGCCGTATTCGTGTACAAATCACAGAGCCTGTGGGTGATAATGTTTATCCGACAGTACAAGCCTACCATGTTGATGATACTCGTATCCCTGTTCGTTATGTCAGTAAAAATGAACAAGCCCAATATTCAGTTGCTTTAGAAGAAAATGGCCCAACGATATATTGGTCACCAGACGAGACTGGAAATCAAGTTCCCCATACAACGCCCTCTCAAGATGATGGGGTGTCATTCGGTGATATTTGGGTAAATCCACTCAGTGATGCGGTTAATGACCCATCGACGGTATTACCGATGCCAGCTGAGAGTGATTGGCAAGATAGAATTCTTGTGTTCCCAGAGGATTCAGGGATTGAGCCATTGTATCTGGTCTTTAAGACAACTGCTCGTAATGAACCAGAGAAGGTGTCAGGGCAAGGAAAAGATGTTAAATGGAAAGATGGTTATTGGCTTGGAGTGGCTGCAAACAAAGGGCAAGGACAATATATACCAACAAAGATAGCGGATGCATTACGAGGGCGGGAGTTTAAAAGATTCTCTGATTTGCAGACGGAACTTTGGAAAGAAGTTGCGAAACATCCTGAATTATTTGAACAATTTTCAGATTTAAATAAAAGTCAAATTCAACAAGGAAATGCACCTTTTTCAAGACATAATTGGAAGAAATTAAAAAGGTATTCACTACATCATATTGAGCAAATTCAGCATGGTGGAGGGGTTTATAATATAGATAATTTAAGCGTTGTTACTCCTAGATTACATTGGGGAGAAATACATGGTTCAGGAGATAGAAGCTGATGAATTTAAAAAAAAACATTGAAGAATATTCAGAATTTGATTTTTGTAATTTACTAAAATATTTAAATAACGCGCAAGAAAAGGAAGCTGATGAGATCATGGATTGGTTAGATGACAATATTAAGCATCCTGATGGTTATGGTTTAATTACTCATCCAATTGAATGTGGTATTGAGGATTCACCTGAGGCTGTTATAGCAGAACTAAAACGATGGTATAGAGAGCAAGGATTATTTTTGTTTAAAGAATAAACTTGTTAGTCCAAGTTAGTAATGTCACATAAAAAACTAGTGCGCATAAGATGGCATATGTTAAATACAGCTATTATTGACAAAATTTACGTAACACGTTTCTGCCCCAAAACGTGTTAGAGCATCGGAAAATTTAAGATTCTTGGTATCAAAAAACGAACGTTTGATTAAAGGTAGATAAACCCAATCGGGCAAGTTATTGCCCAGATAAAACTAAGTGTATGATATTCATCATGTATTGATACTAAATCAACTCACAATAAAAACTTTAAAAAATCATTTCATAATTGTGAAAATAAATATTAATTAGGATTGAAGTTAAGTGAAATATTGCATAGAAAATATAGAAACACTTTTAGCCAATAAGATAAATGAGGCATATTTAGAGTTTGGTTCAAAAGAACTTAAGATCATTGATATTGGTGCATTTCCATGGCATAAGTCGATTGAATTATCTTTTCTCTTTACTGAACATGATCCTGAAGATGAAGATGATATAGCTTCTTGGGCCAATTATGATTACTCTGGATTAACTGAGGGTAAATGGAAAGAAGCAGAAGAACTCGCTTCTGAAATGTTCTCACTCTTTGGTGATTGTAATGATGGAAAAGGGCCGTTTATTGACTTCGCTAAAGCAGCCACTTCAAAAAAAGTTAAAGAAATTATAAATCAATTTAATTTATCACCTGATTTTACTATTCAAGTTTTACATCCAGATGATGACAGTAATGGCAATTACTGTGAGCTAATAAATCAAAGTGAAATAAAGTAGTCTTATATAAATTACCGAGTCAGCGTAATCTACGAGCAAGCCATATCAGATATAGCCCCTTTTTAGGGGTATATGTAGCAACGTTCTATATTGTTTATTGAAATTAGTATCGTTGTTGTTTCTATAATGATTTCTCCATTCTCTTTTGTTATTACCATGTTCATTTTTGGTTTTTCGCCAGTAATTTGAATTTCACATTTTGATGTGATGTTCTTTGTCCCTATTCTTGGTGGTTCTAACATGCTTAGTGCTCCAATTGTAAAGTACACAGCATTTACACCTTCTTTTTCCCACCTTTCATGAATCTCTTGATCTGAAAGGAAAAAGTAACACCTTATAGTTATACTGTTTCCTTTCAATATAATATCTTCTAAATAAATCGTTTCTGGTAACGTATATGACTTAAATATATGAAACCATGCTTTATCATTAATTTTTTCTAACCAATTCATGATCTTAATTTTTCCTCAAGAGCATCAACCTGCGGTTGCGACTTTCCCGCTGTAAGTTCATCGAATACAATTACGGCATCAGAATTACGTTAGCTCCGACCATGTATAACCCGAATAGTATCAATGCTCTTTTTACCTTAGATAAATGTTTTCATAATGCGCTGAAAAACGGTCACGTTTTTCGCACAGCAGAGCTTGAAGCAGTGGTCAAAGTATTATCATGTAAAACACATAAGCTCGGTGCTAAAGCGTATAGTTGCACCAACCCTCGGTGCTCTCATGAAAAACGGGTATGTAATACCTGTAAGAGCAAGCTCTGCACGTCATGCGGCCAAAAGGCCACAGAGCGTTGGATAGCGGTCATCAATTCAATCCTCCCTGATTGCAAATATCGGCATATTACGTTCACGATGCCAAAGGCATTTTGGCTAATTTTTCAATATAACAGAGTGTTATTGAACCATCTGTTTTCCCTTGCCGCCAACACATTAATAAAGCTTGCGAAAAAGAGAGGGGTAACCGTCGGTATTTTTTCGGCTCTGCATACCTATGGTCGACAAATAAATTTCAATTGTCATATTCATTTATCAATAGCGGAATTCGGCTTAAATCGACAGGGGAAGTTGAAATCATTTTCCTTTAAGTTTGATTTGCTCATGAGCCAATGGCGTTATGAGGTCATTAACCTGTTAAGAACACATTATCCCGTATTAATTTTACCGCCAGAATTGGAGGTGGAAGGCAATAGCCCTCAGTCCTGGACTGCATTTTTAGACAGAAACTATAATCGTCATTGGAATGTTAATGTTAATGTTAATGTTGCCAAAAATACCACTCATAAGACGCATACCGCGAAATATTTAGGGAGTTACGTGAAAAAGCCGCCGATAGCGGCTGCTCGGTTGGCTGATTACACCGGTGGGGATGTGACATTTACTTATCTAGACCACAGAAGTAAAAGCTATAAAGATTTAACCTTAAGCCAAACAGAAATGATGCTGAGGATATTGAACCATGTGCCTGAAAAACACTTCAAAATGATCCGTTATTTTGGTTTTTTATCGAACCGTTTACGGGGACGCTTATTGCCATTGATATATAAACAACTCGGACAAGAGGTTGTTACTGCCAAAACCTTTGGTTTTGCAGCGATGATGAAAGCATTTTTGAAGGTTGATCCGTTCAAATGTATTTTGTGTGGTGCTCGAATGGTATTCACGGGATTTATTATAGCAGGATTAAAAGTAGGTCAATTAGTATCAGCAATAGAAAATATTGCGTTACAGAGGCCAATTTAAGGCCGTAGTCAGGGTAGATCTATCCGAAATCAGTGTTTATGATCAAAACCGCTTTAATTCCATCCAAATTTTCTCATTCTTTAATCTACTTATAATGAAAAAGGTCAAAACCACGTTTTGTATTCGTTTTTCTTGATGGATAGTAATCTTTCAGATTCCTATCCATATTAAAAGTGATCAAGTAAATCACGCTGCATCATTTAAAATCAATCTGTTAGCGAACAGTGGTATTCACTTTAGACAAAGATAGCCCGTGTTTGTCTAAAGTGAAATAATTCAAGTTGTGTCTAAAGTGACAGGTGGACGATTAGTCAAACCCACGTCTAGGCAGTTTTCAGTGAGAGATCTAAATAAAAGTGATCAAGTAAATTACGCCGAATTGATTAAAATCAAAAGCTTAGCACGTATTTAAATTCACTTTAGACAAAGATAGCCCGTATTTGTCTAAAGTAAATAGTTCAAGTTGTGTCTGAAGTGACAGATGGACGATTAGTCAATGCCAGTTCTAGGCAGCTCTCAGTAAGAGATCTAAGTAAAAGTGATCAAGTAAATCACGCTGCATCATTACAAATCAATCTGTTAGCGAACAGTGGTGTTCACTTTAGACAAAGAACTCCCACGTTTCGTCTTAAATGAGATAGTTCATATTGTATCTAAAGTGAGGTAGTTCATATTGCATCTAAAGTGAGGTAGTGAGTATCATGTCTAATGTGAGATAGTTTATATTGTATCTAAAGTGAGATAGTGAGTATCATGTCTAATATGAGATAGTTTATATTGTATCTAAAGTGAGATAGTGAGTATCATGTCTAATATGAACTTTTAGGATCTAGATTAGAATTTCATAAATTCACAACAATAATTTATAAAATTATTTGATTTAGTTGTTTTTTTCCCACCAAATCTGTGCACAACCCTGTGGATAAGCTGTGATGTATAATTTGATCTCTAACTCTATCAGTTAGATCTCTTGCTCTGTATCTGAGATCTTTATAATTAAAATGCCGGATCTATGATCAAAAACATACGATCAGTAATCCAAACAATGAGATCTCTAAGCCTAAATAATGGCAAAACATTGATAGTAAAGGGTTTTTCTGGTTGTTTTCCCTGAGCAGATCAGAGATCCGATACCTGATATCAAAAATACGATATATTAAAGGAAACAATAAATGATTGTTTTTGATAAAGAACAGAATTGTTATCTTGAAAATGAAAGAGTTGGCTCTGATGGTTCAATACTGCTTTTTAAGAAAAATGATCTCGACAATATAGATATTGAACGTCTTAAGCGATCAGAAAGGGATAAGTTATCGAAAATATTAGAGAATTGTACTATTGGTACTGATAACTGTTTCTCTACACTTCAAATAAGTCAAATCCTAGACAAAAAAGTACCAACAATCAGGCGTTTTATTCAAAACCTATTAAGTACTGACTTTGCCAAAAAGGAAGCTAACTTCATACATAAAGATAATAGTCGAATAATCCTCTATGTTTTTACGCCTCAAAATAGTGAGAAAAATGTTGTAACGAGCTACTCAACAATTACTTCCATAAGCAACATGAATAGACAGCTAACTCTTGTCGGTGATTCTAATCCAGTAGAATCAGCTCATCTGTCGATTAATGAAAACGGTCTTCTTCAAGCTTTATTTCAAGATACAGCTATCCCTAGACATACGAGCTTTGCGAGCTGCTTAAGACCATTAACTAAAAAAAATAATATAACTTTTACTGATTATGAAGTTAAACATTCAGAAGACTTTTCGTCTAAATTAACGGCGATAGACAAGACAGAACGAATTGCTGATATTGAACACTTACGGTTCTTATACGTTATCATAAATCTTACAATTTCTTATTTTGAAAGGCACAAGAAACAATTTATTGTAAAAGATGAGATCGAGGCGATTTGTAGTATAGACAGAGATCAAATGCTCACTTGGTTAATGATGGAAACTGGTTCAGAGTATTGGAAAGATCACGTTGATCGTTACATAAAAATATGGGCAAATACTGAATTTCAAAGCATATCATTGTTTAATAAACAATTCTTAAAAAATAGAAAAACACCTTTATTCAGGATTGAATATGAATTAGCTAATAGGATAGATGCTAAATATCCAGAGATATATGTATTGAGGTGGGATAAGAACGCCTTACAATTCATTCTGTCAGAAAAGGGGCCATACGTGCTTCCGTGGTCGGTTATGGCTGGTTCTAACCTTGCATTTATTCTATATATCGATGCACGAAAAAAATGGCCAGGTAAAGCCTCAGCAAAACAAAAATATTACTATGATCATGAACAACTAATGAATCTGTTTCCTGTTTTCACTAACAAAGGAGAAACTCAGACAGATGAGCAGTTTATCGATTTTGTCATCGTTTCTTTGTATGAACATATCAGTAAGGTAAACATTTATCTTTCAAAAAATAAACAATTTAAAACAAAGAACTATGATCACATCAAATTTTATGATCGTCTTTCTAAGATAATTGATTTTAAAAATGTTAAAGCAAAAAAAAGATATGTTTCTCGTATTCAAGCATACATTGGCGGAATCATGTTCAACTTTGATATAGAAGGGATTGGAAAAAATAAGAAAATATATACAAGAGTAGACTATAAAAAGAATGAAGTAATATTTAACTCTTTACCTGAAAGAGTACGATCAAAAACTTTTGAAAATAGTAGTTGTTTAAGCATACCAAGCGACTTAAAGAAATTCGGTTATTATACTGTTTCTGCTCAATACTATGCATCTGATGAGATAACACTGAATACACATAAAATTATAAATCCCCGTATAAGCATTAAAGAAACACGGGATGATAAGTCATACCTAAATATACCTGAAAATATAATTAATATTGTCAAAGATGAAAGACAAACAACAGAATTAACAGACTTTACTCCCATGTTGTCAGAACATGCAGAAGAAGTATTACCGGAGTTTTTAGAGCCTGAATTACCACCTGTCGTTAAACCAAAAACAGTGAGAAATGTGAAAGCATTACCATTTAAGGTTGCACGATTTCCGTCGGGTAGAAGCCAACCAGAACAAAATCATTTGTGGATTACGATCAATCAAAATGATAAAACGAAACAAAAATTATTAGTTAGCTATTATTCGACAGAAGATGATATTAAAAACACGATTAAAGAGATCTGTCATCTAACACATGACTTCGAGGAACGTGTATCAGAGAGAATTAATAAAAACATGTATGGCTTAAAACCAATCCACATTGGACGGCATTTAATCGATAGAAATGTTATGAATGATCTATTCAGAAATATGAATTCTGTGTTAGATGAGAATTTAAAACTAAAGAATATCGACCAACTTTACTCAATAATCTGTAATAATAAAAAGCACATTATTACATATAGCGAGAAGTGTAATCCTCTCACCGAACCCCTCGAGTTCGTAAAACTCTTTCAACACTATTTTAAATAATTATTTACTGGCTGCATGCCCTTAAACAATGCAGCCAGATAACAATTACTCTTTCACTACCAATGGTACTCTTACTGCTGCTTTCAATGTGCGTGCTTGGGATTTAGTCATGTTGATTTCAAGTAATTTACAAATATAATCAAATGAATAGTCCTGCATATATGCAACAACATCAATTGGTACACGAGTTTTAGATTTTGGCCACGAGTACAGGTAATTATCGTTATATTTTCGATTTGTTTTAGTGCAGACGTGCCGTATTGCATCAATTGGAGAGTCGAACATTGAGATATATGTGTCTACTACAGAACTATATGGTTGTTTATCCATTATTTGGTCCATAAAATCATCTACTAATATAAATAATACATCAAGAGTTAAAGAATTGACTATATAAATAACTATATTTTGGTTGTTAACAAATCAGCTATACGGTGTATGTCCTTAATTCGATTATCACGAATTAGGACTGACATTATGCATAAAATTAATATTAATCCACATGCGATGCGTAGAGTGGAGCATCCAATCAAACCGCCGAAAAAATGCTTTAATTGTAATTCTAAAGTTGTACTTCAGGATGCTGATGACGTTTTTGGAAGGGCATTAGGCGCGTGGCCATGGTTATATATTTGTACGCGTTGCAACTGCCGTGTAGATACCCATCCAGGTACTGATATTCCCATGGGTACACTAGCAGATCATGAAACACGAAAGGCACGCCAAATTTCAAAATCACTGTTCGCCGATTGGGCTAAACGTAATAATTACAGTCAAACGCGGCGTTATGAATTGTTATCGTCAATGCTGGACGTCAAAATAACAAAATGCCATTTCGCCATGTTCGATCTTGATACATGTAAATCTGTTATTCAGTTATTAACTCGACATTAAAGTGACCATATCTCTAGTCCTATCTATGTTGATAATGTCACGGATAAATAAAAACCGCCTCAATAATAGACGGTTAATTATTAGTTACTCAAGTGTACCGCTTAGTTACATTACTTCACTTTTTCCTGGTACTCATTAATGCTACTTAATAATGAGTTGTAAGCGACAACACCGGGATGTAGTTTTTCCCCTACGTATATAGATGGTGTACCGCGTAGACCCAGATCTCTGAAAAGCTTATTGTTTTGATTAAGTTTTTGTTGAACGTCGGGACTATTAGCTGTTTTTTCTAATTCAGCCAAATCGACATCTAGCAAAGAAGCCAGCTTGAGAGCTTGGTCGTAATTGATGCCTTTCGTGACCATGAGCTCGTGTTGATAGGCAGGGTAGGCATTAGGTTTAATTATTGACATACCAATGGCCAATTTGGCTATTTTTGCTGACTCTGGACCTAATATTGAGACATCTTTGTAGATTATTTTTGCACGTTTGTCGTTGTCTATCAGTTGTTTTAATTCCGGCGCAAAGGCTTTACATGCACCACAGCGATAGTCAAAAAATTCGACGACTGGTACAGATCCATTGGCATTAAGTACAGGATCAGATTCATTTTCAAATAGTTGTTTAAAGTTAGCCTTCAATGCATCTTTTGCCGTAGATTTAGCTTTATTATCGACGAACTGTTGTAGTCGCAGTAACCCATTTTTTAGTAATTCAGGCTCCTCAATAAATGCTTGCGCAAGATATTCGTTAAATTGAGTTTGGGTGAGCGACACTTGTTTGTTCTCAGTTTCTGCTAATACGTTGGTTGAAATAGATGTCATTGAAAGTGCGATACCAATAATTAATTTTTTCATCATTTCATTCTCTTGTTCAAATATCCATTAACCATAACGGTTCAAATAAAAATATATTTCATTTAATGGAGTAAAAAACGTTCTATTAAATTTTATTACGCTTAAAACTTGCACTCTCCCACGTGCTGACTATACTTATCTCTATAGTAAGCGCTGGAGAATAATTTATGTCTAATCCCCAAAGACAATTACAAAACGAAGCGATGACGAAGATAATTGATTATGCTAAACAGCTATCTTCATCAACCACAGATACTAAATGGCGCGAAAAATATATATCGTTATTAAGTAACGATGACGAAAATACCTACTTAGCTTGTGCTGGAGAACGTACTGATATTATTGATAAATTAAAACATTGTGAAAAGCGTGATGCATTTAAAATCGCACCACTTACGATTGCAGGAATAGAAAAATTATTTAGTAGTTCACCATTATTAAATAAACATTTATGGCAATACGCCATTCACTGTAAATTAATTATTCACTCTGTTATTAAATCAATGTCTTTCACTGACAATAACATCACCGATTTAGAACAGGACGGTTATATCGAGGTTGTTAATTCATTGCGTTATTATAAACACACGACTGGCATACAATTTACCACCTACGTTTTCCCAAGACTAAAGGTTAAATTGGTTCGTCATTGCCGCGCATATAATAATAGTGTGCAAAAAAGTCAGCGATATATCGACGAAGAGCGTTTAGTTACTAAATTAAAAGAATCAAACAACCTTACTTATTCTGAGATGTTAGATGTAACGGGGTGGAATAAAAATAAATTGAACTTAGTGCTGCGACGTGCCTCTCAAGTGCATTATGTCGATGTAAATGAGAGCATCAATATCCATGCAACTGAGAAAGATACTATAGAAACACAGTTATCCGATTCTCAATTACATAGCTTATTGCACGATGAGTTATCACGTAAGAAAAATGTTATGCCTGAGCGTGAAATATTTTGTCTATTACACCTAATTGGGTTTGCAGTTAATCCTATGTCAAACTCAGAATTAGCAAAGCATTTCGGTGTATCGAGAGCTGCGGTAAGTAACTATAAAAAACGTGCTATTGATAAGCTGCAAATCTGTCAATTTGCGTAATAGCGTACACATCCACTTTCTAAACATGGGTTAATACAGTATTAGCCCATTTTCAAGCTTGGACAACTTGGTTTCATCCACTTATTTCTTAAGATAATATCATTTGCCTGACTCCCAAAAAGTCTCGCAGCTGTACTCAACACGTGCTCTAAATGACGTGCCTCACGTACACTCAATTGCTGAATGATCCAAAAATCAAATTCATCGACAATCAAGATGTGGTTTGGATTAAATAAATTTGGTTGATTGTTATTTGCGCTCATCGATTTACACCTCTACTACTAATAATCAGTTTTTAAAATATTAACGATTTCTTACCGCTTAAATGCAATTTAGCGGAGAAGAATTGCACTGGTTAACTACAATCTTTTATCGTTATTTTTAAATCCGCGGCATTACTTAATCCTGAAGAGTCAGTCACTTTGTATTTAAGTGTGAAGGTGCCGTCGGTGTTTGGATCGGATACATACTTAAATGAGCAAGGTGGAAGGAGCGTGATCGTACCGTGAGGTGGGGTTCCTATAATTTCACATGTATGCGTTTCTGTCACATTCAGGTCGTAAAATTCACCTGTAATAATTTTTTGTTGACCCATAGGTAGTGCGGTGCTTATCGATTCGACAATAGGTGGATTCTGCTGAAATACATCGCCATATGTTACCCCTGCCTGTGATGCATTAAAAAAACCAAACCGGCCTTTGGCTATTGTTTCATTCACGTCAAAAATTACCGCTCCATCGACTTTAGCAATAAAACGATCCGGTGATATCTCTATTTGGAACGTGTAATCGCGGCCTACTTGCCATCCTCCACCATGGTTATGATAAACGTTACTGATCCCAGAGCATGGGGCTTCAGCATGGTTCCACAAGCATGCGTTTATTGTCTCGAGACTACCGTTTACTTTAAAAAAATGAAAACCTTCTATAGCGCCTTCCTGATTGTTTTTCTTCCAATGAAACACATGAAATTGTCCATTTCCGTAGCCTACTATGTATCCAATGAAATCATCATCGCCAGCATCAACTCGAATTCTTCCAGTAAATACCTGATATTCGAAAGATTCGTGAGAAACAAACCCTGTTGCTGTTTGATTTACGCTTTGTATGACGGTATTACCGGATGGCTGAACATTCCACTGTCCATTACTCGGGTTACCTATCTGTGACCAAAGCGAAAGGTTTGCAGGTGACGGAGGCTCGCCAGCCAAGCTGGCAAACGAGGTTGTGATCGCTAAATAATATATAAATGCTCTGAGCATGATATCGCCTTTTTTTTAATAATTACAAAGACGATAATTGAAACTGTGCGAGAATATTGTAATTAAGCAGATTAAATAATCATCCTTAATTTAGTTTGCCATGCGAATCAGCCTCATGATGAGTTGTGGTTTGAATTCAATTAATGATATTAACTCAGACTTACCACATTCGAGAAGCTTCGCTAAATTAGGAATATATCGAGTTGATTAACTGGGTCTTTCATGGATTTATCATTATAAATAGCCATGCCCACAAGTAACCAAACCATCGACTCTAAAGTAAGCTTTCGCTTTCTCATCGTTACAGTATCAGTCAACGTATAAGCAAGCTTCATTAATTAACTCTAAAGGCAATAAATCAGCCAGTGTTTCAACTTCAGATCCATTTTCTAGTTGATTATAGGTAGCAGGTGTATAACCAATGAAGTTACCGTGAGCATCTTGATAGTAATTAACTTGGGTGGATTCAGCTGCACAAATAGAAGTTGCGGTTAATAAACCACAAACAAGTAAAGATAGTTTTATCATTGTTTCTTGGGGCTTGTTGCAAATAATCAAAGCAGGTAAATGAGACCTACAATTGACTCATTATTACTGGAAAACAACGTCAATATTGAAGAGACGATTAATAAAAGCGGATCTCTCCCGCACAATAGTTTGACGTTCATCATTGCGTAACCAAAAATCAAACTGCCCTTTGTTCAACATCCGTAATGATTCAAATCCCTGAATCGTTGACCATGCACGTTTTCGTATTTTAAGTCCACCGGTGGCGACAATGAGTTTCTTAATAGGCGCGTGATCAGACTCGATACCATTATTGAGGTATTTTACTTGTCGCTGCTCAACATCCTCGCGTAATCGCCCCTCCTTCTTCAAACGGGCAATCGCATTAGCATAGGATGAATGCTTGTCTGTATTTAGCGTTTTAGGCTGATTATTGATGCTGTAATGTCTTAGGCAACGCCTAAGAAACTGATAAGCGGCTTCTTTCTTGCGCTTTGGCGAAAAATAGAAATCTAGTGTTTCACCTTGCTTATTAATAGCGCGATACAGATAAAACCATTTTCCTTTTACTTTGACGTAAGTTTCATCGAGCTGCCACGAAGAGTCCATCCTGATGAATTGGTAACGATGTAACTTCTTACGTAATGATGGAGCATATTCAATAAACCAACGATAAATAGTCGAACGATTCACTGCAATCCCTCGCTCCGCCAGCATATCGCTGAGATTTGCGTAACTCATTGGGGTCGAACCATACCAACGAAGACACCAAAGAATAATCTCAGGAGTAAAGTGTTTCCATTTAAATTCAGGATTAGCCATTGAGTTGCCAGATTAAATGAGGAAAGAAACGATTCTGCGTTCAAGCTGAATTTTTTGCAACAAGCCCTTGTTAATGATGTTACCCGATCCTAAATTCTCACTTTTGGTGCTTTTCGCAAGCTAATTACTAAAAAAACAGGGTTATTCATCAGTTTATAAATTTGGTAATTATTACAGATGTTATGTTAAGTTAGTGGTTAAGTGCGTCGATCTAACTAGATATTAACAAAAAAGTTAATAACAGTGATTCATTGAATGAGTGGTATAGTTTTATCTAATTTAGGAACGTCGTTATTATTCCAAGCATTGCCATTTGCGACTTATGGGCTTGTTGCAAAAAATTAAAACAAAGAAAAAAGCTTTGCTCGTAAGCAAAGCCAAAATAAGGGATCATTATTTATTTTTCTGGGGCTCTAATGGCGTACTACGATAATCATTACCCGCTAAAATATCATAGTGAATTACGGTATCATCTTTAAATTTGGAAAAATCAAAGTAAACAGTTCTTCGAGCAGCACTTTTTTTAGTCGAAATATTGACATCATTTGCAAAGATTACGCAGCTAATATAGTCTTTCCACGTACCATCTTTGTAATTATTCCTAACAACATTGCATCTTTTGGCCTTAATTTTAGAATCAAGCTTGATTGGCTTATCATCTCTTAATATGCTCGGTGAGATAGTTACCACCTTACAGAACGCTGTAAGGCGATAAGCCATTATTGAAGTTGATCTACAGTATAATTCTTCGATGTATATATCTTATTTACCTTATCCCAAGGGATCGGGACTAGTGTTGCATTAGCTTTTTTAGCTCTTTTTAAAACAGAATTTCTAGTCTGATTATGATCGGAATAAGTACTCCCATTATAATCAGTATTAGGCGTCGCGATGGGAGATAGCTCTGTGACATAAGTATATTTACCACACCCCTCTAACCATACTTTTACTTGGCCGTTAGGTAGAAAACCAAAATCAAATGTCGTTTGGTAGCAAGAGCGACGAATACCATCAGCTTCAACTCGGTTTTGTTTTTTATACATCAGCACTTTCATTTTTGGCGTGACATTTAGTTCTGTGATATAAAATTTTGCATCAAACAAGGATGTCCAATAGAGCACTATTTTATCGGGTAAATGGTTGGTGTATTGGACTTGTCTATATCCACCCATAGTCGCAAAAGCTAAGGGTAATCCATAGCCATCATAATTGGGTAGAAACTCTTTCACGCGTTTTAGGCCACTGACCGTCATAAACTGACTATGAGTATGTAAAATAGAAGTCCAATCTTCTGTTTTATTAATACCATAGGCTTTGGTGACTCTTACTGGATAAAATGATGGCATGGCATAAGCCACCGTCCAATCAGGTACCTCATCAGGTACTCGTTCTTTATTTATCACGCCACATCCACCCAGAAAAAGGGAGAATATCACTGTTGATATAATGGTTTTCATTTACTGTCCTTGTTTACATTCAAAAATTTCACGAAGAGCGATACTGCCATCGTCCTTATAAAATTGATGATTAGCTATCCCACCATCTGCTGAATGGTGAATAAGGTCGTTATCCATAAAATCTTGTAAGCGTTTATCGTTACACAGCGATTTTACAATCTTATCTATTTCACCATCTTTAGCGGCATTTAAGATCGTTTCGCAATATTGACCAAAAGGTATAGAGCCAATTGTTTGTGGAACAATGTAAGTTGGAAAATCTTTATTATTCCAGACATCACCATCTTCGATTTTATCATCCAATGGCACACCATAATAGCTCGCTAAACCAAACATTAAGCGTAAATACAAGCGGGATAATTCGCCATGAGCCACGCGTCGATAATACAGTTTGGTGGTAATTTGCTTTTGATCACCACTCAAGGGGGTGATATCACTTTTGACTGTAAAATTTTGGGCTTTCCAGCCCATAGTAACTTCTTTTTCTTGGTGCTGTTTAAGGTCGTCTTCAAAACGTTTTTGGGTTCTTTTGAGTTCAAAATCAAAGAAACGGCCTCTTTGAGTCAGGGTTTTTATGCACTTATTCTCTAGTAATGGTAATAAGTACCCTTTATCGAGTGCGGCAGATGCATAATAACCGCCGCCAATATCAGAGTGACAGCCAGGCACTTCAAGCTCGATAAAATTTGACGCGGGATTGAATTTATTTAAACAAAAATTATAGCGGTATTCCGCTTTTCGGCTTGCGGTTAAATGAACCGCATGCTTAACACGCGCAGGGTCTAGCCATAATCGTACATTTCCTGTTTTATCATTGTGGGGAGATGTATCAAATGTTGCGAAGTCGGTGATTGCCGCTACCGTATCAAATATTCCTGCAAAAGTGATTTCACAAGAATGGTTGTGTTGCCAGTCAAAGTTAACTGCAAAGTTAATATTGTTATCTTGGCAAGCTTTAATCATTTGAGTCGCAAACTTCCCTTCTTTACCTTCTAACACAAGGTTAATAAAATGCCGTGCCGCCGCCGCACCTCGACTAAAACCCCATACGTCTAATTCAACTTTTTTAATACCATCATATGCATCAAAAACATCTAATATTCCAGAGTGTATATCCTTTAAATTTTTACATAATTGTTTAATCCCTGTCTCGGATTTTTGGGTGACACCATAATCACCAATGCCAAGCCCTTGTCCGAGAAATACTCCGCGCAGTAATGATTCATCAGCGGGGGCGATATCGGTACTGTTACCTGTACCAATCCCTGTGATGTACTCACCGTGATAAAAAATCCGTTCTTTTTTATTTGGTGTCATTATTGTTGGATAACGTTCAAACAGCTTCTGAATATTGGTATGCTCATTGGCGGCACTACCTGTAACTTCATAAACTTCAACACATTGGTTTTCGTCAGGTTTGTTTTCAATAGGAATTCGAAACTTTTCATGTTGAGGGTATTGAAAGCAGTGGTCATCTAAATCTTTAATGGGAATACGGCCGTTGTGACTCGCTATTTCAAAACGAGATTTCCACAGTGGGGTGAATCTTTTTATCTGCTCTAGCCCCCAATCTGAACTATAAGTATTATTTCCTGTGCCGTCGAAAAACAGACCAACACGAAGTGTAATGTAATTAAAACCTTTTACTTTAATCACATAGCTGGCATTCGTGATTAAATGAACCTCGCCTCCAGCCTTGGCGATATGCTTAGGTGGCAATGTTTGAGTGGATTCTAATTCAACAAAATCTCCCGTAGTGGCCGTGATTAATTGTTTGGTAGCATTGTTATGTCCTAGCGATTTTAAACGTTGAATGACATTATCTGGCTCACCATCAAGAGGGGTGCGTTGTTGTAACTCTTCTAACCATGTCGCATTATCAAACACAATTGAAACTGGGCCGGAAGCAAGTGACCTCAACACAACAGGCTTATCTGTAAGCTGTATGATAAATACAGTGCCTGATGCATCGGTTAATCGACCACTGATGTTTTTAAAAGGAACGTTATGCTCGTCCACAAACATTAACTCAATCCAGTATTTCATTTTCTCACACGGAATACAGAATGGACTTGTACCTGTTGGGCTACTCATGAGATTTTCCCTAACCAATGTTGTAGTTCTTGTTGTTCATCAATGTCTAAATGTAATCGCTCAATGACCAGAGTGAAGGATATTTGGGTCTGTTGTATTAATTGAGCGATCACCCAAAACTCCAAAGACGCTTTTTTTATCAACGAGCTACCTTGGTTAAATAAGAGAGTTAAATCAGATTCTGTCTTATTCAGTTTCGCCATTAACTCTGGAATAGTTTGCCAAAGTCGTCGTGAGACACAATAGGCGTGGTTGTTGATGTTATACAGCTCAGTAAAGTCATCATTTTCAATTATCCACCACGGCGCTTCTTGTAAAGAAAACCGCTCTGGGTAAGCATTTTCAAAAAGTGTATATTTCCCAGAGATCATCACATAAACCCGTTGTGCAGCCCCCAGTAATTTTGCCTGTCTTTCTATAGAACTGTTGTAATAAACCGCATTAAAAATATGAGGGTCATAAAAACGAAACATCACGTTTTCACCTTGATAACCCGCTAAGAGCAAGGAGCGTAAATGGGCAATAAGTGTCTGATATGATAGCGACTCAAATAGAATACCTTTAGACAGTAAAGATTCATCTAGATGAGTGTGATTGTCAGTGATAGGGATCACCCAAGGGGAGACGTCGACCAAATCATAAAAAGGTTGAGAGGCAAACAGGGGCTCAGCGCCTTCTAGATAGCTCGCTCCATTGTGTAACACTGCTTTATATGTATCGTGATTAATGAGCCAATATAAAGGGAGATTATTTTCTATTTTATTCAACATTAACTTTGCTCCTCTAGAGGACAGGTTTTCACCATAGGAACATTAGCTTTTTCTGCTTTCATGAATGCGGTAATAGAAACTATAGCTGTAGGTATTAATGCCACAGCAGCTTCGACCGCACCAGGTAATAATGGCGAAACACCCGCATAGCCAGAGCCGCTGCCTGCACTCCCTCCTGAGTTTAAATTCACTGCCGTCCCGACCAATGACACACCCGACGCGTCTATTTTGATAAAGCTACCGCCTGCTTTTAATGTAATTTCAGCACCAGCTTCAATCACAACTTTATTACCGGCTTTAATATGAATCTCATTCCCCGCATCGACTAATATCGCTTTACCTTGTTTAAGATGCAAAGTGCCATCGATCATCAATGTTTGATCACCTTTAATATGGTGACGACTTTCACCATCAACCGTTAAATGATCATTCATTTTTATCTGGGTAAAGCGCTCATTTTCTACATCAAGGTGTAAATCATGTTTAATGTTATCGGTACGGTCATTTTCAACTAAGACATTGACATCTTTTTGCGCTCGAACGTAAATTTCTTCTTTACCTGCTTGGTCTTCAAAACGTAGTTCGTTATAGCCATCACCTTGATGAGTTTCAGTGCGTAAAACAGTACGTGTTTTGTGGGCGGGTAACTCATAAGGGGGTTGGTTCGTCGCGTTATAGGTGCGACCTGTAATAATAGGCTGATCGGGATCGCCTTCTAAAAAGTCAACGATAACCTCATGGCCAACACGAGGCAGGGCAACCATACCATATTGGCTACCCGCCCAACCTTGAGATACTCGCACCCAACAACTCGCGTTATCATCACTGTTACTGTAACGATCCCAAGGAAATTGAAGTTTGACTCGCCCAAATTCATCACAATAAATCTCTTCACCTTCGGGGCCAACAACCAGCGCGATTTGTGGGCCATCAACGGTGGGTTTGGCATTAAACGGCGGGCGCCAAGGACGATGAGCGGCAATGACAACAAACTCATTATTATAGGTTGTTGCGCCTTCACCACCGGCTTCTTCTAATGCTTGGGGTTGAGTGCCAACATGGGTGACAGCGATGATCAACCAATCACGATTACAGGTTTCATCATCATGCTCTTGCAGCGTAAATTTCACGCCGGGAAGAATAGTGGGTACATTACTTTTGGCATTCGCGGTCTGGGCATCGCGTCGAAGAGATTCAATTCGAAACTGCACAAAAGGTTTACCACTGGCATCGTCTTTATAACGACCTGGGTAATCAAAATGCTCATACGTGGCTTGTTGATAATCTGCTTCTTTAGCTGCTGATGTTTGCAAAAAACTATAAGCCGGCTTTTTAAAGCTGTAGTCTTTTAGCTGAGCGGATGATGAACTAATTTGGGTGTTACGCGAAAAAGTTCGAATAAAAGGCACGCTACTGCTACCACCACTGCGGCTATTGTAAGCTAGGGGCTCAGCTAAACGGGTTACTGTTTGGGTATCGTCACTAAAGATAAGAGTATTTTTGTTATTGTCGTGATTGAAGTAATAAAAAACCCCTTCTTCTGCGGCAATTCTATCGATAAAGGCTAAATCACTTTCACGGTATTGCACGCAATATTCACGCTGTACTAATTGGCGGCTGATTGCAAAACTATAATCATTAATGCCCATTTCTTGCAACAAGATAGAGATAATTTCTGGCACTGTTTGTGTTTGAAAAATACGGCTATTTTGACGCAAGGCTAACCGCGCCAAAGGTGGTACAAATTCAACGTGATAGATTGTGTGGCTATGGCCGGTATCGCCCTGAGTGAATTGGCGCACAATACCATGCCATTGCTGTTGTAATTCACCCTGCTGCCAAACTGTCAGAACCGCATTACGATCAATAGTTTCAAGCGGCGTTAAACTGGGATTGCGGCTGGCTAAATCGATTGTAAAAGAAAAAGGTAAAGACAAAGTGTCGTTGCCTTTAAATTCAGTCACAGCAAATGTTGATGCATCAAGTCCTTCAACCGTGAAGGTAAATTGTAATCCTGTTTGTTGTGCCATGATGTTACCTCAATTAAACCTATGCTAAAGCGATGAATGAATGCCTTAGCACAGGCATAAACGACAAAAGCCCGCACTGGAGGCAGTACGGGCAATAATTATTTGATTCTTACGCTTCTAGCGGGGCGCGCCAGTCATCAGCACCAGATGTGCCAGAAACCGTGTGATCCCAATTAATTTTGCGGTAAGCCATTGAGATTTCGATCAGCTGAGTGAAATCAGCTTTGGTTGAATCTTGGCAATGTGGCATTTGATTGTCGATATTCACAATTGTTGCATCAGTTAATGTGGTTGTGAAGTAATGCTCTTGCTTACCTTCAACAGAAGTGCGGTACCACTTAAGTTCAACCGTTGGCAGCATTTCACCAGAAGCCAATGAGTTATACATTAGCGGTACGGCTTTGTTCAATGCCACGGTGAATTTGAAAGGCTTATGGACACGCTGACCAGCAGGTTGACCTGATTGTGGATCAGTTGGCACGGTTACAATGTGCTTAAACTCTTGCACCAGCATCTGGTCTTCATGACCTTCAACATAAATGTTACCGACAGAATCAGCGGTAAATGAACCCGCAGTGATGTTGCCCTGAGTGCGACCTTGGATAGAAATATAACAAGGAGTTGGCATTGTAATGTCCTAGTTTAATTAGAAAAACGTAGAGATAACTACGAAAACGCATCTAATTAAGCAGGTTTTATGCCAATCATTAAGCTATTGATATTAATGTGATTTTAAATACTCTCATCAGAATCAAGCAGGTTATTGCCTAAGTTAAGCAAGAACTTGCCCACTGAGCGATAATTTGCCCGTAAAAATATATTTGTTGAATGTTAAATAATCTAAATATTCCGACTGATAGATAATTATAAATTACGTTAATTGAATATGAATGAGCATGTTATCTAAATGATGATGGCACTAATATTTTTAGGGTATACTCCAATGAAACCAGTCCACTTTAGCTCTCACCCCGCATTGTATCATTAAAGAAACCATCTATAATAAACCGATTAAAGAAACCAACTTAAATTGAACCAATAGGTGATGATAATGCTGATCCGTGCTTACCTTCGTGCCTCAACTACCGAGCAAGATGCCCAACGGGCAAAAGAAGAACTCAAAGCTTTTGGGGTGAAGTTTAATCATCGTATTGCGGGTTATTACATCGAGAACCAATCTGGTATCAAACTTGAACGTCCAGAACTCAACAAGTTGATCGAAGATAGTGAAACCGGTGATGTGTTGCTGATTGAAAAGATGGACCGTCTAACACGTTTACCCTGGGGAGAATGGAAAACCTTAAAAGCACGCATTATGGCCAAAGGTTTAGTGATAGTCGTAGCCGATCAATCGATGACTCATACCGTGTTCAGTTCTGGCGAGCAAAACAGCATTACTCTGGCCTTAACTGAATTTATGTTGGATTTAGGCGCGGCCATGGCCCGTGATGATTATGAAACCCGTCATAAGCGTCAAGCACAGGGTATTGAGAAAGCCAAAGCTGCTGGTAAATATCGTGGCCGCCAACCTAATTTAGCCTTACATCAGGATATTTTAGATCAACTCACATTAGGTCGTAGTTATTCGCAGATTCAAGAGAAGTTAGGCTGTAGCCGGGCGACAATTGCGAAGGTAGTAAAGATTGATTTTTAAATGACTTTTTTCGTTATGGAAATACGACAAACATAAGCATGAATTAGACTAAGTCAGACCCCACCAATATAATGGTGGTTTGACACCGAATGAATCAGCATGCAGATTTAATAATGAATACAAACCTGTGGCCAATTTTACTTGACCACTACAGTTTTCTTGGTAAGGGCTTTGTAATACTAATAAGTAGTTAAAAGTAAATTACTTATACCTAAGTCATTGATGTTTAATCAACACAAAACTAAAAATTCACGATAACTTGTTTCTTGGTACTTACTTAAATTTAGCATGAGTTGCGCAATCAACTTCGACAAGTTTCACTTCGTTACAAAACCTTGAAGTTTCACCTATGCCACTCCAAAATTTTTCATAATGCCTTTCACCTGAAAAAGGGTTAGTTATGGCAATAATCGATTCTCCATTCCATGTGCTTGGTAAACCTGAAGGAACGTAACATTTATTAGGGCTCAGAGTTTGCTTAAATCTACTCTTATTCACTATCTCTGACGCCCCTCCTCCATACCATTTGCATAATACAAGAAAATCCAATGGTTGGTTTGCTGGGAGGGCATAAGTTGGAGAGAGAGATGCAAATAATGGACTTTTTTCACCATTTACAGCATAAACAATATATGAACCCCACTTATTAATGTTACCTGCAATTTCAACCCGAGCGAAATTACCAGACTGCAAATCAACAGGAAGACCGTCAAATGTCGTATTATCAGCACAACCAGACAGAACTACTGTAGCCAGAATCGTAACCGCAAAATTTTTTAGTTTATTATTCAATTTATTTTCTCTGATTATATGTAACTTTACTAATCCATAAAGCTATCCATGCCACTTCAGGTTTATTTGTTTTAAACCTTTAACTAGAGCTAATATTTCTTTTTGATGTAGTTTAAGATTAACAACCTACAAATAAAATCACCAATAAGCATAAGAAACCTATAGCCTAATCCAAATTGGCATATTAGTTTACAATATAATACAAACTGTTGTATATGATTTAAGGAGGATTAATTGTAAAGGTAGAAGGCCCTTATACAAAGAGGAGTTGAGGTATATCCTTTTTATTATGTTTCGTATGCTTTGAATTATTGTGTGCTAAATATACCGAGTGCATATTTGGTCATCAACACCAAAAGTACACAAAATAAGTGGTATTTATCTGTATGCAGTAGGGCATGATTAAAAGCATACGGTATTTTAAGGGAATACGGGCTAGGGGCGTTTATTGTGTTGAAGTGGTGATTTGTGAATTAGGTAACATGGTTAACAAAATAACAATGTGGGTTTACCTCTGTTTTCACTTAGGGAAACCCATTAAAACACCGGCTATTCTGTTCGTTTTGAATGAATAGCGATCACGTAGTGCGGGATAGATGCATACTGTTAAATAGGGCCGTTTTTAGTGAAAATTAATATAGGTGTCGAGTGCATGGGCTTTTCTAAATCTATTCTGCTCGTTTCATGTAGCAGAGTGGCAAAATAGTTAGCTGAAAGTGGTTGAGTGAGGATATATTTCAACGATTAATGATTTGTTTATTGTAGGAAATAATGAAGAAATTATTAATCTTCATTTTCAATGATGCTTTTCTTAATAGCAAGCAATGTTCAAATAATAGCGAGACGATAAAAATGAGCCAACAACATACTCTTACATTGGGTGATGTGAAATTTTATGTAAGTACGGGCATGATAGAAAAATATACGACCATTTATAAAAACATTGTTATACCTGATGATTTTGACGGTATCTCTGTAACTTCTATCGGGTCTTATGCGTTTTCTAATAATAAGGTAACGAGCACCATCCCTAACTACATTGCTTTTATTGGGTCTTATGCGTTGCCTAATAATTACTTAACAAGTGTGACCATCCCTAATTCCGTTACTTCTATCGGGTTGGAGGCGTTTTCTTTTAATGCATTAACAAGCGTGACCATCCCTAACTCCGTTACTTCTATCGGGGATGGGGCGTTTTCTAATAATTGCTTAACAAGTGTGACCATCCTTAACTCTGTGACTTCTATCGGGTCTTATGCGTTTTCTTATAATGCCTTAACAAGCGTGACCATCCCTAACTCCGTTACTTCTATCGGGGATGGGGCGTTTTCTTTTAATCGCTTAACAAGTGTGACCATCCCTAACTCGGTGACTGAAATAGGGAAACATGCGTTTTTTAGTAATTACTTAACAAGCGTGACCATCCCTAATTCCGTTACTTCTATCGGGTTGGAGGCGTTTTCTAATAATCACTTAACAAGCGTGACCATCCCTAACTCCGTCACTTCTATCGAGAGTGGTGCGTTTTTTAATAATTACTTAACAAGTGTGACCATCCCTAACTCCATTACTTCTATCGGGTCTTATGCGTTTTCTAATAATTATTCAACAAGCGTGACTATCCCTAACATTTCTATCGGGTCTGATCCGTTTTATAATAATGACTTAACAAGCGTGACCATCCCTAACTCCGTTACTTTTAATCGCTTAACAAGCGTGACCATCCCTAACTCAGTTATTTCTATTGGGGATGATGCGTTTTCTAATAATCACTTAACAAGCGTGACCATCCCTAATTCGGTGACTAAAATAGGGAAACGTGCGTTTTCTAATAATCACTTAACAAGCGTGACCATCCCTAACTCCGTTACTTCTATCGGGGATGATGCGTTTGATGGATACGTAATAATTACAAGAATTTAATTCCTCTGAATTAAACATAACACCCGCTATATAAATTTAAGAAAGGTAGCTATTGGCAGCCTTTGTTGTATCTGGACGTTACCGCGTATCTGTCGGATCGCATTAGATGGATACTGTTAAATACAGCTGTTTTTAGAGAAAAGTCATGCTAGGTGTCGAGTGATAGGTCTTTATGGTCTTAAAATCGATTCTAGGGACGATTTGACGGATGTTTTGGTTGCATCAGATTGATCAGTGATTTATGGCGAGATTGATTGATAAAAATAGGCAGATTTATTTTAAATCTAAGACATAAGGTCGCTTAGGCGGCCTTTGTTGTATCTAGTTGTTACGTGGTTTCGTCTCTGTCTCAGATCACATAAGATGCATACTGTTAAATACAAATGATTAAAATGAATTATAGTATTTACTCCATAGTAATTATTGATGTTTAGGTTATTTAATCTTATTAAACAATAAGATAACCAATAGAGATAGTTTTTACCTATCAAATGAATATCATCGATCGGTATAAACATGGTTTTTTTTAAAGTGTATTGTAAGCCTTGTAGTTCGTTTTTTTTTGTTAACCTACAACTAGGGTTGAAAGTGTTTATTTGAATCAATAGAGGCTTTTATGGTTTCAAATAGAGCTATAGATGAGGTGATTAAGATGTTTTTATTTTAAGACGGTATCGCTTTTAATTTATCTTCCTCTGTTCGCGATGCATATTGAATTTCAAAGTTTAATAGATAACAATTCATCTGTTAGCTGTGGTGGCTAACTCAAAAATTATAGATTTATTAGCTGTGGTGGCTAACT
Organism: Photobacterium toruni; assembly: GCF_024529955.1. Taxonomy (NCBI): domain Bacteria; kingdom Pseudomonadati; phylum Pseudomonadota; class Gammaproteobacteria; order Vibrionales; family Vibrionaceae; genus Photobacterium; species Photobacterium toruni. The sequence continues at coordinate 109,611 of NZ_AP024856.1, forward strand.
AATCGATGTTGAAATGCATCAACAAAAGACCTCGCTTTTATGATTTTAAGCGGGGTTTTTTTGTGCTTTAATTTTATTAGTGGTTATGTTTTGCGCATCAATAAGTTAATGATATAATACCTGTGTACCTAACCAGTACATATTGAGTTTAACCAACTCGAATAAAATTAAAATCAAAGGTATAAATTATGCTTAAATTAACAAATAGCTATACCCCTGCCGTATCTCGCCAGAAAATGTATGATCTCTTTGTAGATACTCCATGCTTATATCAAATTGCGCTTAATCTAAATGATACAGATATAATTGTATTAGCTGCTTTATGCGATGGTAAATCAGTAACAAACTCTGATTATTATATTGGTGCTGATTACTCGATGATAAGATTATCTGCAATAATTGGTCGATTGCGACGTAATTTTCCTATTTCTGCAATTGAAATTAATTGTTTAAATGAAATCAAAAAGCCAGTAAAGCGCAATAAGTACATTATAACTAAAGATAGTTTGGCTGATTTACTTAGTGATCCTTTAAAGGTTTTATCTGAATGTGAATGTTTAGCATCAAATAAGAAAGATACTAGAGAGAAGCAAGATATAACTCGGTTTATAAGACGTCATGGTGAAGCTACTGCGTTTAAACATTTCTTCAAGCAAGCGTATAGCCATAAATCATTAACATCTGAGCAATTAGATTCGTTGTTTGGAAAAATTGATGAAATGATTAGTTAATAATTAAGTTTGATATGAAATGACCGTCCATCGAGGCGGTCTTTTTGTATCTAGAAATGACAGCGTATCTGGTGTTTTCTTTCCTTTGAAAGCTATTGTATATGGTATGATTTTACCGTGTTTACTTCTTGAAAATATTAACAAATGAGTATTGAATTTTTAGATAGTGATTTTGATAAAGTTTCTTATTTAGCCTCTTTAATTAAAACATCAGTTACAGGTGGTAATATTAAAGATCCTACAGATAATGCAGACTTTAAAACTTTAAGATTAGAGTTATTGAAAGATAATTTTTTGGTTCAATACCTACCATCTTGGTTAAAAATATCCCGTGATTTATCAGGTGTTTGGGACTATATACAACCTAAGTTTCCTAGTTATAGGGAGAGGAGAGGTTTTATAGATAAAGAATTTTCAGATGTATTATCTTATTTAGAATTTAGTACTAAAGACGCTAGTATTGATTTGCTTAATAAAAAGATGCAATCAACTTTTTCCCCTACCAAAGACAATGTTCAAGAATTAAAACCTCCTATGAATACTCAAGAAACACAAAAAATAAGTAATAAAGTTTTTATTGTTCATGGAAGGGATAACGAGGTTAAGCAGGAAGTAGCGAGGTTTATTGATAGTGTAGGTTTAGAAGCAATTATTCTACATGAACAAGCTAATAGGGGGATGACAATTATTGATAAAATTGACCATTACTCAAATGATGTTGGATTTGCTTTAGTTCTCTATACTCCTTGTGATTTAGGTAAAAGTGTTTCTGAGCACGAAAATGGAATCTTAGCAAAAAAAAGAGCACGTCAAAATGTTGTTTTTGAACATGGTTATTTAATGGCTAAGTTAGGTAAAGATAAGGTAGCTGCGTTAGTAAAGGATGATGATATAGAAAAGCCTAATGATATAGCTGGGGTTGTTTATATTTCATTAGATAAGGCTGGAGCATGGAAGTTAGATATAATGAAAGAATTAGAATGTGCGGGCTATAAGGTGAAGTAAATATTAGTTAGTACGCATAAATAGATTAACTGTTAAATGACCGCCCATCGAGGCGGTTTTTTGGTATTTGTAGGTTAGTTTGTGATTTGTTATAGTTTAACTACAATGTAGTTACGGTGTAATTATGAGTTATCTACAATTTGAGTGGGATCCGAATAAAGCGGAAAGTAATATTCGAAAGCATGGCATTACTTTTATAGAGGCTGAATCAGTTTTTAGTGATGAATGTGCTCGAGTGATACCTGACCCTGACAGCTCATATGGTGAAGAACGCTTCATCATTATGGGGTTGAGTGAGAAACATAACACTCTCGTTGTATGTCATTGCTATAGAGGTGATGACGAAAGGATTCGAATTATTTCAGCTCGGAAAGCAGAAAAACGAGAACGTAAACAATATGAGGAGTTTCGTTATGCGTGATCAATATGATTTTTCAAACTCAATGGCTAATCCATACGCGAAAAAAGTAAAGAAGCAGATCACTATTCGACTCGATGATGATGTGGTGACTTACTTTAAATATTTATCTGAAAAGAATGGTATCCCATACCAAAACTTAATTAATCTTTACCTAAAAGATTGCGCATCAAAAAATAAAGAATTAACAATGGATTGGCAGTAAAATGTTACAGTAAAGGTCGCTCATATGTAGCGGCCTTTTTTATGCCTGGTTGATACGATTTAGCGCTGTTCACATAACATTTGTAATGTTAAATGCTAACAATTTAAGAGGTCGCTTAGGCGGCCTTTGTTGTATCTGGACGTTACCACGTATCGGATCGCATTAGATGCATACTGTTAAATACAACCGTTTTTAATGGATAGGAATCTGAAAGATTACTATCCATCAAGAAAAACGAATACAAAACGTGGTTTTGACCTTTTTCATTATGAGTAGATTAAAGAATGAGAAAATTTGGATGGAATTACTCTAAATTGAAGAGCCGTAATTATTTACAGCTCTTCTTTGTAATCTAAAATTAGTGATTAATAGGAGTACTTATGTACAACGTACTATTTAGTGTAGTTGTATCGGGACTTAATTCAAAATTCCAATTGCCACTGTTAGGAAGATGATTACTTCCACTAAGAACAAATTGAACTTCATTACTTGACTTATGCCAGATTGTTACCATATCCCGAATATTACTAGTATTCATAATGCTATGCTTTATAACATCTGAACATCCTTGAACAAATTCACCATCATTCAAGATTATTGTATAAACAGTCCCTTTGGGGATTAAAAAATCAGCAGCATCAACAGAATCTACAGACAGTGAAGCTATAGTATTAGCTTCTTCATGGGGAGTATCTGGTGGTGCTATATCATGAAATACAGGGATTGTTATAGATACAGGATGAGGTACAGATAAAACACTTTGATCAATAGTTAGTGTAATAGAATTAACGGCTCTAAGATCATCTAGTGCTGTTATTCGATAGCGAATACTTGACTCTGTAGCCCCATAAGGAGTGACACGATTTGGAGTAGATAACGTTGTTGCATTACGAAAATCGTTAGCATTCGTTGTATTAAAGGTAGCACCATCGATATCGATATATAATGTAAAACCGAACAATAAATAAGAATAAGGGATAACATTCATATTTGCGGTAAGAACTGGCGTAGTAAGATGCTGTGTCGATTCTGGCGAAGACGTAAGGTCATTCGCAATAACTGATTGTGTAACTCCTAATGATGACCCACAAATAATCGCCGCTATAAAATAAGTATTTAGTTTCATTTTTCACCCGCCTACAAAATATTTTAAAATGTCAACATGTCCTTAATGACATGTTAATATTACGTTATTTATATGATGCAAACTGTGATCGATAACTTGATATGCACGCAATTGCCCTTATGATGATAAGTATGCTTCCTCGTGAATTTATCCTCGCGTTTAACGCAACAGTTAGATGTTCTGTTCCGAAAGACGGTCTTTGTTATATCTGGATGTTACGTAGTATCTGTTTGTTTGTACGTATAAAATTTGTGATGTTAAATGCTAACAATTTAAGAGGTCGCTTAGGCGGCCTTTGTTGTATCTGGTTACTGATACCAATTTTAAGCTATGTTTTGACCTTAATAAGCCAGTAATGTTAAAGTGACCTATCATATATGATAGGTTTGGTGGTTGTGAAATGGCTTGGAAAGTGGATTTTTACTCTGGTGTTGAAGATGAAATATTAGCAATGCCAGCTAAAATTCAGGCTCGTATGATTAAGTTACTCGAATTAATTGAATTATATGGAGCAAATTTAGGCCCACCACATACAGACTCAATGGGAGATGGGCTTTTTGAAATAAGAGCTAAAGCTCAAGAAGGTATAGGTAGAGGTTTGTTTTGCTATTTAAAAGGACAGCACGTTTACGTATTAAGAGCTTTTGTGAAAAAGACGAACAAGACCCCAAAAAAAGAAATAGAACTTGCCAGAGAGCGAATGAAAGAGGTGAAGTTATGAGTTTATCTGCATTAAAAAGAAAAGCATTACAGAATCCTGAAGTAAAAGAAGCTTATGATGATCTAAGTGTTGAATTTGAATTAATTAGTTCTCTAATTTCAATGAGAGAAAAATCAGGCTTAACTCAAGATGAAGTTGCTGAAAAAATGGGAACAAAAGCTCCGAATATTTCACGCTTAGAATCTGGACGATCAAATCCTAGTCTTAAAACTTTAGTGAGTTATGCTCAAGCATGTGGATTTAAGCTAAATCTTGGTTTTAAACATGCTTAATTTTTGTAAATTTAATTTTAAAGGTCGCTCATATGTAGCGGCCTTTTTTATGCCTGATTGATACGATTTAACACCGTTACACTGTCTCAGATCGTACTAGATGGACACTGTTAAATAGGACAATTTTTAGCGAAAAGTCATGCTACGTTTATTTGTGGTCTTAAAATCGTTTCTAGAGGCTATTTGGTGAGGTTTTGGCTGTCTCATACGAAGAAATATTTTGTAACTAAAGATATGAGCAAGATTTTTCAAATTAATGTTATATAAATTTAATTTATATCTTGCTGCTTCAAGAGGTTTTTGTATGGTTCAAACCGAACGGATAGATAATTATTATATAAATGATATACGAACTCGGTTAGTAGAAAAGTTACATGAGACAAGAAGAACCATAATTTCAGGTGATAAGGACAAATTGGCTCAAGTTTTAGTTGAACTAGATCTTTATCAAAAAACGTTTGATGATTTATATGAGGGAAGGCTTTAGTTTCTTCATAATATCTAAAGAGGTCGCTTAGGCGGCCTTTGTTTTATCCGGACATTACCGCGTATCGGATCGCTTTTGATAATATATATTTATCAAATTTACTAATATGTTTAAGCAAAGTGAATGCTTATTGTTTTTTATTGGTGAATTGAAAAGTAATTAAAATCAAGATATTGAAAAAATTTGGAATATTTATGCCTAAATCAGTACAGCAACAAATTGGGAATGTGGCTCTAGTCGTTGAAAATTATGGGCTTGTTGCAAAAAATTCAGCTTGAACGCAGAATCGTTTCTTTCCTCATTTAATCTGGCAACTCAATGGCTAATCCTGAATTCAAATGGAAACACTTTACTCCTGAGATTATTCTTTGGTGTCTTCGTTGGTATGGTTCGACCCCAATGAGTTACGCAAATCTCAGCGATATGCTGGCGGAGCGAGGGATTGCAGTGAATCGTTCGACTATTTATCGTTGGTTTATTGAATATGCTCCATCATTACGTAAGAAGTTACATCGTTACCAATTCATCAGGATGGACTCTTCGTGGCAGCTCGATGAAACTTACGTCAAAGTAAAAGGAAAATGGTTTTATCTGTATCGCGCTATTAATAAGCAAGGTGAAATACTAGATTTCTATTTTTCGCCAAAGCGCAATAAAGAAGCCGCTTATCAGTTTCTTAGGCGTTGCCTAAGACATTACAGCATCAATAATCAGCCTAAAACGCTAAATACAGACAAGCATTCATCCTATGCTAATGCGATTGCCCGTTTGAAGAAGGAGGGGCGATTACGCGAGGATGTTGAGCAGCGACAAGTAAAATACCTCAATAATGGTATCGAGTCTGATCACGCGCCTATTAAGAAACTCATTGTCGCCACCGGTGGACTTAAAATACGAAAACGTGCATGGTCAACGATTCAGGGATTTGAATCATTACGGATGTTGAACAAAGGGCAGTTTGATTTTTGGTTACGCAATGATGAACGTCAAACTATTGTGCGGGAGAGATCCGCTTTTATTAATCGTCTCTTCAATATTGACGTTGTTTTCCAGTAATAATGAGTCAATTGTAGGTCTCATTTACCTGCTCTGATTATTTGCAACAAGCCCAAAATTATGATGATGCTATCGCGTTTTATACTAAAAAGCTTCAATTTACATTGATAGAAGATACTGACTTAGGTGGTGGTAAACGTTGGGTTCAAGTTTCTCCTCCTAACTCAAATGGTACAAATTTACTTCTTGCTCAAGCAAGTACCCAAGAACAGTCCAATGTTATTGGTAATCAAACAGGGGGGCGTGTTTTCTTATTTTTACAGACCAATAATTTTTGGCGTGACTACGATCTAATGGTATTGAATGGTGTAGTCTTTAATGAAAAACCGAGAATAGAAGAATACGGTATAGTTTTGGTATTCCAAGACCTATATGGTAATAAATGGGATTTACTGCAACTGAACAATACAACTGAATGATATGTAAAAATTTACGATAAAAGACCGCTTCGATAGGCTAACACCTATCACTTAAGGTGTTTGGAACGAACTGGATAACGAGTTTTATTGATACGAACGGCTCTCTGCTTGGGCCGTTTTCTTCGTTCAGGTAATATGTAACGCTTTACTTGTTTTCTCATTGCTCTCAGTTTTTGAGGAATTGAACCTGGTGAAGCGATGGCACACCACATTAATTCATCTTGAATATCTCTTAACGCCATCATAAAACTTATCAGTAATGGTGAAACATTCGCTTCTGCTGCTATTCTACTTATTTCTAAGCGAACAAGATTATAAGCTATCAATATTCCCCATATTTCTTGCTCAATACCTTATACTGATTGACTACGCAATAATATTTCATCTTCAAGCATGTCATGTTTTATTTCACCATAACTGTTTTCTATCTCCCAACGTTCGAAATAAACATCAAGCAAAGCTTGATAGTTATAATGGTCACCAACTAAGGAAGTAAGAAGCCCTTGGATATTATTTTTTTGAGTTTTTTCTGGATACAGCACTAATCTAGCCTGCCATTTTTCAGGCAGGCTTGGGTCTTTAGTTCTGGCATATTTGGATACATCCATTTCTACAATCAAATCTCGTCCTGCTTCATCAAGCTGCTTAATGACGGTATATCGTGTATTAGACTTAATTGGAGTCATCCAATGACTCGAACCATGCTGACGTTGCCAATTAATCATCAACTCGGCGCCAAGATAACATCGGTCAAAAATAGTTAAAGAATCTGGCGCTATTGAAGATATAAGCTGTTAATTACCATGACGATGGTTACAGGACTGAATGTTTCTCAGCTTGCCTTATTAAATATGAATGAAGTGATAAAACAAGAGAAGGATATTTTGCTTTGTAAGCATGCGGATATGATCGCTATTAGTGTTATGGATTTCTTTAAAAATAACAAAGAAAAACAAAACCTAAAACCATGGTTTCATGGTATGCCACCTGAATCGAGAGCAAAACTTCTTTATGCGTTAACTACCGAGAGTCCAAATATAACTGATATATTAGCAAAGAAAATTAGAGACGTAAGAAGTTATGAAACAGCACCATTTGGTACCGTTAAACTGACAGATAAAGAAAATACACAGCTAAAACTAGGGCTATCTGAAGAGAGTAAACGCTGGGCCGCTGTAGCGAATTTATTATCATTCTGGGTAAATGGCAATCCTGTTTATAGGACAATTGAAGATCATCAAGTTGAAGAAACCTTCACTCGTTTTAATCCACAAGGGCAAACTATGATGGTTGCTGATTATGGTAATAAACTAGTCCCTTATATTGTTTGGGAAAAACTTAAAATTTTTTTAGATAGATCGAATTCGTTCCTTATTTCTTCAAATGTATCACCAACTGAAAGGATCGACCAACAAAACATTAAAAAAGTAATAAAGAAATTTAATAATTACTTTTCATCTTATCCAAAAAATAAATACGAAAAAGTAGTTAAATTATTAGATGGAGAGGAATTCAGTTTTATCGTTTATAATGGAGATTTCAATCTCATAGGGGAAATACCCACTAATAATATCAGCTTATCTTTATGGAAATTAGGGTATTACCATATTGCACGTTCAAAAGTATTTCCAAAAGAATATAAAAAAAGTTCACTAAAGAAACTAATTAAGGAGAAATTAAATTCTGTTTTAGAATTAATAACAGCTCAGGAAGATACGATAGGAAAGATTGAAAACGCTAAAGAAATAAAAGATGCTATAAAGCAACATGATATGAATAAATTACTTGAACTTTTAGGGAATATCTAGTGAAAAAAATGTTCTACATTACAACTATAACAATAGTATTGTCGACTACCGCATGGGGAATGGATAACATAACGAATACAACATCTATCGATTTGTCACAAAACTTATCTAAGCAGGATATAATAAAAGTAAATTTAGCACATGCTTATTATATTTATGGCGGTAACCCAAAGCGAGCTATAGCACTTCTAAAATCATATATTGATGATAAAAAAAATATCAAAGCTCGGTATATTTATGCATCAGCATTATCACGCTATGATCTCAATACTTCGCTAACTATGCTGAAAGATCTTACTGATGAAGGCTACCCCTATGCAATGGAAACTTATGGAGAAAAAAGAACCTGCGAGCTCAATAAATACAATAAGTCTTGTCAGAAACAAGGCTACGATAAGCTATTAAAAACTACATATATCACATGGCGGAAAGCAGATCCTGAAGAGTTATATAATGACGCTTACCAAAAATATCTTGATATTCATGAGGTTCAATGAGTAAATAAACAACATACTTGGTATAGTAATAAAGCAGATAAACTACTACGTCAATGTGCTAAAGAGCATTTTTTTCAGTGCGCAAATGCTTTGCAACTTGGTTATTATTCGGTAAAAAACCGAACAGAAAAACAAGAGCATGAATATGAATATGAATATGAATATGAATATGAATATTATAAAGACATTGCAAAAAAAATCTTAATTGATGTTGAAAATAACAACCTTTATGCAACTAATTATATTGGTTGTTTTGATAAAGAAAGAAAATCAGCAAATGAGATATGTTTAACTCATGATGAATATAAAAAAATGTTGGATAACCTAGCCATTAAAGGTAATCTTCGAGAATACAGCAATTTATCATATTTATTATTTAATAGTAATGATGAATATAGCTTAACTGATTATGTTACTTTTTATGCGTATCTTCTCTATCCAGATGTAAAAATACCAAACGAATTAAAAACATCATATGACAAAGCAATAAAATTAAATAATGGTTTAGGCTGGAACTTCAAAATGATTAGCACTAATATCAAACCATGGGAAAAACTGTATAATGATAAAAATATTAATGGTTTCTTCAATAAAGTTAATCAATTAAGTTCAGAAGAATAAATCTATCCCCCTCATTATGTTGAGGGGTGACCTTTACCATGATAGCTACATTTAAATATTTTGGGCTTGTTGCAAATAATCAGAGCAGGTAAATGAGACCTACAATTGACTCATTATTACTGGAAAACAACGTCAATATTGAAGAGACGATTAATAAAAGCGGATCTCTCCCGCACAATAGTTTGACGTTCATCATTGCGTAACCAAAAATCAAACTGCCCTTTGTTCAACATCCGTAATGATTCAAATCCCTGAATCGTTGACCATGCACGTTTTCGTATTTTAAGTCCACCGGTGGCGACAATGAGTTTCTTAATAGGCGCGTGATCAGACTCGATACCATTATTGAGGTATTTTACTTGTCGCTGCTCAACATCCTCGCGTAATCGCCCCTCCTTCTTCAAACGGGCAATCGCATTAGCATAGGATGAATGCTTGTCTGTATTTAGCGTTTTAGGCTGATTATTGATGCTGTAATGTCTTAGGCAACGCCTAAGAAACTGATAAGCGGCTTCTTTATTGCGCTTTGGCGAAAAATAGAAATCTAGTATTTCACCTTGCTTATTAATAGCGCGATACAGATAAAACCATTTTCCTTTTACTTTGACGTAAGTTTCATCGAGCTGCCACGAAGAGTCCATCCTGATGAATTGGTAACGATGTAACTTCTTACGTAATGATGGAGCATATTCAATAAACCAACGATAAATAGTCGAACGATTCACTGCAATCCCTCGCTCCGCCAGCATATCGCTGAGATTTGCGTAACTCATTGGGGTCGAACCATACCAACGAAGACACCAAAGAATAATCTCAGGAGTAAAGTGTTTCCATTTGAATTCAGGATTAGCCATTGAGTTGCCAGATTAAATGAGGAAAGAAACGATTCTGCGTTCAAGCTGAATTTTTTGCAACAAGCCCTCATAAACCCGATAACAAAATAAAAAGTTAACCATATGGTTATTTTGATAGAGTGTCAAAACCATAAAAGACATCAAAAAATATAATAAAAAACAAATTGATTACCATACGATGGACGTGTAGATGAGTCTAAATTGCGCAATATTATTTAATATTTATTTTAATAATTTACCTTTTACATTATTAAACATCGTTAATAACCGTTGGTGAGCGAGGAGATGTTGTTGAATAAATTTTCGACATACAATGACTTGCTTAGTGTAATCTTCGGGTAGAAGGAGATTTAGCTCGTGTGCAATAGTTTGAGCGTATTTGATCTCTTGTGCTGATGGCGGTGTTAACGCTTCAGGAATGGCTTTTAAAATAGAGGCTTCTAATGCCTCATTAAATTCTGGCCATGTTGTTAGATCAATACGATCTTCATTAGTTAATGATAACAAAGCTTCTTGTTGTTTTGAAACAGTAAAGTGATAAGTAATATTTCCAAGCTTAAATTCAATGATATTCATATTAATAATGCGGTTACTTACAGTAAATACGTACTAAATGAGGTAGTGAAATATACGGTTAAATTTTTCTTAACCTCAGCTAAACGATGAATAAATGCCTTAGCAAAGACATAAACGATAAAAGCCCGCACGGTCGAAACAGTACGGGCAATAGTTATACTTAGAATTACGCTTCTAGCGGCGCACGCCAGTCATCAGCACCTGAAGTACCTGAAACCGTGTGATCCCAATTAATTTTGCGGTAAGCCATCGAGATTTCAATCAGTTGAGTAAAATCAGCTTTGGTTGAATCTTGGCAATGTGGCATTTGATTGTCGATATTAACAATCGTTGCGTCTGTTAACGTTGTTGTGAAGTAGTGCTCTTGCTTACCTTCAACGGAAGTGCGGTACCACTTAAGTTCAACGGTTGGTAGCATTTCACCTGATGCCAATGAGTTGTACATTAGCGGAACGGCTTTGTTCAATGCCACAGTAAATTTAAAAGGCTTATGGACACGTTGGCCAGACGGTTGACCTGACTGTGGGTCAGTCGGTACTGTTACGATATGCTTAAATTCTTGCACTAACATTTGGTCTTCATGACCTTCAACGTAAATGTTACCCACAGAATCAGCGGTAAATGCGCCGGCAGTGATGTTGCCCTGAGTTTGGCCTTGGATAGAAATATAACAAGGAGTTGGCATTGTAATGTCCTTTAATATGAAAATTTTTAGAATGTGTGCGTACATATAGCAGGATGTGTGCCAAAACTCAAAGTTATATAACCTGTTGTTTTTATATGGCATTTAGATATATGGTTTTATCAACAAACAGAGGTGAGCGAGTTGTTGCTTATATCGGGCAAAATGTTGCTTAACGGGCAAGATATTGCTTCTGCTGAGCAAAATGTTGCTTGAAAAGATACCTATCTAAAAATATATCATTATTTTCAGTTGGTTACAGTGTTAACTCTTGGCTTAATAGTTGCATGGCTATTACTCGTTATGAGTAGTAACGAAATAATGGTGTCTTTCGTGGCAGCATTTTGATCTATTTTACGAGGAGTAATAACTATTGAGTACGATGGGATTTTATCAGAGTCGGCAATTTAAGTTTGTGGATGATGAAAGAAAACTGAGAAATTCTATAAGATATCAATTAATTAGAGATGAGATCAATCGTCTTAATAATCCATCTTATGGAAAAATTGATTGGGATAAAATCAAGATGTTGTGTGAGGATCTTGCTAGAACTGACGGGTTGAACTTTTTGACAACACTCTATTATACAACAGCATTGGTCAAAAAAAAAGGGGTGAGTGGGCTTGCAAATGGGCTTGAACTTCAACTTGCTGCGTTAATGCATCTCTATGAAAATAAAGATGCTAATCTAGTTAAATGTGCAGATCTATATCGTTGGATGATTGCGAGATTAGGCAATGATTTACGTCGATTAGAGCCTAAAGAATCACAGCTTAAGGACCTTTACCGTTGTGAACGTTGCTGTAAAGAAATTTATGAACTATTTCTAGACGTACATCCTCAACATGTTCCTGATTTAGAAGCCATTAGTTATGTGATTTTTGAACATGTCGATTATCTTGAAGGTAAGTTAAAGCTAATAGAGGCAGATAAACAAAATCATATTAATGAGCAACAAGATATCCCGCCTAAATTACCTCTGCGTAATAAGCATCTTATACGCTTTTCTTGGGTGTTTTTCTTCAGTTTGTTATTAGGGCTATCAGTTTTTGTTATTAAAGACTATTTGAGATCTACAACAAATTCATTGTTAAAGCGAGTTACGGCAGAGAAGTTAGAAGCTCAAGTACTTACTACAAAGCAAATTGATCAATTGCAGCATCAATATTCACCCTCTGTATTCACTGATAATAAGGCGACTATTATTCCTTTATATTTGCGTCAAGCGAATAATGAAATTAATGCATTATCTGGTAAGAATATAGCTCAAGCATTTTCTTTGATGGATACCGTTAAGCAACTGTATCCTAATGATGCACAAATAGAACAACATCAGCAGTATATTGCAGATATCCTAGAGCGATTTGAGACACAATATCGACGCTTTAAAACAGCCAGAACCAATATCGCAAACTTACAACAAACGATGAATCAAAGTCATAGTAATAAATTGGCAGCACTATCAGACGAAATTAATGGCTATGCGATTAGTTTATCGCCAGTTTATGGAAGAATTAGTTATATTGAACAACAAATAGCAAATAAAAATCAGCCAGAAGTACAAAAAGAGCTTCAGCAACTTGATGGTGAAATAAAAGGGCTAGAATTGAAATTTTCACAATTAATAGATCAAAGTAAAAATATTTAAATGTAGTTACCATGGTAGAGGTCACTCTTTGATCATCAGAAATATAAAGATTTTTTTGGTAAGCGTCATTATATAATTCTTCATGATCAGCTTTTGAAGTGGTCAAGTAAAATTGGCCACAGATTTGTATTCATCATTAAATCTGCATTCTGATTCATTCGGTGTCAAGCCACCATTATATTGATGGGGTCTAACTTGGTTGTAACACCGTATAATATATTCAGTGATCGCTACTTTAACTTCATTCGATAAGCGATAACCTGAAGTTGGCATCCACTCTGTTTTAAAACTTCTAAAAAATCGTTCCATTGGTGCGTTATCCCAACAATTTCCACGTCGACTCATACTTTATGTAATTTGATACCTCCAAAGTAATCGGCGAAATTGTTTACTTGTATAATGACAGCCTTGATCGGAGTGAAACATGACACCTTTAGGCGCCCTCGAACTTCATAAGCCATCGAAAGGGCTTTACCTGTTAGATCTGTATTGGGTGAGCCTGACGTTGCCCAGCCAATCACTTTACGGGCAAATAAATCAATCACAACAGCAAGGTACAACCAACGTTGTCCTGACCAAATATACGTTACATCGCCACACCAAACCTGATTAGGCTCAGTAACTGCAAATTGGCGATCTAATATATTAGGGATATTTAGATGTTCATTTTCTGCTTTTTTATAACGATGCCTCTTAATCTGGCAGCTAACTAACCCTAAATTTTTCATGATGTTAGTGGCTTTATATCGACTTAACGGTACGCCTTTAGTTGTAACGATACCTGCAATCGTTCTGGCTCCTGCTGAGTTACCACTTGCACGATGTGCAGCCTTCACTTCACTAGATAATAGTATTTGCTCTTTTGACTGCGTTTTAGGCCGTTTAGTCCAATATTTATAGTTACTGCGATGAATATTAAAGACATTGCAAATGATAGATACAGGATAATAAGCTTTTAATTCATCAACTAAAATGAAGTTTTGAATGAGTCCGATACCAAAAGAGCGGTTGCTTTTTTTAGTATTTCTTTCTCCATTTCAATCCGTTTAATCTTCTTTTCTAACTCACGAATTTTAAGCTGATCAGGCGTCATTGGTGTTGCTTTTGGTGTAATCCCACCACGCTCATCTTTAAGCTGCCGAACCCACTTATCCATTGTTGATTTACCGACATTCATCGCTTCAGCTGCTTCTTTTACGGAGTAGCCTTGGTCTAAAACGAGTTGTGCTGATTCCAATCGAAATTCTGGTGTAAAATTAGGACGTATTCTTTTAGTCATTATGTCACCTATTAAATTATGAGGTGATGATATCACCTCTTACTAGATGGCAAAATTAACTATGCTACTTCACATAGTCTATTAGTCGCCCATGGATGGAGCTCAGTCACTTCTACTGCCCTTCATGAACAAGGTTTTGATAGTTTGCTTATTGAAGCATGTTTATCACATGCAGATCAAAATGAATTAAGAGCAAGTTACAACCGCTCGGATTATTTAAAGCAGCGTAAAGAGATCATGAGCTGGTGGAGTGCATATATAGAAAAAGCTGCGCAAGGCAGCTTCTTCTATAATTAGCAAGTGTATAACTCTTTAGATACTAGACAAGAACTTAATTAATAAAGTGTCTTACTCAATTTAAAGTTCTTAAATAGTAATGATGTAAACGGATTAGCATCTACTTCAGTATTTAAACGATAAATCACATCACCATTATCAATAACGAATCTATAATCAACACTCGTTTCACTAGCACCTACAACCAACCCTCGTTCAAGAAGACGGAAAAATGCCCATGGCCCTTGAATCGTAATTGCACGTGGTGATAAATTCTCCGACGCAGGAACTAATGATAATTTAGAGACTGCAGTTTCACGTAATGTATTGGGCCAAATCAGCTCTACTGGTCGACGAGAACCGTGGCTATACTCAACATATTGACCATCAACATTAATTACGCTACGGCGTTGATTAGCACTTAAATTAATTGGCTCAAGCGTAAACTCAACATCTAATATACCTTTACGGTTAAAGAAAGCTTGTTGAATTTTTTTCGCACTTGCAAATTGTTTAAGTACATCACTACGTAATAATGCCTGTTTATCACCACTATTCATATCCATTGAAAGATTATCATTAATAAATAATTTCAAGTCATTATTATAAAAAGTATCCAGTGTGCCACCAGGCGCAAAGAAAACTTCAAAATCCTTTAATGACACATCTTTCGATGCATTACTATTGAATGGATAACGTGAAGCAAGTTTTTCTTTATATTCCTTATATACATCACGCTGCCAACGAACTTCAACATATTTAATCGCTTCTTGCCTAACCACATACCAACTTTCATCTGCAATATCTTTAACTAAACTATCAAGCGGTTTAGGTAAATTAGTAGCCATCTGTTGTAATGCATAAATAGGATCGTTATCCTTTAATGCTAATCGCTCTTTCGTTGCTTCTAAAGCCGCCTTACCTTTGTCAGGTGCATCTTGAATCGCTTTCATATAATGATAAAGTTGTTGTACTGAGGCCATCACTTCTTGTAGATATGCCGGTTGTTTACCATTATTGTCCAAAATTGAATCTATCTCAGTAAACGGTGTTGCAATCATTGATGCTACTTTATATTGCGGCGTTGCCATCAACACCATCCTTGCCTTATCATTTTCAGGTAATTTTGGAAATAACTGAGTATTTATATCAACAATTTTAATAAAACGCTCTATTGGCTGTTTATGACCAACAATATTACCCAAAACAGTTACTGCTTCATTAATATCTGAAAAGTACTTAATTTCGATATTATTTAAGCCTAATTGCCATGTATTTACATAATCATCAACATACAAATCACGAATCTTTTGGCGTAACACTTGTTTATCTTCTGAACTAAACTTAGCCACTGTTGACTCACCTAATACCCAACTGTCAGTCAATGCTACATCTGACAATAATTCGATTTTAGGTAAAAAGTAACTATTAAAACCTTTGGTCGTTAATAACTGTGGAATGTTTAGAGCATCATCTTGTGCGCGCTGACCAAAAACCACCTCAAATACAGGACCAACCGCTTTTTTTATATTAAGAGGCGCACCTAATGTTTGATCTGCCGTACGTTTTAAGTTGTTATAAACACGATCAGCCAAATCCACTGAACTTAGATCCTGTTGAGTTCTCTCGATTAAATTATCATACGGACTCATTATCGAAATCGCATTTTTATTACCGTGATTACGAAGACCTTGTAAATCAGTATGTGCTAACGAATAGTTCAAATGTGCAAGTAATTGATCTTGAGTTTTAGCGTCATTAGGAAAGTTTTTCTGCCACACTTGTGCAAAATACCGTTTTACAACATCATCTTGACGTCCACTTTGATCAGTCAACATTCTAAAGACCCGTAATGCAGATAACTCTTGTTGCTCTGAATTAGCACTCTTAATATCCACAGCTAACTGTTTCATTAAAGCAGGTAAGAACCGAAACTGTAGTAATCCTAAATAGGTCTCTTCAACTTTTGGTCCGATCTTATGACCTTGATAAAGTCCCATATCAGATAAATACTTAGGCTTATCTTGAAACACTCCAAACTCTAATGTTGCTTGACGAATTGAATTTAATGGTCCTAACAACTCTTGCTCTGAGCGCATCAATTTAGCGTCCGAATATTCCTCTTTAAATAAGCTGACTTGCTTTAGTACTGCATTTTCATGAGCAATATTCTGTCTGTAATAACGTTGCCAACCACCAATTAATAATACAGATGCAATACTGCATGCTAAGACCGACATCGATAACACTTTTCTCTTATGGCGAATAACACGCAAGCTGTCTGATGCAATACCCGCTTCTGGATAAATAATCTCGTTAAAAAGTCTCTTTACAAAAAAGGTGGTTGAGTTTTTAGACAGTTGAGCGCTATTAATTGTATTTGATAAACCATAACGACGAGATGCAGCATCAACAAATGCATTAGTGGGTACTCCTTGCTGATAAACAGACATAAAGTAAATACCACGAATTAACGCGGGTGTTGAAAACTGATCACTAGCAAAAGCATCTACTAGTAACTGCTTTAATACATCATGTAACCCTGCTACTTGACGAGAAAAACTATAAATGGCAGTACGATCTTCAGTATCAACGGCATGACGTAACGCCAATGGTAAAGAATCATTAATCCGTTCAATAAACTGAGTGTAGTCTTGGTCAAATTCAGCTAACCAGTGATCAAAATCTTTTACAGTATCCAGTGAAAAAGTAAATCCCATGACCTCTTCACGTTGACTTTGGGTATAATTTCGAAAATAAGGTTCAAAACCATGTAAAAGATCCAATTTAGTCAATGCGATATATACTGGCATTCGTGTTGATAAAATCTCCATCAACTCACGTAAGCGAGCACGTAATAAATTAGCATATGCACGACGCTCAGCAACAGTTGAACTCGCAAGGTGCTCAATATCAAGAGCAATAACGACCCCATTTAATGGTCGTTGTGAACGCGTTTTTTCTAGCCAATTAACAAAATTAAGCCATAAACGCCGTTCCATCTCTCCATCATTATTCTCTTCATTTTGGCGTTGTGTCAGTAATTCGCCATCAGGATCAATTAACACTGCATCATCACCGATCCACCAATCAAAAGAATATGGATTTTCACTCTTTTTTCCTGATGCTCGCATTACACTAGAGAAAACAAAATTCTGACTAGAACGATTAATTAAACTTGTTTTACCCGCATTTTCTAATCCTAAGACTAAATACCAAGGCAAACTATAAAGATAATTACGCTTATTTAAATTTTGTTTTAGCTCTCCCATTACTTGGTTAAGCTCGACCTGTTGACGAGCTTCTAACCGCTTAATAGGATCTTCAAGTAAAACCTCTTCGCGGGCTTTATCTTTATTAATACGTTGCAAGCTACGCCATTGCATACCTCCCCATACTGTAAAACAGCACAACGAGAAAATAATGCTTAGCACTACACGAGATGTAACAGTAACTAAAGGTTGTTGACCATAAATATCTAACCAGGGACCTGCCCACCAAATAGCTACATTAATTAAAATAAATGTAACTAATGTAATCACAGGTAATGATATTTTAATACTTGAAACTAATCTTAAGCCGATTGATCTTATTAAATTCCACATTTTATATTTTCCCTGTGGTTATTCTGCTGCAATATTATTTTTAATTTGTTCAATTAATGACGGTTCCCATTCCGTAACCGACATTTCATTTACTTGACGATATAAAGTCTGATATTGCTCTAATGCCATTGCTGGCAATGCGTTTTTCTTCATCACATCAGCTGATAACAAACGCCAATAAAAAGCATCTCTCGGTTCAGTTGCTTGTGATAACCCGTCATTAAGCATTTTGAGAGAATGAGCAATTCCCTCTTCAAGTGCTAGTGCAAGCGCTTCATCACGTTTCTCATTCCAACTGCCCATTTGAACCGCTTCATCAACCTTTACATTGCCAACAGAACTATCTAACCACTTCAAGCTCACTTCACTAATAAAAGGCACTAACCCTTTAAATGAACAGGTTTTCAATGCTGGTAGCCGTTGAATAAAACGTTGTAATTCATCTTTAATAATCGCAGCCCACATATCTTGTCCCAATGCTATTGCGATACGATAACTTAAGAAATGTCCATCTAACCAATAAGGCGCTTTAGTTAAACTTTCTTCTACTCGACGCCACAATTCAATATCAGCCCCACGCTGTAAACCTTCTTCATAATCACTAATACGATCTAATGAAACTGGCATTAACTGCGTTTCTCCATTCACATTGGCATCAGGTAAACTATGAATTGAATACCACATTGCAAAACGACGAATACGGAGGCTTAACATCACTCCATCACAACCAAGCTCAGAAAGACAGTCAACAGCTTTCAGGAGTGACATTTTAAAACTACGTTCACTACCACTATCAATATCTAAATTAGGCATCGGCACTGCAAATACGGCTGCCGTCACATTATTAGAATTAGACGAATCTACCGCTGAAGTTACGCTTGCCTTTGGCGTTTCAACTTTAGAGATACTACTCACTTGAGCTAATTTATGCCGTAAACGCGCACTAATATCATTAACAACATCTACAGATAAAATTAGCTCTTCAGCCTGAATACAAAGATCTTGCAACAATGTTTCTAACTTTGATTTAAGCTCAATATCAAATAAGGCACTATCTAATTTATCAGCAGCAACATACGTTCGCTGGCAAATTTGATTAAAAAACTTTTTACGGTGGACTGCACCTCGTTCACCAGGTATAGGTTGACATTCAAACCAAAAATGCGAGATAAAATCTACTAACACACCAATAGATAGAGTGAAACGCTCCGGCGTAGCTTTATGTTGCAAACACTGCATTAACACTGTGAGCAACTTGATATCTTTCGTTTTTGTCGAGAGTAAACTGATGACACTATTTTCAACATCTTCCCATTGCACTTCGCCATGAGAAAGTGAACCCACTTTCATCATCTGACTATCAATAAAATTCAGCAGAGGATCATCTCTCAAACGCTCACCGACAGGGTTATCCACCATTATCGGAGCAATCAGTTGCTCTCTAAAACTTGTCATTGACATTTAATACTCCTACCAACGACAAATTTCTCGCATTGGTTTAATAACCTCAGCAAGATTTTTATTATCAAACTCTAAATTATCGATACCTGCCACATCGGATCGTAATATCAGTTGTGGTGCAGAAATCATCGCTTTAATTACATCAATTGCAGGAATACCACGACCTGAACGCAATAAATACCCACTATTATCACTGATCCAATCCTGCGTCACGACAGGTGATCCTGGAATTGATATGGTGACTCGTCCGGCTTGAATTGGTTGTGGTAAAATTAACTGAATACGGCTAATTTTTTCAAAACAAGTCAACATCAGAATTGGAGCCATTGAAGTCTTACCTTGCAATGAAATATTCGTTGCAGTTTCTGTTAACCACATACGCGATAATTCGTTATCTTTATCTTTATCTTTATCTTGTTGATTAAAAATAAATCCTTTTGTATCCCCTCGACTTTTTTCACTATTTACAGCACGTATCCATGATGACGGATATTGCACAGTATTAAGACTAGTCGGCGTTTTAACTGCTGTAACAGGAGTATTAAAAACCTCATCAAAACACTGTAAACGTTCAAGCTTTGATTCAATATCTCGGCATTGATTAGCCTGAGCGAATGTCACTGATAAAATTGGTTGTGCCGATACTAAGCCTGACGCAAAGGTCAGGCTTGACGATAGTACGATCCATTTCATTATCATCTGATCTGGATCTCCAGCTTTTGACATTTATGTGCCAGCGTACGTTTAGGTAGACCTAAGCTTTCGGCAGCCTTCGCACGATCACCATGATACTGTTCTAATCGATTGCGAATAATGGCTTTTTCGTAAGACTCTAAGGCGTTTCTTAAATTATTAATCGCAGAAAAGTCATTACCATTAACAACAAGTTCCTTCACCGACATTTTTATATCTAATGGTAACTTGGCAATAAACGCCGATTTTATAATCAAAGCTCCACATTGAGTTTGTACACAAGCAAATTCAATTAACGAACGTAGCTCACGTACATTACCTGGATAATTCAAACTCTTAAGCTTATTAAGTGCCAATGGTGACAACCCTAAAATATTACGCTGCTCACGATCGTTATACTGACGGATAAAATAAGTTGCTAGCTCATCAATATCAACCAACCGACTATTCAGATTTGGTACCAATAATGGGTATTGATATATACGATAATAAAGATCTTGTCTGAACCCCCCACTATTCACACTTTGACGTAAATTAACATGGGTTGCCGCTATTAAACGAAAGTTCGAAGATTGCTCTTTATTCGATCCTAAAGGCCGATACTGGTATGTTTCCAATACTCGCAATAATTTAGCTTGCAAAGCCAATGGTAACTCACCCATTTCATCTAGAAATAATGAACCGCCATCAGCTTGGGCAATCAACCCTTTACGGCTTATCAGTGCACCTGTAAATGCCCCTTTCTCATAACCAAATAACTCACTTTCTAGTAAATTTTCAGGGATTGCAGCACAATTAATTGCAACAAAAGGTTTATTTCGACGGGATGACAAGCTATGAACAGCTTTCGCTACCAACTCTTTTCCTGAGCCAGTTTCACCTTGAATAAGCACCGTGAGATTAGAGCTAGCAGCCATTGCTATTTGTTCACGCAACTGCTCCATAACGGCACTACTTCCAATCAGCTTGCATGTCATATCTAACCATGCATTTTTTTCCTGTTGCTGGGCTTTTAATCGTACAATAGAATCACTCAGTTGTTGTTTATACGAATGCTGCATCTCCATATCTTTGAGTAACATCCATTGTGCGACAAACGCATCACTAAACTCATACCAATTATCATCAGTCAACAATCCATTAATTATGTTCTGCTGCCCAATAAGTACCTGAATAGCTGCAACTTGTTTATCAGTATTTAATAATGGTGTAATTAATAGACTACTACGATCATCAACTAATTCAGCTAATTGCTTAAACGGCTCATTCTGTTGCCAATAAACTAACCGATTATGATCAAGTAAAATCAATGATGCTTGTTGTAATACATGAGAAAACGGATGATCGAAATCACTCACATCCCATGTCCAATCTTTATTATCAGCAACGAATAAGCTGCGACCATCATCCGCTGGATAAACAACATAACTGGCCGTTAACGCTAACTCTTGCTTTAATGTATTATTATAAAAATCAGTCAGCTTGACTCTATCTCTATAACTAAGTAAAGCTGATGTACAATGAAGCCATTGTTGCATGACAATTACTCCACTTCACCACAAAACTGTCCATCCGCTACCATCAAATGAATGCGAGTGATCGCTTCACGGTGAGCAAGTCGATTCAATAAGGCTAAAGAAACTGGTGGTAACATTTGACCTTCAATAATGGCTTCTAACATACGCGCACCATTTTCTGCACGTGTCGCCCGACGTAAAATCTCTTCAATTAGGCAAGGCTCAATGATCACCTCAGCTTTATAACGCGTTGTTAATAACTTCTCTAATCGTGATAACTTACCGCGGACAATCTGTTCCAGCACCTCTTTATTAAGTGGTAAATATGGCACGACTTCCATACGAGCTAATAGTGCCGGCTTAAAAAAAGCAGCCAATTCTGGGTACATCTTTTCTTCTAGTAACTCTGGCTGATCGGCATAATCAACAATGGTTTGATAACCAAGGTTAGAGGTTAAGAAAAACACAATATTCTGGCAGTCAATAATACGGCCTTCACCATCGGCTAATTCTCCCTTATCAAAAGCTTGATAAAACAAATTCAATACTTCGGGGTGCGCTTTTTCAACTTCATCAAGCAACACAATCGAATAAGGCATTTTGCGCATAGCTTCTGTTAAGACACCACCCTCACCAAAACCGACATAGCCAGGAGGAGAGCCAATTAAGCGAGACACTGTATGCTTCTCTTGATACTCTGACATATTAATTGTGGTTAAGAATTGTTGACCACCATAGAGCTGCTCTGCTAACTGTATTACAGTTTCAGTTTTACCGACCCCACTAGGCCCAACCAATAGGAAAGCCCCTTTTGGTCGACCGGGACGACGAAGATCTGCACGAGCAGTTAATAAATGGCGATGAATGCCAGCAATCGCAACATCTTGACCTTTAATCGCTTCACCTAAAATACGTGGTAATTCTGTAATTTTGGTTAATTCATCCGTATTCATTTGATCAACAGGTACTCCTGTCCAATCAGCAATGACTTGAGCAATTTGCGCTACATCTACTTCTGGATAAATAAGCAATTCATCATGTGGAATTTGCTCAAGCTGAGCATAAAGAGCCACTAATCTATCTCGTAACTCATCAGCAGATAACTCTACTTTATCTGTTGGTGCTATTGATTCTGATCTTGGAGAGAGAATCTGCCTACGAGTCTCAATAATATCAATCACTAATATCTTTTGCTGCTGCCATGCTTGATACAAAGACTCACATTCTGTCTGTTCTATATTTTCAGCTTCGGTCAAGACAGCTAAACGATCGTCATCTATAGATAGCCCTAATTGCTGCTGACGATGGATCATCTTTATTTCTAACTGGCGCTGATGATAACGGCTCTCTATTTCAGCAATACGACGTGGTGGCGCACTCAAATTAATCGCAATACGTGCACAAGCTGTATCTAACACATCAATCGCTTTATCCGGTAGTTGACGGCCAGAGACATAACGAGCCGATAATTCTGCTGCTGCACGTAACGCATCATCACTAATCAATACATTATGCGCATTCTCATAAACACTATGGAGGCCACGCATAATATCAACAGCTTGTTCTGTCGTTGGCTCATCAAGTTTCACTAATTGAAAACGACGCGTTAATGCTGGATCTTTTTCAAAGTACTTCTTGTACTCCTTCCAAGTAGTCGCAGCAATCGTGCAAAGTTCACCACGAGCTAAAGCAGGTTTAAGTAAATTAGCAGCATCGCCACTGCCTTCTTGGTTGCCAGCTCCTATCATCGTATGGGCTTCATCAATGAATAAAATGATAGGTGTTGCTGAATTCTTAACCTCATCTAATACTGATTTTAGGCGTTTTTCAAATTCACCTTTAACCGAAGCACCAGCTTGCATTAAACCAAGATCAAGTGCCCATAGCTCTACCTGCTGCAGTGACTCTGGCACTTTTCCTGCCACAATACGTGAAGCTAGCCCTTCAATAACTGCACTTTTACCAACGCCTGCATCACCCACAACAATTGGATTGTTTTTACGACGTCGACATAAAATATCAATCATCAGATTAATTTCAGTATCACGACAAAGTACAGGATCCAATTTTCCTTGACGGGCTTGTTCAGTGAAATTTGAACAAAAACGAGCAAGGGTACTGTTGTCATTACTTAAGGCTGGCGTCGTTTGTGCTAAAGCAGTATTAGTAACCGCTGTCTCTGATGATTCCATAACTAAAGACGAAAATTGTTTACGGAATGACTCGCGATTAATATTTTCAAACGCTTTAATTAAATTAAATGCTAAATATCGATCTGGCCGTATTAATGCTGCTAAAAATATAACGCCTGATCGTAATTCAACTTCATTCATTTCAATTGATGCAAGTAACCATGCTTCTTGCAATAACTCTACCAATAAAGGTGAAAAAGAAGGATAGGTATCATTACCAATTTCATGTGGCATTGCTTCACCACATGTTTGTTTAATAATTTCACTGTTTAAACCAGCATGGTTTATTAATATTCGTACGTCAGATAATGGGTTTTCTAAAAGAGAAAATAAAAAATGTTCAAAAGTCACCTCATTATTTTCACGACTCATACATAATGCTGCCGCTTGTTCCAATGCAAGTTTAGTTTGTGCATTTAACTTATTAATTAGCACCGGAAGTTCAATTCTGATCACGATAATGCCCTATTGAAGAATGTGATTAAGCTGTGTTAAAACATCTATTGATTTATTATTTAATAAAACAGAATACACAATAAAAATAGCGAGCCAAGATAAAGAAAAACCAGCAAATATAGTCCAAAGAGGTATTTGCTTCGTTAACTTATATTTTTTCGCAGCTACGAGTTCAGTTGCAGATGTTAAAGGTTGCGGATCTTTATCTTTTAACCTACGCAAAATTTCATAAAGACTAGCAAATACTTTATCAAAAGCTTCTTTACCATTATTCATCACCTTATATCTACCTTCAAACCCTAGAGCTAAACAAAGATAGATAAATACAAGTAAATCTTGGTACCGTTCTGGTTCAGCCTCTAATCGAGAAAGCACAGAGAAAACTTTTTCACCTCCCCAAGTTTCATTATGAAATCGAGTTAACAATGAATGTTCAGCCCAAGCACTATCCGCGCCCCAAGATGTGCTCATTACGGCTTCATCAACAAATGAACACAGAATATAGCGATAAGCTAAAATAACAGCATGTTCATACTCAAGCTCGGTTAGTTCTACTTCAATTGCTTTAATTTCTTCGACTGCTTGATTGTAAATTTCTTCAATATTATCGCAACTTCCTAATCGGCGAATACGTAAAGCCATACCTAATAATGGTGTAGCTGCATCAATAAATACATTAATATTATTCCCACGTAACTGAAACCAAAAGTCTTGGTCTTGATTAATATTATCTACATTATCAAACAATAAATCGTCATAACTGCTTTCGCGAATACGACCAGACTTCTTTACTACGCTATCCATCCTAATTAACTCCTAATCGCCCAAAACTGAAGATCAAGATCAGGAAAATCACCTGCCACATGAAACGCAAAACCACTCGAATTTATAAACATTTCCCATGCTGTACTGGTCTTATCAAGCTGGAAATATGTGTAGCCAGCATGGTAAGGCAATTGACGCGGAGCAACAGGCAAAGGCGATAATGGAACACCAGGTAATTGCAAAGAAATAAGCTCACGAATCTTCTCAACTGATGCAATTTTTGTCTGTTGCATGAATAACTTACGTAAATCATCTTGTGGCATACGCGCACGGACAGCTAATATAAACTCAGCATCAACAACAAGATTAGTATCTTGAATCGAAGCCACCATAAGACCATATTTACGTTTATGTAACTGAATTGAGACTGCACGAGGTTCAAGCA
This sequence comes from Photobacterium toruni, assembly GCF_024529955.1. Classification (NCBI taxonomy): domain Bacteria; kingdom Pseudomonadati; phylum Pseudomonadota; class Gammaproteobacteria; order Vibrionales; family Vibrionaceae; genus Photobacterium; species Photobacterium toruni. The sequence goes on from NZ_AP024856.1 coordinate 135,426, forward strand.
CAATACTTAACGCTTGACGCAACATTGACATTACTGTCATAAATGTTTGCTCTGGCATATCATGATCATAACTAGCAAACTCTGCTGTCATTCTGCTTTCATCAGTAAACGTTGCAAGCTCACCACAAATAGACGTCAATTCTTTATATAACGCTTCTGGATGAACACTACGTAAGTGCGTAATATGCTGTAATCTAGGTTGAGTGCGATTTAACATTTGTAACAACATAAAATCAGCAACATCGGCAACCCCACCTTGATTCGATAAACCAATACGTGATGCAATATTTTTTGCACGCTCTCGCATTAATCCAGCCATTTCACCAATAAAACGCTGCAAGCGAGGTACAACTTTCACATTAAGGTGGCAAGGGATGAAATTATCATCCAACATTACACTGCCATCAGGGCGTTTTTCTAAAATACGAGCGATCGCAATAGAAGCATATGCACTACGGTCATCTTTACCCAACATTAATCTGATACTCGTCGAACTCACATCGATTAAACAACTATCACCTTGTAAGGACTGAATATCTCGCACTTCTTCGCGCTGAGATTTATAACGTGTTATACCAATCGAGTCATTCCAGCTTACTTCAGATAGTGAATCACTACGTAATGGAATAGTTAAGTAAATAATTTGATTCGCAAGTGAACTATCAATTATTTCTAAGGCATCAGGCAATAAATCTTGCTGAGGAATATTAAATGATGTGCCATCAGGCATAATTCCAGCAGCTCTCTCAATCGCAATACGACCAAAACTTAAATATTCTAAATTTAAACTTAATTCTGTTATCCCATATAAATATAAACTAACAGAATTAAGTCTTTCATCAATCACACTTTCAAAATATCGTTGTTGTTGTTGGAAGTGTTGAGGCTTTATAAATAACCCCTCATTCCATATTACTCGACTTTTAGATGACATATTATTCAACCCTATCCAGCATCACTTGATTATCTTTTATATAGATAAGTAGATGATAATCTCTACCCAACGTTTTCACTTTTACAGTTTTTTTCCAGTCACTATGATCACTATCCGAAAAAAATGCCATAACGCCGATATAACGCGTGTCAGCATCTAATTTTATTTTTTCGATAAACTTAAATTTATTAGGCAACAAAACATAATCATAATCTTCAATATAATTACTTTTTAATGTTGCTTTATATTTCAAAGCTAATTGATCATAAGATGCCGAATTAAACATTGAATCATCTTCAAGCTCAAAAACTTTTAATTCAATCGGTGATGCTTCTTCATTATTATTAATATTTATTGAGTCTGTAGTTACCATACTTATTGTTATCGTACTGGCCTCTAAAGTCGGATCATATTTAGAACTACACCCGATTAACAATAACAACCACACATATATCACTACGCGCATCAAAGAAGATATTTTCACATTTATACCTCCAGCTGTTTCTCTCGCAAGTTCTTGTCATAAGATTGATCGAAAATTTCCCAAAATAACTTCTCAAAACCGTGTTGACGATTTGATGTTAACTCTTTGTGATAACTCTGGTACATTTCCCAAGCCCATGATTCAGGTGACTGGCTTGTAACTTGCCCAGGACGACGGTAACGCAAAAAACGCCGCATCAATACTTCAGGTGAAAAAGCTTGTATGATCTGATTGAGGGCATCATTAATCGCAATATGTACAGCTTCGTTATGATCTTTAACTGTGCGTAAACTTTCTTCAATCGCTGCAGGGGCTGATAAATGTACTACGCTACGCTGGTTATCAAACATTACTTGCACTGTTTCGTCATAACTTAACCCTAATCGCAATGGGTTATCTTCAATCGGTTGTAAATTTTTATTCATCACACCATAACGGCTAGTATTCACTTGCTGATGAAGTTCAATAAGTCCTTTCACTGCAGCTTGCAGTGACGCTCCCATTTCTTCAGAAAGCATTTGCATTTCAGCAAGGTTTTCACTATTACTAGTCCGTACACCTAATCCACGAAATAATGGACCTGTTAATAAATGATTTTCGTCATTAATTACAGCAGATTGATTATTTGAGTAAGAAAACTCTCGGCTCATTTCTTCTTCAAGCAAATCCAACGTTTTATCGTCCATTATCTTATCCTTGTTGATATATGTTGCTGCGGTGAGTAACTTTGAATCCTCACTTGGATTCGATTGATATTTAAAACCACTCAACGAAATAGCTGAAGTTGGATCACTGTCGGTATCTGCCTGTATTGTTCTTTCATGACCAAACCACTGATGTTGAGTATTGATTAATGATTGCGTATCTAACTGCGAATGTTGTTGCGTCGATACGGACATTAATGATTCAGTATCTAGATGATGTTTTAATGCATCGAGTGCCATTAGAGGATCATCAATAGCAAACTCTTTCTCTTCAACCGTTAAATCTAGCTCTTCACCAAATAAATCAAGATGTTCTGAGTCAGATAACATATGCTCTATATCTTGATCCTTATCGCTAAACGAATTATCGATAGAAACACGAATAAGATAAGGGCCAAGGGAAATAACATCGTTTTCATTTAAACGCGCATGCTTATCCCAACCAATAGGCATCTTAGCGTCATTGATATAAGTCTGATTAGAAACATCTGTTATACAAAAACACCCATCAATTAACGAGATACGACACTGAGTCGACTCCAGCACACCTTGACGATCTTTAAGATACCAATCACTTGATAAACTTGAACCAATTGTTCCACCAGTAGCAATAAATTCTTTTGTTGCAGATAAACCTGGTTCTAAAGACTGCGTATTAGTGATTTTCAGTTTCAGAAGTTTTTGTTCAGCCATACGTTTATCCTTTACTGTCGAACTTGGATACAAACTTTACGATCTTTATCGACTTGACCTAAAAAGGAAGACCACCCTAACGACAGTGTTGAGTCTTTTCCTAATTTTAATAATGGTACTTCGTTTTCTTTGAGCTCTAACTCTAAATCAAACGCCATCTGTTCACGAAGAATGAATTCGACTAATTTACAAAACGGTTTGTATTCTTTACCTGAAGGCAAAAAATCGTCAAATCGAGTTTGAATCAGCCCTTTAATTTCAATGACAAATTTGCCAGTACAATCTCGTACTTTTGAACCAATAATCGTACTTTCACCTAACTCACTGTTTGCCATGCCAAGACACATACGCTGATGAGCAGGGATAACAACACTACGTTCTTCCCACTGCCGAATAGAAACACTATCTAAATCAAAGCAGTGTGCAATAATCCCCGCAACCACTTGAGGGGAGCGACTTCTACCCGCTAATGTACCAGCATAAGACAGCATTTTTCCCCAATTGATATCCGTTTCACCACGAAGCTCATCATCAGCGAGACCAACAAAAGCAAATAGTTGCGATGAAAAGCTATCACTGGCATTTTCTTGAAAACGAATGTAATAACGGTATTTACGCCAAATGCGATAAACCAGTGCCAATAATCGATTATTAAAAAAATCGAGGAAATGCCGACGTACACCGGTTTCACTCTCAGTAGCTATTTGTTCAAGTAAAAATCCAGGTAAAGGAGATTGCGCGCCATTTAACCCAAAAAAAGTTGTTTCAAGACAAAAACCACCTTGCTCTAATAACTCTAATTTTGAAATATCACTAGCTGCAAATCCTAAACTCGGATTTGCTTTAAACAATAAACGACAATTTGCTTCCCAACCTTCACTATCTGGATCTTGATCAGCTAAACGTTGTAATAACTCAACCAATTGATAAAAGTCATAGGATCGTACTTGTTGTTGTAATATATTCACTTTTTCTGATGTACAATGAATATTATCAAGTGTTAAATCAAAGGCTGTAGACCCACTTGCGTTCCCCATGAATACTGTTCCTGATTCACACTATTAATCACAATAAGCTCATGAAATGAATTTATGCTGGCATACAAGGAGAAAAATCGGCTCAATACACTACCAAATAAATACAAGTCACCTTCAGAACTGAAAGCCTCTTGATTAAGTTCTAACTTAGACTGTAAGCCCCTAACTGGTAATCCTTTAATAATTCTCTCTACTGGTTTAGAGGTTATTTTTACAATTCCATCAAGACGCTGTTTTGCAACACGCTCAGCCTGTCGATCAACAAGTGCTCTAAAATCATATGCTCGTAACACTGTATACAATGCATCTTTCGATAATAATGAAAGATAATTAAGCGATAAATTAGAAATTAACGTCCACAATAAACTACCATCTAAAGTAGGTCTTAATGGTTGCGTCGGCTCCGTAATATTAGAAAAGGTCGCAAACGATGGTGAACTATTGGTCGGAACACAAATATCACCTAAACCTAATTCCAATGGTAACTGCCTGTTAGTACAAGTGAGTTGTAATGAGATAGCCTCACTAAAACCGATAGCTTGAGTCTCATCACCACGTACAAACGAAATATAATGATCAAAGCCATCATTACGCATACTATCTTTAACTCTGGCACGATAATAAAGAGCTAAACGATGACGTGAACGCTCAATTTCATGCTGGAAACTTTCAAAAGCGGTATAAACCCGTTTTTGCCCTCGTGCACGCGACTCGTCTACCTCTTGTCTGCCTTGGACATGGTCAATACTAAATATCTCAAAATGTGTTGGAAAACGACTTGATGGCATGATCTTATATTCAGAACGCTTTCCAGTGAGATCTATAGGATCAGCATCATGAGAAAATAAATTAATAACGGGCGTGCAAAACAATTTAAAACATTCCTCACGAATGCGAACATCCGCTGGCAATGTCTTTGAAAATACAAATCGAAGATGAAACACTTGTCCCATATTCGGTGTAATAAAACGATCAATATTTTCCACATCACCAAATAAAAACACATCTGGAAAAGTTAAGTATTCTTGTAAAATTCGATAACCTTCATACACATTCTTTGGATATGGCATCACAGCATCAGCACTATCAAAACCACGACTTCTAAAGTGTGATGCTGGAATAGAGAACTGCTTATCATCACAAATCAATTCAATATGTGCTAAATAATGATTCAGCCATAAATAAAGCATCTGCGCACTGTAATGCTGACCACCAAGAAAAAACTGTAATGTCTTCAGATTAATATCAGCTAAACCTTGCTCACCTAATACATCTAACTGTAAATCAATAATCGACGATTCACGGCTATGTATTGTAGTAACATTAGTGAGTTTTAATGGATAAATATCTATATCCCGACAAGTTTTAAATTGGCACACAGTATCAAGCACAGCTTCACTATCAACATCAGTATTTGCTTTAATTATTTGACGAACACTGATCGCTTTTTCGATTGGCGAAAATTGAACAATACTAAAGCTTGGCACCGGGCGTAAATAATTAGGCCATAACATATTAATGATAGAGTGCGTTAACTCCGGAAATTCATCCTCGACCTTTTCCCGTAAACGAGCAGTTAAAAAAGCAAATCCTTCTAATAATCGTTCAACATCAGGATCTGTATTTCGCCCTTGCAAAAAACGGGATAGCTGTGGGTGAACTTCTGTAAAAGCAGCCCCTTGCTCTTTTAAAAAAGCCAGTTCATCTCTAAAGTATTTTTCTTGTGACAAAGTCAAATTACTCGGTATTTACGACTGTTATCCAATAGCAAATCAATACGTACTGATTCATGCAGTGCACTAGAATTGATGCATGCTGTTATATGAAAAAAAATATTTAACGGACTTCCATCATCTGGCATATATCGAATATCAATCTGTTTTAATCGCGGCTCATAACACTCAAGACAGCGCCGAATGGCTAATTTAATCTGTAAAGCCAAATCATGAGTTCCCAATGTTGCATCATTAAAATCAATCAAACCTAATTGTGGCGCACTCATTGCTTCACCAAGTCGGCTATTAAGCAATTGCGCCACATTTCTTTTAATTGAGTCCAATATTTGCTTCGTATCAGGAGCTGTCGTCATTGTTATCTGAGGTGAATCAGTCTCTAATCGTTCAAAGAGACTGACACCATAAGCCCTATCTGCTAGCTCAATATAGGACATTAAATTATGCCTGATCTAAACGACCAACTAGCGATAACTCAAAATTTGCACCCATATATTTAAAGTGAGGGCGTACAGATAACGCAACTTGATACCAACCTGGATCGCCTTCAACATCGAGTACTTCAATTTTTGCAGCACGTAATGGACGACGACTACGAACATCTGCTGGCGGATTTTCTTGATCAGCAACAAACTGCTTAATCCAAGCATTCAATTCACGTTCAAGATCTTGACGCTCTTTCCAAGAACCAATTTGCTCACGTTGCAACACTTTAACATAATGTGCTAAGCGGTTAATGATCATCATATAAGGTAGTTGAGTACCTAACTTAAAGTTCATTTCTGCTTCGCGTCCCTCTTTTGTATTAGGGAACACCTTCGGTTTTTGAATCGAATTAGCAGAGAAAAATGCAGCATTATCACTACCCTTACGCATAGTTAATGCAATAAAGCCTTCCTCCGCTAGTTCAAACTCTTTACGATCCGTGATCAAAACCTCTGTTGGGATCTTAGCTTGCAATTCACCCAAAGATTCAAATAAGTGCACAGGAAGATCTTCAACTGCACCACCACTTTGAGGACCAATTATATTTGGACACCAACGATACCGTGCAAAGCTATCTGTTAAGCGTGAAGCTAATGCAAATGATGTATTACCCCATAAATAATTATCATGGGAATCACTAACATTTTCACGGTAGTTAAATGTTTTTACCGGATTTTCATTAGGATCATACGGTGTACGTAGCAAGAAACGAGGTGCAGTTAGAGCTAGATAACGAGCATCATCAGACTCGCGCAATTGGCGCCATTTAATATAACGAGGGCTATCAAATGTTGCTTTTAAGTCTTTAATATTTGGTAACTCTTCAAAAGATTCGATACCAAAAAACTCAGGTGCAACACCTGAAATAAAAGGGGCATGAGCCATTGCACCAACAGCACCGACATACTGCAATAATTTCATATCTGGCGATGATGGAGTAAAAGCATAGTTACCAATGATCGCACCAACAGGTTCACCGCCAAATTGACCATAACCAGAAGAATATACATGCTTATATAAACCAGATTGAGCAGTTTCTGGCGCAAACTCAAAATCGTCTAATAATTCTTCTTTAGTTACATTTAACAATTCGATCTTATTGTTCTCACGGAAATCAGTGCGATCAACTAGCATCTTGACGCCACGCCATGCTGATTCAATTGCCTGAACTGAATCGTTATGCAGAATCTCATCCATTTGATCACTGATTTTACTATCAAGCTCAACGAGCATTTGATCAACAAGTGCTTTATTAACTTGATCTACACCATGCTCACTACCTAATAGATTTTCTATAAAAGCAGCAACACCTTTTTTTGCAATATCGTAACCATCATCACTCGGTACCATACGAGTTTGAAGCATAATTTCATCAAGTAAACTACCTTGGGTTGCACTTGACGATTCAACAGCTTTTTGTACAGACATTTATTGGTCCTTTAGAAGAATTTCACCTACAGAAATGATTATTTTTCTGCTTCGCCACTAACAAGTTGCAGCTCACTTAATAACATTTCACGAGACTCTTGAGACTCAATAAGTTCTTGAAGACGAGAGCGAAATGCTGGGATATTTCCAAGTGGACCTTTTAATGCAACCAACGCTTCTCTTAACTCAATTAGTTTTTTTAGTTCAGGGACTTGCTGACTTATTGCATCAGGAGAAAAATCATCTAATCCTTTAATAGAAAGCGAAATAGATAAATCAGAATCAACATCAGATAATTTATTTTTAACTGATGTCGTCAGCATTAAATTACTTTCACGCATGACTGATTCGAAATTATTTTTATCAATTGAAACAGCTTTACGATCTTCAATCGCGGTATCTTCAGCATGCCCTTTGAATTCACCAAGAACTAGCGTTTTTAATGGTAATTCTGTTTCTGATTGCACATCACCACTATGAGGAACATATTTAATATTAATACGTTCTTTTGGTGCTACGCTGCCTTCTTTCGACATATCTTTTCCCTGTTATATTTGTTTTTTAGATTAAAATTGGCCATTTTAAAGCGCATGATAATAGCCTTAAGTTGCATAAGGATTGAGGCAAATTAAACATCTAAAAAAATAATCATTCAAGAACAAATTTGATCAAGAAAATTTAAAGAGAATAAGTATAAAAAAACAACACCAAAAAATTTTATATAAATATTATTATATTACAACCAGTTACATGAAATGCTTTATAAGCATGTAATTGCAATTACAACACATTAAAAAACAACCAACAATATGATTTTAAACAATTAAATCAAATAATGCGGTTTTTATGATCAATTCAATAAAAAAAAATTATTTATACTAAAAAAAAAACTTATATTACAAGATGGAATTGTATTATCTAAATAGTAAATTATTTATTAGGCAAATTGTTGCCCCAATTTTTAACGTGCTACGCTAATTAGATTTATTACTCTGGAGCAATAATTAAATGAATGATGTCATCACACTCGGCAGTCCAACATCAACAAAAGGTACTGTGGTATCAGGTCACTCAAATGTCATGATTAATGGGCAACCTGTTGCATTAGTTGGCGATATTGCAACCTGCCCATGTGGTAGCAAAAGTTGCAGTGGTCAAGGTCCAATCGTGGCTCAATCACCACGAGCTGCCAATGTTAATGGGGTAAATTTTGCACGTGCAGGAGATCTTGTGAATACGGGATGCGGGATCTGTTTTCTTAAGCCAAGCTTGCATATTGTCAGTCTCAGTACTAACACAACAAAACCTACCAATATGGGAAATGGCATCAATATAGGCAATAACATTTATATTAATGGGTAAATTATATACCGTTATCATCGGGTATAAATTTCCCAAAGCAGCACTATCAATAATTTTCTACAACTTGACAATATTCAATACATTTACAACGAGCAATAAGTCGCCTGACGAGCAAGTTATTGCCCGATCTTAAGTAATAATTTGCTCAACTTAATAAAAACCTATCACCACCCAAACTTAATTATTTAAAAACAATTAGTTACAAATAAGATAAAGTTGGCACAGATAATGCTATTCGTAACTACCAAATATTCAAACTCATTTTTAATTCAGTATTAAGGACATTACCATGCCAACTCCTTGTTATATCTCTATCCAAGGCCAAACTCAGGGCAATATCACTGCGGGTGCATTTACTGCCGATTCAGTGGGTAACATTTACGTTGAAGGTCATGAAGACCAAATGCTAGTGCAAGAATTTAAGCATGTCGTAACCGTGCCGACTGACCCACAGTCAGGTCAACCGTCTGGCCAACGTGTCCATAAGCCTTTTAAATTTACTGTGGCATTGAACAAAGCCGTTCCGCTAATGTACAACTCATTGGCATCAGGTGAAATGCTACCAACCGTTGAACTTAAGTGGTACCGCACTTCTGTTGAAGGTAAGCAAGAGCACTACTTCACAACAACGTTAACAGACGCAACGATTGTTAATATCGACAATCAAATGCCACATTGCCAAGACTCAACCAAAGCTGATTTTACTCAACTGATTGAAATCTCGATGGCTTACCGCAAAATTAATTGGGATCACACGGTTTCAGGTACTTCAGGTGCTGATGACTGGCGTGCGCCGCTAGAAGCGTAATTCTAAGTATAACTATTGCCCGTACTGTTTCGACCGTGCGGGCTTTTATCGTTTATGTCTTTGCTAAGGCATTAATTGATCGCCTTAGCAGAGATTTAATTGAGGTAATATCATGGCACAACAGACAGGATTACAATTTACCTTTACCGTTGAAGGGCTTGATGCATCAACGTTTGCTGTGACTGAGTTTAAAGGCAACGATACCTTGTCTTTACCTTTTTCTTTTACAGTCAATTTAGCCAGCCGCAACCCAAGTTTGTCCCCTAGCGAAACCATTGATCGCAATGCTACACTAACGGTTTGGCAACAGGGCACATTACAGCAGCAATGGCATGGTATCGTGCGTCAGTTTGTTCAAGGTGATACGGGACATAGCCATACAATCTACCAAGTAGAATTTGTGCCCCCTTTTGCACGTTTAGCGCTGCGTCAAAATAGCCGTATTTTCCAAACACAAACAGTGCCAGAAATTATCTCTATCTTGCTGCAAGAAATGGGTATTAATGACTATAGTTTTGCGATCAGCCGCCAATGTACACAACGTGAATATTGCGTACAGTATCGTGAAAGTGATTTAGCCTTTATCGATAGAATCGTCGCTGAAGAAGGAATACTTTATTACTTCAATCATAGTAGCAATAAAAACACCCTCATCTTTACTGACGATACCCAACAGGCGGCAAGTTTAGCTGAGCCTCTTGCTTACAACAGTCGTAGTGGTGGTAGCAGTAGCGTACCGTTTATTCGAACTTTTGCGCGTAATACCCAAATTTGCTCATCATCCGCTCAGCTAAAAGATTACAGTTTTAAAAAGCCTGCTTATAGTTTTTTGCAAACTTCAGCAGCGAAAGAAGCAGATTATCAACAAGCTACATATGAGCATTATGATTACCCGGGTCGTTATAAAGACGATGCAAGTGGTAAGCCCTTTGTACAGTTTCGAATTGAATCATTACGACGCGATGCCCAGACGGCTAATGCAAAAAGTAATGTGCCCACTATTCTTCCCGGCGTAAAATTTACGCTGCAAGAGCATGATGATGACACCTGTAATCGTGACTGGTTGATCATCGCTGTCACCCATGTTGGCACTCAACCTCAAGCATTAGAAGAAGCCGGCGGTGAAGGTGCAACAACATATAATAATGAGTTTGTTGTCATTCCCGCTCATCGTCCTTGGCGCCCGCCGTTTAATGCCAAACCCACCGTTGATGGCCCACAAATCGCGCTAGTTGTTGGTCCTGAAGGTGAAGAAATTTATTGTGATGAATTTGGGCGTGTCAGAATTCAGTTCCCTTGGGATCGTTACAGTAACAATGATGATAACGCCAGCTGTTGGGTGCGAGTTTCACAAGGTTGGGCAGGTAGCCAATATGGTATGGTTGCCCTGCCTCGTGTAGGCCATGAAGTGATTGTTGATTTTTTAGAAGGTGATCCCGATCAACCGATCATCACTGGCCGTACTTATCACGCCACCAATCAGCCTCCTTATGAATTACCTGCTCATAAGACCCGCACTGTTTTACGCACTGAAACCCACCAAGGCGATGGTTATAACGAACTGCGTTTTGAAGACCAAGCAGGCAAAGAAGAAATTTACGTTCGAGCGCAAAAAGATGTCAATGTCTTAGTTGAAAATGACCGTACCGATAATATCAAACATGATTTACACCTTGATGTAGAAAATGAACGTTTTAGCCATATTAAAGTGAATGATCATTTAACGGTTGATGGTGAAAGTCGTCACCATATTAAAGGTGATCAAACATTGATGATCGATGGCACTTTGCATCTTAAACAAGGTAAAGCCTTATTACTCGATGTGGGTAATGAAGTACATCTTAAAGCGGGTAATAAAATAATATTAGATGCAGGAAAAGAATTAACGCTTAATGTAAATGGTAACTTTATTAAGTTGGATGCATCAGGCGTGTCGTTAGTGGGAACAGCATTAAACTTAAATACCGGAGGGAGTGCGAGTAGTGGTAGTGGATATGGGGGAATTTTACCTATCACGCCATCAGGATTGCAACCCGCTCCTTCACTTGTTCCTGCATTACTCACGGCAGCACAAACAGCAACGTTAAAAGCTGCGGCACCATTTTGTGAAGAGTGCGAAAAATGTAAAGATGGCGAGTGTGAAATATGATGGCATTAAGCCTTTTATCTCAATTACAACAAGCTGTAGATAATAAGCAGAATGTTTTTGCTGTGTTAAATAAGACCAGCGATAGTAATCCATTAATGCATTTTTCTTCGTCTGATTTAAGCCAAAGTAAGCCACTATGGCTAGGAACTCAGTATCAAGAATGGTTTGATGTCATGCCAACGCTTATTCAAGTTCCTTTAAACGATCCTTTTATTCAATGGGTAGAGCAAGCAAAGCCGATTGATTGGGGAATATTTATTGTTTCCCCCTTCAATTTTGACGATGTGTATCAACATCTCCAAAGCTTAACTCAAGTATGGCTACCTAATGGGCAATATTGTTTTTTTCGTTTATTCGATCCTCGTTTTTCCATGCCAATAGCCCTGCAATGTAATGATCTTCAGCGAGCTGAATTAATGGGGCCGACCAGTCAATGGCTCAGTTACCAACATCAGGTTATTCGCCATGATGAGATTACGCTTGGTCGAGTACGTGAATTTCCTTGGTGGGATGTGCCTTCGTCAGTAATGAAAACACTTGAAGCTGAAGAGACCGAAACATTGGTGAGTAATTTAATTCAGGACTTAGAAGACCTAAGACCCGATCTTTTCTTGTATTTTCCACGCCCACTTTTAAAAGCCAAAGTTCAACGATTTGCCAAAAATAACAAACTAGAGACAGATCATCTTTGGCAGCGCTTTATCCACGATATTGAACAGGACATACAACAATAATGATGACCAATAAATACCAGCAATTAGCCAGCGAGATAGAAAATAGACTGGCAAAATACCCTGTTCTCATCAGTAATTACCGTCAATATAGTGAAAGCTTTTTACTCCAGCGTGCTGATGACATAAGTCACTTAGCTGATGTGCCATCTCTGTTTGACATGGAAAAAACATTTAAGGTTAATTCGCAAACCAAAACGGTAGATAAAGATGATAAAGACTACGGCACGGTAGCGAAGTGCCCACTAAATGGTGAGTTGACTATTTATAATCAATTTGAGTCTATTTATGAAACACCGATTACGGCACTTCCAGTGATCGTTACTTCGATAAAGGATCATAATGAGCAGTATAAGCAGCTCACTGATAACAATGGGAAAGTCGTATTTAAAGGCTTAAAACCAAGCGCTAAATATAAAATATCCATTAACTACAATCCGACACAAGCCAATGTTGATGCGTTATTTTCATCTTATCAATCTATCGCTGATGAACTGCAAATATGGCTGCAAAAACAGTGGGATGACCGTTTTAAACGAACATGGCAAGAGCAAATAAATACACCACAAGGTGAGCTAGCGTTTGGATTAGTTCAAACTTTTTTATCCTCTATTGGAGAAGCGTTAGTTGCATCATGGCAGCAAATTAAAGATCTTTTTGAGTTATTAAGTGATCCTGAGAAGGCGTTAAATAACTTTTCTGAAGGTGCGTCTGATCTGATTGCTGAGATCAAAGCGAAGATGGAAAGTGCGCCAGAAAAAGCTCAGAAAGCACTCTTATTTGCCTCTGATGAAGCGGCCATGTTTTTGTTTGCTAATGCAGTGATTGATTTTCTAACCATGATCCCCAATCTCGGTGTGCTAAAGCAAATTGTCAGCACGGGAGGAGGCGTTGTTGTTGGTGTTGTATTTGGTATCTTAGGTGGGGTTGTAATCAGTTGTATTGCAACCCCAGCCGTTGGGATGGCTTACTTAGTGTTAAAACTTGGTAAAAAAATTGCTGGTATTATCAAACCTATCATCCAACTTATCGAAGAGTTTTTCACATTGGCGGTGGGTTTAGTCGATAAGATCCAAGATTATGGAAAATTGCATCTAAACGGCATTGTCAAAGGCAGTGTGACCAAAAGTGGCGAGTTTATCTCTAAAGCAAAAAATAAGGCATACACCACACTAAAAATAAAAGAAAAAGATATTGATAAGCATCCAGAAAGCTCAAAAGACTTGGCAGGCAACAAGACTGATAGTTTACAAAATACCTGCACAAACAATTGCCCCGTTTCAATGATTAATGGTGAAGAATTACTTAATATTGATGATTTCACGTTACCCGGGCCACTTGCCTTTACGTTTTCACGCCTGTATCGAACAACCGCAGTTGAAGTAAATCGAGGCTGTGGTTTTGGTTGGAGTCATTCATTATCTCAAGTTTTAACGTTTTCAGACAACGGTGTTATTTGGCTTGATAATGAGAACAAACAGACTTCATTTCCTTTACCTAGTGCACAGCGCCCTGCCATTGTTAACCCTATAGCAGATAGTGCGATTTATTTGGGGAATAAAGAGAACGAGTATTTATTAGTTCAATCCAATCAAGTAACGCATCACTTTGAACGTGATGGTGATCGTGCTCGATTAAGTGGTTTTTCTGATGGGTATGGTAATCGATTAACGGTGCGCTATAACCAATGCGGTTTACCCGATGCGGTTATTACACCGCTTGGAACAGGATTATGGCTGGTATATGCCCAAGACAATCAATTATCTCAAATAGAACTAAGAACCCGAATTGTTGAGGATGGGCGTTCAAACTGGCGTACCGAACGTGTGTTGATGACGTATGCGTACAACCGTCAGCAACAGCTAATGTCAACGCGAAATAGAGCCTTTGAAGGCGAAGATTATGAGTATAACGAAGATAACGTCATTTCACTTCGTCGTATGGCGGGTGGAATTGAGTTCTTTTGGCTATGGCAAGGAACGGGGAAGCATTCAAGAGCAATCAAGCACTGGAGTAACACGGGAATTGCTGCGGAATATGAATGGAATGACAACGATGGTTCGGTTGTGGTTACTCATTCAGATGGTAGTACAGAAACCTATATTCATGATGAGCATGCCAAATTAGTCAAAAAAATCGATCCCGATGGCGCTGTGACAAAAAATGAATATAACAGTGATGGATTATTAGTCAGTTGTATTGATCCTATGGGTCATGAGACTCGTTATATTTACAACGATAATCTTGAACAAGAAGCCGTTATTGCCGCTGATGGCACTGTTACTCAATATGGTTATCATCATGGTCAATTAACCCAACTTTTTAAAGATGACCAAGAATGGCAATTTGGTTATAACTCGCAAGGTGATATCAATAAGAAAGTCGATCCATTAGGCAATACCACCCAGTATAGATATACCGACCACGGTAAGATCAACGAGATTATTTACGCCGATGGTTCAGTGCATCAGTTACATTGGAACAAGCTAGGTATGATGTTGGGTGAGACCTACCCCGATGGCAGTCGTATATCGTATCGCTATGATATTTTTGGTCGTATTGTTGAAGAAAAAGCCCCTACGGGAGCGATAACACATTATGTTTGGGATGATGCCGATCGCCTGGTTGAAATCATGTTACCCAACGGAAGTCGTCAACAATACCGTTATAATGCTTACGGGAAAATAACCCAAAGCATGGATGAAACCGGGGCGAAAACGGTCTATGAGTATGCAGTTAATAGCCACCTTGTTAGTCGCGTTATTCATCCCGACGGAAGTTCGTTAAGCTATCAATACAATAATGCCAAAGGGTTTGTTAGCCAGATCACTAATGAAAATGGCAACAACTATTTGATAGATTATTATCCTAATGGCTTAGTGAAACAAGAAACCACTTTTGATGACAGACAGCTTCGCTATCAATATGATCTCAACGGTAATTTAACCAGTAAAACTGAAGTCGGCAAGCAAGGTACCGAGCTCACCACGACTTATACCCGCGACGTTATGGGACGCTTGTTGGCAAAAGAATTGCCTGATGGGGCTGAAATTCAATATCAATATGACAAGCAAGGTCAGCTTATTGGTATTGATGATGGTGTGATACCACTGGCATGGCAATATGACCCATTAGGCCGCTTGACCGCAGAGCATCAAGGTTGGGCATCGCAATATTATCGCTACGATCAAGTAGGACAACTGACTCACTGGCAGTTACCTGATCACAATATTCTAGAGTATAAGCATGCTAAAGGTGGCTTACTGGAGCAGATCACACTCAATGATCGTCCATTAACATGTCATAGCTATCAACAAGGTTTAGAAGTCCATCGACAACAAGGCGACATTCAAAGTCGATTTAGTTACGATGACCAAGGCCGATTGCGTAGCCATTTACAGCACCAACAAGGTCATACTGTTAGCTCCCGTGATTATTCTTATAATGTGGTAGGTAATCTATCAAAAGTGAGCGACAGTCGTTATGGTGTGACGCATTATGAGTACGATCCGCTTGATAGATTACAAGCCGCAAAAGGGGCGTTAGAAGAAGCCTTTACGCACGATCCTGCGGGCAATCTGTTAGAGCAGACTTTAGGCTCATCCATTGGTCGTACTAAATCGTTAGTTACCCATAATCAGTTATTGTTGCAAGGCGATGCACATTTTGAGTATGACGAATTTGGGCGCCTAACCATTGAAAAACGTGGTAAGGACCAGTGCTTAGTTACCCAGTATGAGTACGACTTCCAGCACCGTTTAACTCAGGCCAAGATGCCTGATGGCAGCACTGCCCGTTATGTTTACGATGCCTTCGGTCGCCGTGTCAGTAAAACGGTGGTTGATAAACGAGGACAAAGCACAACAACTGAGTTTGTATGGCAGGGAAATAATCTGGTTGCAGAAGAGCGTAACGGAGAAGATTATCAAACCTACGTTTATGAACCGGGTAGCTTCAAACCACTGGCGTTATTAAAGAGTGAAGGCAAAGCGTGCGAAGTCTATCACTATCACCTTGACCACCTCGGCACCCCGATTGATTTAACCGATGAGCAAGGCAATACCGTTTGGCAAGTGCAGTACCGCTGTTACGGTAATATTGCCGTTCAACATGTTGAAAAGATTGTTAACCCGCTGCGTTTTCAAGGACAATATTATGACAGCGAAACGGGGTTGCATTATAATCGACATCGGTATTACAGCCCAAAAACTGGTCGTTTTACTACCATCGACCCGATAGGCTTAGCGGGTGGTTTAAACAACTATCAGTATGTGCCTAACCCATTGAATTGGGTAGATCCGTTAGGGTTAAGTGCATGTCCACCTGATGATGATTCAGCTGTACGGTTAAATAATTTAGCAGATCAATGGAATACTGAAAATACCCCACCAAGTGCCCAAAATAGTACATATAAGCAACGATTGAACCAAACGCCGACAAACGGTGTCTGGAGTGGTCCTAGGGGAGAGAGTACATTCACTTCTAATAACCCAGCGGTCAAAGGGGAAAAGGTTAATTATTCAAATGGTTATCCGAACTTTACCCCTTTCACAAAACATACAGTCCATATTGATGATTTTATAAATAAAGTCATTAATAGCTCAGGAGATTCTAGATATAACCTACATAAAGAAGCTGACCAAATTCTAGCCAAGAAGCTACGTGTTCAAAGTTCTATCATAAAAAAATTCAGGAGAAAGCAAAAATTCACGTGGCATGAAGTAGAAGATATGGGTACCTTACAACTAGTACCAACCAAAATAAATTCTAAGTTTGGGCATGTAGGCGGTATTGCTGAAGCCACCAAAAGAGGACGAAATGATTAAGACAATTGATAAGGTATTTGGGGAACTTACTTTCAGTACTGCATGGAAGAGATCATATGATGTTATTTTCTTCGACAAATTATATAAAATATTGCTAATTGTTGAAGAAAATGATGATGATAGAAAGACAATCCGTGAAGAACAAAGAGATTCGTACATATATTACTCTCAAAACAAAGTTATTATAGAAAAAAAAATAGAAGAAATATTGATATCTTATACAAAAGAATTTTTGTCTGAATACGGTATGAAAGAAGAGAATGAAGATAAAATAATTAACTCAATAGAACCAACAGTAATAATTTTCCCAATGGTTTTAGATGATGGAGATTTGAATTTTGGATTTTTATTTGAATCAAAGTTCGATCCTGAAAATGGAGTTGGCATTCAATATATAAATGGTAACTATGAGGTATCAACTCAAGATATACTAACATAAAGTGATGAATTACAGGGAGGTGAAGGGGGCTGTCGCACAATTTATAACAATTAACGATGCACCATTTTTTAGGCGTAATTAGACTGCGCGCGCGTAAAATCTCTAGTAAGCCGTTTCACCGTCAATATCAAGACCCAGAGATCTTATTGCGAATTACATGAACGGTGATGCTGAAAATAATTCGAGCGTTATCTTTACTTTTCCTAATATCCAGTAGTCTAAATAGAACAAATAACCTAAGTAGTTTTTATCTACAATTGAGTTAACTCTTTAGTTAGCTCAATTGTGATCACCAAGCGATTCTGTAACAACTAACTTCACTCCATTTCAATGCATTTACCCACTCATTTCACATAATATCTATAATGACTACCAAATTTATAAGTTAATGAATAATAGTATTTTTTTGTAATTAATCTGCAAATTAAATCCAAAGTGATAATCTATAATCTAGTAACATCATTAACAAAATAACAACGTCATATTGAGGCTTATTTAAGGTGACTTTCTTAGAGAAAATGAGCTGTTTCAAGGGGAATTATCACGAACGCTGATCGCGAAGTGCGGGATAGATCCATACTGTTAAATACAGCCATTTTGAGCAAATTATTGCCCTGACTTGTTCTGATATATGATCCTTAAAATTTTTATTGCAGTGAACTTATTATGAGTAAAGATTGTGGGTGTCCTGCCTGTAATCCTGTTAATCAACGTAATTTTGAATATGTTGCTCCTCGGAAGTTAACGCTTAAAGAGCGTATTCATAAACAACGAATGGAAAATTTAGCTGCAAGTGATCGTGCTTTTGAGTATGTCAAAGCTAATGAGACTCGATATGCGGAACATAGGGCATCAATTATGTCCGAAAGAAAGATGGCTAAAGCTGGTTTACTTGATGCTCTTGAGAATGGAGTTTTAGATACAGCTCATTATGTCGGTGGGATAACTAAAAGCATTGGGGATAAAATCACCTCTGATACAGAAGCTTTTGTGGCGTCCGTTATTGATAATCCAAGCATTATACAAAACACAGTGGATAATATAGCCTCAACTCTTATTGATGGAATAACATATTTTCCTGATGTTGTTATTGATGAGGTAGCCCCAACTCTAAGTTATGGGGCTAAAAGTAGAACCAATCAGCGGATAGATAATGCTTTAACGGGAGTTTCTGATGAGGTTGATGAATTAGGAAATGATTTTGTTAAGCATAATAAAGCCATTAAAAATGGTGATTTTGAGACAGCTGGTAAAATCATAGGAAAGTATGCATCATCTATGATGTTGCCAACTAAGAAAATTAAAGCAATATCTGAACTATCAAACGAAAGTCGTTTATTTAAAGGTGTTTATAAAGGTAATTCAATCATCTTAAAAGACGTTGATATTGTAGATCTGCATTATAAAAAGCGAGAACGTTCTGAATATAATGAATTACGAAAAGGATTTAACAATAATATAAGAAAGGACTTTTTAAAAGATTTGTCTCTTGATGACAAAGTGATTTCTCAGTTAAAACAACATGGTGTTGGTGATTCTGATATTTTGAAGTTATCAGATGGGAAGGTTCCTCGTGGTTACCAAGTGCACCATAAAGTTCCTTTAGATGATGGTGGGACGAATGATAAAAATAATCTTGTCTTGATTAGAAGCTCACCTGAACATTCTGTTTTCACTACATATCAAAAACAACAAACATCAACTTTGAAAGTTGGAGGGGATGGCGAGATAATAGAATGGCCGATTCCAAACGGAAATGTATACCCAAAGGAAGTTAACTGATATGAACAATATAGAAAAATTACTTTATATTGAAAATAATAAAGAAATTAAATCATATGGGGAGGGGTTTTTATTGCCTCCTGCGAGTAAAGAAGATATTGAAAACCTTAAATTAAGAATGAAAAATACATTTGATATGGAATTATCAAACGATTATTTAAGATTGTTATCGTTGTCAGATGGTTTTTCGGTAAATGGTTTTAATCTTTATGGTTCGAAAATATTTTCAAATGGATATTTTATTAATGGTCTTTGGGATGCTAATCAAGAATTCAGAGAAGAACCTTCATTAAATAAGTATATAGCGTATGGCGATGAATCCTCTATGAGGTTGGTTTTTAACATTGAAAATAGTTGTTATGAGGCTGTTGAGTCTATCTCTTGGGACCATATTGCTAGTTTTGATTCATTCCTTGAATTATTGCAATATGTTTTTAATGATGCTTGTATTTTTAATTAATCAATTGAAAAAATCAATAAAGGTATGATCTCCTGTTTGTGCATGTTAGTAATATCATATTTTCAGTGCGCATAAATAGCTTTGATGTTAAATACCGCCCAATTTGAGGCGGTATCTTTGTATGTAGCGTAGATTCATGCATTTTATGAGTACCACTTCCTTGTGGTTTTTTTATTTTTCCTAGTTCTACACGTCATGTAGACCTAGGGACGATAGTTCATATTTATCGTTAAATACAACTACTTGCTCAGTATTGTATCATTAATTAGGCGTTTATTTTACTTGATGCCTAATAAGCTGTACTTGTTGAATATTATCTGTACAGTTTGAAAATTATAGAGGTCTGTCTGTTGTTTGCGCCCACATAAAGCTGTGATGTTAGTATGTAATGTCACATAAGATTGATACTGTTAAATACAGCTGTTTTTATGGAAAAGTCATACTTGGTGTCTAGTGCTAGGTGTTTGTGGCCTTAAAATCGTTTACAGGGGCTATTTGGTGAGGTTTTGGCTGTCTCATACAAAGACATATTTTGTAACTAAAGATATGAGCAAGATTTTTCAAATTAATGTTATATAAATTTAATTTATATCTTGCTGCTTCAAGAGGCTTTTGTATGGATCAAACCGAACGGATAGATAATTATTATATGAATGATATACGAACTCGGTTAGTAGAAAAGTTACATGAGACAAGAAGAACCATAATTTCAGGTGATAAGGATAAATTAGCTCAAGTTTTAGTTGAACTAGATCTTTATCAAAAAACGTTTGATGATTTATATGAGGGAAGGCTTTAGTTTCTTCATAATATCTAAAGAGGTCGCTTAGGCGGCCTTTGTCGTATCTGGACGTTACCGCGTATTATAGCAGCGATAATCAGCCAAAAATGTTAAATACATACAAGTATTCATCCTATACTAATGCGATTGCCCGTTTGAAGAAGGAGGGGCAATTACGAGAAGATGTTGAGCAACGACAAGTAAAATACCTTAATAATGGTATCGAGTCTGATCACGCGCCTATTAAGAAACTCATTGTCGCCACCGGTGGACTTAAAATACGAAAACGTGCATGGTCAACGATTCAAGGATTTGAATCATTACGGATGTTGAACAAAGGCCAATTTGATTTTTGGTTACGCAATGATGAACATCAAACTCTTGTGCGGGAGAGATCCGCCTTCATTAATCGTCTCTTCAATATTGACGTTGTTTCCCAGTAATAATGAATCAGTTGTAGGACTCATTTACCTGCTCTGATTATTTGCAACAAACCCAACGCATGGGTGTTGAGCCGTACCAACGGACACATCAAGGGATGATGTCAGGAGTAAAGTGTTTCCATTTGAATTCGGAGTTGGCCATAGGAGAAGACTCGGAAGAAGGTTATACCTATTCATATTCAATTAACGTAAATTTATAATTATCTATCAGTCGGAATATTTAGATTATTTAACATTCAACAAATATATTTTTACAGGCAAATTATCGCTCAGTGGGCAAGTTCTTGCTTAACTTAGGCAATAACCTGCTTGATTCTGATATAAATCTTTTAAATCACATTAATATCAATAACTTAATAATTGGCATAAAACCTGCTTAATTAGATGTGTTTTCGTAGTTATCTCTACGTTTTTCTAATTAAACTAGGACATTACAATGCCAACTCCTTGTTATATTTCTATCCAAGGCCAAACTCAGGGCAATATCACTGCAGGCGCATTCACTGCCGATTCAGTGGGTAACATTTACGTTGAAGGTCATGAAGACCAAATGCTAGTGCAAGAATTTAAGCATGTCGTAACCGTGCCGACTGACCCACAGTCAGGTCAACCGTCTGGCCAACGTGTCCATAAGCCTTTTAAATTTACTGTGGCATTGAACAAAGCCGTTCCGCTAATGTACAACTCATTGGCATCAGGTGAAATGCTACCAACCGTTGAACTTAAGTGGTACCGCACTTCTGTTGAAGGTAAGCAAGAGCACTATTTCACAACAACGTTAACAGACGCAACGATTGTTAATATCGATAATCAAATGCCACATTGCCAAGATTCAACCAAAGCTGATTTTACTCAACTGATTGAAATCTCTATGGCTTACCGCAAAATTAATTGGGATCACACGGTTTCAGGTACTTCAGGTGCTGATGACTGGCGTGCGCCGCTAGAAGCGTAATTCTAAGTATAACTATTGCCCGTACTGTTTCGACCGTGCGGGCTTTTATCGTTTATGTCTTTGCTAAGGCATTAATTGATCGCCTTAGCAGAGATTTAATTGAGGTAATATCATGGCACAACAGACAGGATTACAATTTACCTTTACCGTTGAAGGGCTTGATGCATCAACGTTTGCTGTGACTGAGTTTAAAGGCAACGATACCTTGTCTTTACCTTTTTCGTTTACAGTCAATTTGGCCAGCCGCAACCCAAGTTTGTCCCCTACCGAAACCATTGATCGCAATGCTACACTAACGGTTTGGCAACAGGGCACATTACAGCAGCAATGGCATGGTATCGTGCGCCAATTCACTCAGGGCGATACGGGCCATAGCCACACAATTTATCACATTGAACTTGTGCCACCTTTGGCGCGGTTAGCCTTGCGTCAAAACAGTCGTATTTTTCAAACACAAACGGTGCCTGAAATTATCTCTATCTTGCTGCAAGAAATGGGCATTAATGACTATAGTTTTGCGATCAGTCGCCAATTGGTACAGCGTGAATATTGCGTACAATACCGTGAAAGTGATTTAGCCTTTATCGATAGAATCGCCGCTGAAGAAGGAATACTTTATTACTTCAATCATAGTAGCAATAAAAACACCCTCATCTTTACTGACGATACCCAACAGGCGGCAAGTTTAGCTGAGCCTCTTGCTTACAACAGTCGTAGTGGTGGTAGCAGTAGCGTACCGTTTATTCGAACCTTTGCACGTAATACCCAAATTTGCTCATCATCCGCTCAACTAAAAGACTACAGTTTTAAAAAAACCGCTTATAGTTTTTTGCAAACCTCTGCAGCTAAAGAAGCAGATTATCAACAAGCCACGTATGAGCATTTTGATTATCCTGGTCGTTATAAAGACGATGTAAGTGGTAAGCCCTTTGTGCAGTTTCGAATTGAATCATTACGACGCGATGCCCAGACGGCTAATGCAAAAAGTAATGTGCCCACTATTCTACCAGGGGTGAAATTTACCCTGCAAGGGCATGATGATGATACCTGTAATCGTGATTGGTTGATCATTGCCGTCACGCACATGGGTACTCAACCCCAAGCATTGGAAGAAGCAGGCGGTGAAGGAGCAACGACTTATAATAATGAGTTTATTGTCATCCCGGCGCATCGTCCTTGGCGCCCGCCATTTAACGTAAAGCCGCGGGTGGATGGCCCACAAATCGCCAAAGTTGTCGGCCCTGAAGGGGAAGAGATTTATTGTGATGCATTTGGTCGCGTCAAAATTCAATTCCCTTGGGATCGTTACAGTAACAGTGATGACAAAGCAAGCTGTTGGGTACGAGTCTCTCAAGGTTGGGCGGGCAGTCAATATGGTATGGTTGCCCTTCCCCGCGTTGATCATGAAGTCATTGTTAGTTTTTTAGAAGGCGATCCCGATCAGCCTATTATTACCGGCCGCACCTATAACGCGACAAACCAACCCCCTTATGAGTTACCCGCCCATAAAACCCGTACGGTATTAAGAACAGAAACTCACCAAGGCGATGGCTATAATGAACTGCGTTTTGAAGACCAAGCTGGTAAAGAGGAAATCTATGTTCATGCCCAAAAGGATGTCAACGTATTAGTTGAAAATGACCGTACCGACAACATTAAACACAATTTACACCTTGATGTAGAAAATGAACGTTTTAGTCATATTAAAGTGAATGATCATTTAACGGTTGAGGGTGAAAGTCGCCAACACACCAAAGGCAACTATACGCTGGCGGTTGATGGCAGCTTACACATGAAACAAGGTAAAGCCTTACTGCTCGATGCGGGTAATGAAGTGCATCTCAAAGCAGGCAGCAAAATTGTCATTGAAGCCGGTGCGGAATTAACCCTTAAAGCAGGCGGTAGCTTTGTCAAAATTGATGCATCAGGTGTATCAATATCGGGGGTTGCGATTAATCTCAATTCAGGCGGCAGTGCTGGAAGTGGTTCTGGCTATGCGGGTGTTTTACCATTATTACCGGGGGCGGTTGAAGCGGCCGTGACGTTAAATACTGTGTCTCCAATCGTTTGGTCGCACCAACTTGAAGCCATGAAAGGGAATACAATCGTTTGGTCACAACAACTTGAAGCCATGAAAGGGAATACACCAGTTTGCGAAGTTTGTATGGAGAATGAGCAATGAGTTTTACTACTGAGCTCCCTTTGCCGATCCCCGATTTTAACGTCCTCAATAAAGAGGCCTGCTTTCTTATCCTTGATGGCAGCCAAATTGAAAAACTTGAGTTGTTATTACTGCAACAAGATTTGCAACCTCAAGCTATTTGCCCGATACGCTTTTTACCTCTAAGAGAAGTCTCATCATTCATTGTTAAGCTAACTTCAGCCGCTATGTCTTGGTTTACTCAATATAACCACGCAAATGTTGGATATATCATTAGTAGTGAAGCCAGTATCGAACAGCTTGCCATCATACTGTCGGATTTCTTTGAAGTTCTTTCGGCATATGGCTCTAAGGTGTTTTTTAAAGTTGGGCAACCAGAAGCAATGAATGTGATCTTAAACGATCAAGAATGTCATCTCTGGGAATCGTTATCTAAAGTTTGGCTACCTACACGGAAAGGCTGGGTTTCGCTTAATCACGACGAAACTATAAGCACAAAATCACAGCCAGAAACCTATCACTTATCTGACCAACAGTGGAAACAATTAGGTGATATCACACGCCGAAATACAGTCGAAAAAGTACATCAACATTTGACTACTTACTTCCCAATGGCGCTAAAACAGCATAATGCTCCCCTGCTATGGACAGAAGAATGGGTGAAAAATGCCCATGATATGCACTTTGAAACAGATACCGATGTCCTCCATTTTTTTAATATTCTCGCATTACTCGGAGAGAATGTGTTAAAGACTGATCGCTATCCTCATATCAAGCAATTATTAGAAACACCATCAGCGCAAACACCGTCAATGCGAGTTACAAAGGCTGATGAACTCGCCCATAAGGAGATCTCTCATGTCAAGTGATGCTTACAATGCTGCAAAAATTGGTGGGTCAGCTAGCCCTAGTTCACCTGCGGGAGCCTGTCCGCTACAAGCTAAACAAATCGGTATTATTCCGGTTCGGTATGCTATTGATGGTGTGATGGGAGAAGCCCCCTCTTATCCATTACCTGACGGGACTCATTGGAAGCCGCCCTTTAAACTTCATCAACATTATACGCTTCGTCAGCTTCGTGACGGTTGGCTGTATGTATTTAGTGAAAAGCTGAAAGTACTTCATACCTATAAAATTGAAGGTGAAATTTTTACGGCTCAACATGAAGGCGGTACTTGTGCATCATGTTTAACCTATGATTCCGATGATACAATTTGGCTTAGCTACGCGCATCAAGCTTGGACGTCACGTATTGTTACACTATTCAGTAATGAGGAAAAATGCCGCAAAAAATGGATGCGGCTGTTAAATATCTCGGCATTTAAACGGAGTATGAATGGACCTCATGCTGGAATGGCGAAAAATCTTGAGTCTTCAGTGGCTGATATTGGCTCTGTTAGTCAAGATATCATTAATGGTTTTTCAATCACCTCGACACCATTAGAGGCTGACACGTCTACGTCAGAGGGTGAGTTTAGTCGAACTAAAAAAGCGATTGCAGCCCCGACTTATCAAGCGGCCCTTCCAAACGCTAATGTCGATAATGGTTTATTCATTGCGCTAGAAGATCCATTGGCTGATATTACCGACATTGCGTTGAAATTAGGTACATTTCAAGCACAAAAAGAATACATCTTTGGTAGTGATACAGATAAACACAAACTGCTGATGTCAGAGTTTACCCGTTCTATTGCACGTGTACCTTATGACCCAAAAACTGCGCCAATGGCATTGAAAAATAAACTAAAAGACAGTCCATTGGAGACATTAAAGTTTGAGGCTGCTTTAAATGAGTACTTACGCTATCAATTCCCACTGAGTCAAATGCAATATGGGAGTGAAGCTTATGCTGCTTATGCCTTATCTTCTGATACGGTACGTAGCGCTACACGAAATACACTCCAAAATACTTATAGTTACACTCCAACAGATAAAGATATTGAACACTTCAAAAGTAGAGAAAAAAATATTGGTGAAATCAACTGGGAGCTAATGTCTACGTTCCTCACCAATAAGTATAACGACCTAGATAAACTAGAAGGTGAAGCAGCACCGTTAATTGAAGATCTCGACAATGCGTTAATATCATTGGGAGAAGATGCATTACGCGTCGGTATTGATATTGAAAGTGAACAGGGACAAAGCTTCCTCAATCAATTGTTCTCACAATTATTTTCTTTAATGACCGCTGTATCAAAGGATTGGAAAGCCGCCCAAAAACAGTCACTACTGGCACTGGCGCCTTATTATTACAGCCCTGAATTTCAATCTGTGATCCATACGCAAATATCGAATGATGCGGTATCATTTTCAAGTTCAAGTGATATTACCAATATGGTCTCTCGTATTGGTGAAAGCTACGGATTGCTTGTTGATGGACGTATTCCTGACACCGATGATGCGATAAAGGCAACACTCGTTGCTGCAAAAAGCGCATTTTCAAAGGCAAGCAGTTCAGCTTGGAAAGGACTGATGGATAGTCTGTTTCCATACCATTTTTCAGGTAAAAATGGGTTGGCTTCTGGACTACAGCTTATTGTCGCTCGAAGTTTAGTGAGCAAAGAGAATAAAATTCAAATTTCTTCAGATTATAGTACGCAATTGGCGAAGTTTAATAAGACGTTAACCCCCTTTCTTCAACAAGCAGAGCGTCAATCTGGTCAGTTACATTCCCAGAATACAACCGCAATGCGTAATGCACTGGCGAAGACAAAACAACAAATCGCAAATCATATTGCACAAGAAATGCCACTATTGATCACGTTTGAAAAAGAGGCCATGAATACTGCGGTGCGTGAAAAACTGACTGCGTCAATTGTAGGGCTTCGTTCTCGTATTGGCCAATCAATGGAAAGTATTAATGGTGCAGGCACTGTTATTGGTGGATTTGCAGCAATTTGCAACCTTTGGAATTTATCGGTTGTGTCTAAGCAAGTGGCCTCTAAACTTAATAATGCGAGTTCGACCCAAGAGCAAGCGGATGTGTATATCGAATTGGCATCAACGATATCGTGGACCCTCTCTGCATTTGCGGGAGTGGGGCGTGATGCGCAAGTGATACCAAACGAATTTATTAAAAAGTCAGTTCAAGCTGCTTTGAGAACAGCCAGCAACATTGAACCACAAGTTATCATAAAACGCTTTGCGGCCGCGGCGAAAGTAACCGCTATCTTTGGTTTGTTTGCGGCCAGTACAGAAATGTACTTAACAGGTCGACAATGGAGTCAGTCAGATGATGCTTTTGAAAGAGTATTACTGATAGGTAAAATTGGGGCTCTTTTTGCTCAAGGTGTCGTTTCTCTAGCTCAATTAGCTTATATAACTAGTAATGTTGCAATTGGTAGTATTGTTGCGGCTTGGATGGTCAGTACCTTATTCTATGCAGGTCTTGCTTACCTAATCTTCTCGGGTTTGTATAATTATTTTCATCGCGATGAAATGCAAAAGTGGTTAAAAGGTTCAACTTGGGGTAAGTCACCTAAAACACAAACACCAGAACAAGAGTTAATGGGGCTAGAAAATATCATCTGGAAGCCTAAGATCGAATTGACTAAGGACAGTGTCGATATATATTTGCCCTCTTATCTCTTCGATGATGAAAAGCAACATTTAGATTTACAAATCGTTGTACAGAAAAAGTCTAAAAATATAAATTTGAGTTATGCGCCTCCTCACATCATCCAAGAAGAAATGAATAAACCGCGGAAAGTGATGATTGATGTCTCTCAAGCTAAACGTAAAAAAACGGCGAACGGTGTCTCTTATATTGCTGTTCCTGTGACCCATGATGAAGGTGATACTGTTGTTATTGCTATAAACTATGACAGAGCATGGACACATAATTGCCAAAGTTACGTAGGGCGTTTAAACAAAACGGGAACGTTTGATTTAGAAAAAACTAAAGACGTAATAAGCAACTCTAACGGCGCCGTCGGTATCAAACTGTCTATAGCAGGATTAAAGTAATGGAAACACTCGATAAAGAACAACAATTTGAACGCCTCTATGCCACTCATCCTGTCTACGAATGGGAGCTAATTGTTAATCCAATATCTTTTCGAACTAAGATGGTATACGTCATGCTTTTAGGATCTCTAGGCGTTGGTATGATATTTTTCCTTTTAGGATTCAGCTGGTTATCTTTGGTTCCTGTTGTTGTAGGTTCTTTTTTAACCCCGTGGTTTCGCTATTTAGTAAATTCAGACAAGCGCCACTATTATGCAATAAATCAGTACGGGATATACTCAACAGAAGAACAAATCATTCCAGAAATTGCTTACACCATTGTAAGACGCTCGGCATGGGTTGGCTGCGCTATTTGTGTGTTTGCAGCAATATTCATTGGACCGATGGCATTTGTGGGGGCTGGCGGCGCAGCATTGATGTCATTTACGATGACAAACTTTCGTTCTGTACCATATAAGAATCAGTGTTTGTTTGATGGTTACGCTAAATTAGACAATATTGATGGAATTGTATACGAATTATTTACAGCGAATTACCATTATGGATTTGATTTAATGATTCCAGAAAGTAAATTAACGTCAATTATTGATGTCATCAAACAATATAACGACACCTTTGAAGAAGAGTTCGTTGATTTATATAAAGATGCTAAATTCCACGCTCGGCCTGTTATTCTGGAAATAGTGCGTTAAAAGAGTTCATACAAAGATCAATAACCGCTTGTTATTTATGAGCGGTTTTTATTGGGTTCTGTCGCTCGATAGAGAAAGAAAGTGACGATGTAAGCTTAATTAACATTATTTCGATAAGGTAATGGATTTCATCAGCCACCAATACCCTTCTAATATCATTCTTCAAGCCTTTCGTTATTACTAATTTTGCCATTAACGATAACATATCGACGAACTTCACCACCACTTTTACATAACATCTGTTATGACTACCAAATTTATAAGTTAATGAATAATCGTATTTTTTGTAATTAATCTGCAAATTAAATCCAAAGTGATAATTTAGAATCTAGTAACATCATTAACAAAATAACAACGTCATATTGAGGCTTATTTAAGGTGACTTTCTTAGAGAAAATGAGCTGTTTCAAAGGAAATTATCACGAACACTGATCACGATACTTTGTTCACATAATGTCTGATTATGTTTAATGGTGTATATATCCTAAAATCAATGCAACCTCTTGTATTTAGGGGTTTTATCATTGAAGTATCGCGAAATGAGTAAGAATTACATTTTTCGAGAATTAGAGTGCCAAATGACTAAGGAAGAGGTTGCTGAACTGTGTTTTAAATCTGTGAGAACTGTCACAGGTTGGGATGAGGGAAAACCAATTCCGCCTGAGTGTAAAAGGCTCATGAGAATGGCTAAAGGTCGGGAACTAAGCATTAGTGAAGATTGAAACCAGTTCAAAATGTTGTATGACCGGATGGAGCTGCCTACGGGTCAAGTCGTTAGGCCACAACAGGTTTTAGCAGGGATTGCACTGTTAGGTATTCAATCCGAGTTAGAGGTAAAGACTTCGACACACCTTCTTGGAATAGCTAGAGCGATAGCTAACATAAAGAAATAGTATTAGAAAAGTATGGTTCTTTTAGACTGAGTTTTTATATTCATTACTACTATTTAACTAAAGGTAACGCAGGCTGTTAAGGTAACTGCGATTGGAACAAAGAAGTACCTTGTTTGTTGAATGAACCAGTCCTCCTTTTTGGTCATATCAAGGAGAAAGAAGCCGAGCCCCGTTATTGGGCTCGGCTTCAATTTTAAAGAAAGTTAAAAATTTTAACTACAAGTTGCGTCTTGAAAGGTCTATCAAAGCTTCATTAAACTTTATGCGACTGTCTTCAGGGTAGCGACCTAAATCTGCTCTTACGAATGCCAAGGCTTGGTCTTCATTACCAGAAAAGGCTGCCTCTAAAGCTAAATAGCGATTCAATGTTCTTGGTGACAGTTGGCTATCTCGTAGCTTCTGAAGTTCTGATACAGCTTCTTTAAACTCATACTTATCAGAGAATATCAATGCAATGTCACAATAGCCTAACAATGGATAGTGGTTATTTGGATAACGAGCTACACAGTCTTTTATCAAATCTAAACTGCGGCTCTTGTTTTGTTTGATTTTTGCATGGAACAGTGCGTCAGCAATATCCGCCATTTCAATGGATTGTTCTGAATTAATAGAACGCAAATTATCGATTAGTTCCTGCAATTTTCTTTCATGTACGATTGCATCTTCTGAATTAATTAGGCTGTTGAAATAAGCTTGTGTATGAAATTGATTACCACGTTCTTTTTCATAGTTCTCTTTGGCATATTTTAGCGCCTTTCCATACTCACCAAGTTGAACGTAGACTTGAACGATTTCTCTTTTAGTACGAGAACTTACGTATCGATTTTCTTTGATAGGGTTGAAACGGCTTAGTGCCTCATCATAACGACCTTGGAGGCGATAGAAAAAGCCAAGAAGAAAAGAATGCTCATCGCCTTTAATAAGCTGAACTTCTCTCATGAACCTCTCATCCTTAGTCTTAGCAAGGGCTAAACAAAGGTAATACCGTATATCTTGTAGAGATGATTCATCGATATTATCTTGCTTAGCTAAAATTATATCGGCCAACTCGATTATACGTTTGAGACTACCTCTGTTGTGATACAGATCTTTCATGCAACGAAGATAGTGGGTTGGAATCATAAAGCGCTCGTCGACTTGAATTCCTTGTTTTAAAGATTCTTTGATAGCGAAAATTGTTTCGGAGGAATCTAATTCGAACAAATCATCGTCTGTTACCGTAGCGGCAACTTTTTCTGAAACTAACTTTTGAAGTCTTTGGTCCAACGTGATTCTATTTCTAGCAATGTAATCTCTTACAATATCGTTAACACGAACAATTTCATTATCTAATCCGATTAACTCTACGATATGTTGGCTAGCAAGATCTTCAAGAATAGGGTAGTAAGTTTCTTCGTCAACTATAGAAAAGACGAATTCTGTCGATATGATTTCAAACCTAGACAGCATCCGAATAAAGTTTGAAGTTTTCTCACAGTCCTCATGTTTAGCAAGTAAGACTGAAGCTTTGTCTGAGTTATATTGAGCGAGCGTACCAATTTTATCTTCAAACTTGATTTGTGAATCATTCACTAACATATCTGCCGCGTACTTAACTTGATCAGGGTAGCCAGAAAGTACATTGCAAACATCTTGGAACTGGTCTTTCGTGATATCTAATTCATAGTGTTGGCAAAGTTTACTAAAGTAATTGGTCCTATCTGAAACGCTAAGCTCTGATAGTTCGAGGAAAAAAAACAGGTCGCTTCTAGGTTGGTTTTTAAAAATCACCTTGTATTTTGATGCTATACAAAAGACAGGCTGTTTTTTTCCTTTGTATTCAAGTATAGCTTTTTTAAACCAATCGCTTATCTCTTTCTTGTAATTCGCAATAGCTCCCGAATCAACAATATAGAATATCTCGCGAGCATCATGAGCTGCATCCATAAATTTATGAATTATTGCAATTTTATCGTCTAATGATTTATCAGTCATGTTAAGGAGGTCTGACCCAAAGTCTACTAGACCAAAATCATTCAGCTTTAAAATAAACTCTTCAATAGACGCATCTCTGTCAATAGCAATGGAAGCGGGCTTGAAAGGGTCTTGAGTAACATCTGTTTTCTTTAATACATAGTGAAGCAAGGTTCTTCGCCCCACGCCTGGGAAGCCAGAACAAAAAATAGCGAGAGGTTTATCTTTAAAAAAATCAAGAAGGCGGCCTTCAAAGTGGTCGGTTTCAGTATTTCGACCAGCAAAAAAATTGTCACGCAACTTAAACTTAGGATGTTTTTTCCAACAGATCTCTCGAAGTTTCGTGTGAATTCTGCGAGCTGCAACTGGTGCTCTAGTGATTGGCTTCATGTTGTATGTGCGCAACCAATCTGGGATCCTAGGATCGTCAAATTTTATCGAGCTATCAATAATGATTGGATAAACCTTAGACAGGGCTTGAGTATCCAAGCGTTGTTTCGCTTCGGATATTTCAGTTTTCACCCATTCAGAGTTTAGAGAGTGTTCTGAGATAAAGAGTACGAACAGTTCGGCCTTATCTAGACCTAATAGAATCTCATCTAAAGAACGCTCACCTTCTTCAAACGTATATTCGTCATAGACAATTTGATCTTTATCGAGCCAATTCGCAACATTGCGAACATAGCTAGCTTTATCTTTACTCGAATGAGACAGAAATGCTTTTATCATTTATTCACCTATTTCAAACTGTAATAATATCGCTTAAGTCTTCAACATCCGCTAAGTCGGCCAACATCTTACTGTAGGTAATTAGCTCACCCTGAAGTACTTGGAGCTCATCTCTAAAACAAGCCTTCTCTGCATCCGTCAGGTTTTCATTAGCAGAGGTGATGGAATGCCATTTGGATGTGAAAGGTCTAACGATCTGATTTAATACTATGACGGCAATTTTAGTGAACTGAATGCAATGTCTACCGTTAGACTTGATCACATCCCTAGTGATTGGGAACAATTGATAGACACTATCTAGAGCTGCTTTTTCACTACCAGAGTCATCATTGATAGGTTGAGTTGTAACACGTGTAATCAACTCAATGTAAAGATCCCATGCTGCTGCCTTATCTTCATCTTGTGGTTTCCATTCCATCTCCAAAAAGGGAGCTTTGATTTTCAAAGACGTCATATCCCAATTTTCAAGCCATTTTGAAAGCTTCATTGTGCCGACCTAAACCTTGTTTTTCATATAGTTAAAGTTGAATATTACATCCATAAATTTAAAGAACAACATATCAATTCGTTAATTGCTGATATAAATCCCATGTTTGTTAAATGCAGTAGATAGGATGTATAGATATAACTGTATTTGTTATTAGGTAGTAGTTCATCACAGGCTGATAGCTAGGTCGAATTTACCCCCGTGATACAACACGGGGATTAACGACGAACAGCATTCGAAGAATGGATAACTTCTAGTAGGGCAAAACACCATTAACAGGATGTGAATGAGTAAAAAGTCTACCCAACAATGGGGCAGAAATGAGTTTCAAACTTTGTTGTCACACTTTTCCTAGATAGCTATGTTGATAAAACCTAAGTTTCGATCTTTATTGTTACAATTGGATTCTGACACCCATAATAGAAACGAGCTTCGGAAGAAGAAAAGTTTCAATCTTTAATGTACACCCACAACTACGGCAATAGCTTGCCGTAGTAAATTTGATCGTCATTGGTCATTAATTGTTGAAGCGTAAAGTTCGCTAATCGCACTCAACTTTGACTCTAATATCAACTTAGTTGAGTTACTTAAATACTCTTCATTAAGGATATTGATATTACGTTTTAGCTGCCCGTAAGTGCCATTCAAGTTTAATTTAACGCCTTTATTAGTAACATAAACAGAGCAATAACGACGTATATCACGCTCCTGATACCTAATTTGCGTTAAAACTGAAGCATTGTGATCACGTTGCTCTCTATTAGCATTCTTGTCGCCATTTTTGCCTCGCACATTCTCCTTTTGCGACCATGATGGTGATAATAATGACTCCGCCTGCCTGCAAAGAGAGTGCCACCTAGACCGTTTTAACCTTTCATCTAGTGCTTGAAACCCATAGTGTTTAACGTAACTAAGTAGTGATTCTCGCTCTAATTGAATGGCGTGAAGATCTGTTACATTCTTCTCTCTCTTCCTTATTGCAGCATTAAGTAACTCTAATTTATCGGTTAATGCATCAAACTCGGATGCAAGTTTCAGATCAGCGTCAGATTTAAACACTCCAAATATCGACCAGTATTCATCAACCAACTGCTTACAAGAGTTTTTATCTGTGTAATTGAGATACG
Organism: Photobacterium toruni; assembly: GCF_024529955.1. Taxonomy (NCBI): domain Bacteria; kingdom Pseudomonadati; phylum Pseudomonadota; class Gammaproteobacteria; order Vibrionales; family Vibrionaceae; genus Photobacterium; species Photobacterium toruni. Next base: position 169,669 of record NZ_AP024856.1, read on the forward strand.
ATACATCGCTATCGATAGAGCTATCAGAGCTATCAAGATATTCATTAATCTTTCTCGATATTATTATCGCTTCTTCGTTATGTAAGAGCGCAAGATCAAACCGTTGCATCACGTTACCAGGTGAGAGTTCAAGACTTTTCAGAACAAGGTAGAGTTCGTGAAGTCGCTTTAAAGAAGTTAAAAACTCTTCTTTTTGAGTATTAATCCTCTTCAATCTTTCTTCATGCCAAAGCTTTTCTTGAAATAAGCGGTTCTCCTTAGCGACGAGTTTAGTCGTAATATCTGCATGATAATTTTTTGCTTTGTTAAGCGATTTTTGAAGCCGTTCAACTGTTCGTTTTTCTGCGGTATATCGAACATCAGAGAGTCGGCCTTTCGCTCGGTCTAACTCAGGATCCAAACTGCGTAATAAGGTTAGTGCTTGAGTTATTTCACCTTGGTTCATTTGCTCAATATCATCTTTTGACATGTAACTTAGTGGCTTAATACGAGATGAAAAACTTTGAAGCAATGAACGGACTTTTCTAATATCAGTCGTAAGGTAATGACGAAAAGAGCGTGTAATAGCCTTGTCTATCTTTTGGTTCAAATGGGCAACAATAGCTGATGTTCTACTACTTACTAATGCGAAATCCAGATCAGACCTCAACTCATTAGTCTTGCTTATATGCTCCTGTGATAGATACTCAAAACAGCCAACACGACGTTCCAGCTTACGCAACGTCAACAAAGCATGTGAGGTCTTTACCCTTTGTTGCTTGAGTTGATTTAAGCCCTCTATCCCTGTGTTGAGTTCAGTGTAAAACTCCCCCATAGAAATAAATTGAGAGGTGATCTTTAAATTAGGGATGCAATTACCCAGTCGTTTGAGGTTATCAAAATCAACTTGCTTAAACTTTCTTAATGGTACGACCGTAAGGTTGCGGCGAAGATCTCTTGCCGTAAGTAAGTTGGCCGCAGCCTTAGAACGGGAGTAGCTAGCGTTTTTTCCAGCCCTTGAGCAATAGCTTTGCAGCCGTAAAGATAGGGTATTAACTCGATTTTGAGTGTGATTATTTTGAAATTCAAAGTTAACTAGATTGTCTCTAACAGCTTTAAGCGCAGTCAGAATAGAACTAGGGATATCTGTGTAGCTAAGATGAGCTTTACAGTAACGATAAGCCTTTCTAAGTCGTACTAAGTGGTAAGCGACGTCATTTCTATAATTCATCAAGTTTGGCTTTGTATCTACAGCAAAAGGCAGTCGCTCATTTGGAGAGAGTGACATTTCTGAAATAGAGACTTCCTTTGATAAAAACTCAACGTCAAATTCGTTATCACTTAATTTATTGATAACAGGGTACTTAGCTAAAACGGTCAGTTCGCCATTCTTGTTTGTTGCCGTTAACTGTTTTTCACCGAAGTAAAATACGTTGTTGGCGGCTCTATGCTGCTCTTTAATAGCGAGATATGAATTATTAGAGCCGAACATAATGTAATCTTCAACAGCAGCACTATTAATTCCATTATCTACAGGGAATAGCCATAATAGGTTAATACCCTGTTTTCTAAAGAAAGCCTCACGGCTATAGGCAACATAAGTCGTAATCCAGCTACGATAGAACTCTACTGCCCATTTGTTAGCTTGTTGGTCCTCAAAGTAAATATCCGGCTTTCTGCGTGTGTTAACTTCATCATCATTAGAAAATATGAAATGGCTATTGATAATACTTTGAGATAAGACAGACTTACTACGCTCTAACTCAGAGATAACATCGTACTTACTATTAGTTCGCCACTCATTCTCTTTGTCAGAACAATAACTCTTATACAGATCATTACCGGCACCCGTATAGAAAGGGCAAGAGCTAATCTTTTCAATATTACTGTCTTTAGCGTGCTTGTTGTGACAAAAAGCGTAAGTAAATTGTTCTTTACTGTCTTTTTCTCCAGTATTTCTTCTGCCATAAAGCGGGGAGTTGCAGAAAGAACAGCGTAGATAATGCTCATCGTGATCATGTTTTGCTTTGTTGATGTTAGCTAGGATTTCCTGATACTTAACATCAGTTGGCTTGAATGGGTTTTCTAGCAGTCGCCCAACAGTTGTTACTTTTTTGGGGTTACCATAAAACACCTCCCACAATGGCCGGCTAACTACATTAATCACTGACACCGTTTCTCTCCTAAACTAGCTTGCATTGCATCTACACACATACAACGAGAACAGCATTTTATTCCTTCGCCAGCAAAAAAGTAATAGATAGCGAGATAAATTGAGTTTTAAAAAAGGTATTTGTGTCAGCGGACAATAAAGATCGAAACTTTTTGGGTCTATTTAACTGATTCTTTTGTGCCAGCGGTAATTGCTCTAACACATTTTTTGGACATTTCTGAGTTACGAATGCCATCAGTGTCTACCTTGTTCGCATAAATAAAAAATATGGGAAAACTCTATATCAGTGGCCAATTTTACTTGGCCACTTCATACGAAGAGCTATGAACAACATAGTGACACGGGTGTCATGCGTCAACAATTAGTTGAGCTGCATAACAGCAATAGCGCAGCAGCCGCACTAAACGTGGAATTACGTACTGAATTGGCCGCGTCACAACAATCAAAAAAGAACCTGGAGCGATTAAATGCGAAAATGGAGTCAGCGGTGTTAGAGTTAAAAAGATCCTTGGGAAAAAATTCACATCAATAGGTGATCTTCTAGCACAAGTAAATTAAAGAGGTGATTATCCAATCATCTATACTTTGATTTTTGCACATATATCCTTCTTGTTACTAAAGTAATCAATTTTAGCGTTGGCTTTTATTGTTCGACTGGTCGTTATTGTTTGCTTGTGAACATTGATACCGTATTTAGATATTAGTTTTTCACTACCAAGTGTTTTGATCTCGCCATCGTTAGCCAACTTATCCAGCGCCTTCATCATGGCTGATTGTTGAGAAAATGAAGACTCATTTGGTACACATTCGATGATGCTTTTTTCACTAGCAATAACGGGTGATACCATAGAAAATAGAAAAGCATATGCTATTGTTATTGCACAAGCTGAAAGTGCATCGTTGGTGATCAACAGTATAAGTTTCTTCATAATAAATATACTCAATGTTGGTTAATTACCTTGAGTATACCTGTCAATTTTTCACAGTGGCGATAGTATTCATTGCATTGTTATATTAAATACTTGTCGAATTAGACATCACGGTATTATAAGTTAAATAATCTACCCTGACAGTGAATAGCAATGTTATAAGTGAGTAAATAAATAGAAAATAAAAGAATATAATTAAGAGTTAGGTTGTATGTCGATTACTGCAGATCATGTTGAATACTTTATTGACACGACTCAACCTTCTAATTGCATTTAATTTAAAAACGATAACACCAATATAAAATAAATCGAATTGATACGACAGTGTTCTTCGTGATCGAGGGTTAGTACGAAGAGTGACTAATTTATCATTTTGTCCTAAAGAGTGAATGACGTTATATTGCATATTCTTTTTTAGCAGAATTAACCATAAGCGCTCCATAAACACCGAATTTTAAACTTCGTACCATTCCCATAATCTCATCTCTCCATTAATTTTAATTAGAGAAGCATGACCCCGCAAGAATGGCAAATACTGTTAGTACTATATGAAAATAGACAACTTACACAGCGGGTTTTCTGTGAAAAACAGTGAAATCGCAACCGTAGGTTGATACTATTGGAATCATCTAGTTTGGAAACATTTTTTTCTAAATATAGCTGATGATAGTAAGGCTTTTAAAGCGGCCATTTCTTTTCCTATTTTACACATTTCTTTTTTTATATTATTTTTTATATTATTTTTTATATTTATATTATGATCTATTTTTTCCATTTGTTTTAATTTATTAATTAAATTTTTTTTATTATCTTCTAGCTTTTTAATTTCTTTATTATAAAAAATAACAGGTTTATTAAAACAATCACACAAATCGTTATAAACGGCACATCCATTTTCATTTAAATTAAAATCAATATATTTAAAATTAGATTTATATATTAATTTTGAATGTTTTTTATATTCGGTGTGTGAATCTTTTTTTGTTAAGTCGAAATAAAAATTATTATTGCTTGTTATTTTCAGTTTAGAATATGGGTGGAAGTTTTTCTTTAAGTTTTTAATAAAAGAATTGAGGATATATCTATCCTCAGAAGAGACAGAGTATGAATCAAAGCCACAAATACGATCAATCAAAAAGCAAAATCGACAATATTATGGTTTCCCTAGTATGATGAAGTTATATATAATATGTTGAATTGGTTTAGGGATTATATAATTAACATCGTTAATTATATAATGTGTTGGCATATAGGCCAAACTTTTCTGTTTTAATAAAAAATCACATTTAGAATATTTAATTTCATTTTGTTTTTCTATATTAATAATTGTGTGTGTAAATGGGTTTTCTTTTAATCGTTTGTTAAATAAACGTACTTGTTCTATATCCCTTTCATCATGAGATAGATCAATAAACTTTGTTAAATAAGATATTTTTTTTAATTTACCATCAAAATTATTTAAAAATTTAAAGATAACACTTTTAACACTGTTAGGTATTTCTTGTTTTACCTCACCAATAGAATAATGGGACGGAAAACCATCCTTTAAAATAAAAATTGACAGGTAATAATAATCAATAATATATTTATCTTCCATAGTTCCTCCTAATAGAGTTGGTCGATGTGTTAACCAATATGATAATACAGCACCATTAATGAGATTTAATAACCTCACCGATATCAATCATTGTAGTTAACAGAGTGAGATCGCGCACATTATTTAATGCTATTTGAACGTTATTTGGTACTTAAAACAGAAATCTGCTTGTTTTGCGCATAGCAGTGAATAAGTTAAATTAGAAATTCCTTATTTTGATCTGATATGTCTGAAGTGAACTAAGAATTCCTTTATTTATATTGCACAAGGAAAATTATTGTTCCTAGTGTATAGTGGCTCTGCTTATAAACAGAACTGCGTCATTTATACCCAGAAAACTCAATCGAATTATTACATTATATATAATTTAAGTGTAAAAAAACCTCCAACGAAGGAGGTATATTGTCAGTTAAAGTACCATTACAAGTGTTGGTCATGTTGGAAAATGTTGCAGCCTATTCTAAGGGCAGGTGTTTACCGATATATCCTATACACATCTTACCTTCAGCAATTTTGAAATAAATTTGTACAGTTCTCTGCATGTTGATATCGCCACCTAAAGTGAAATGACGACCAAATTGTTCCTGTTGGCCATTTATTGAAAAAATACGTTTTGAATAAAGAGCCTTTGAGTTACGTACACTTTTCGACTCATCTTGTGAATAGCCGTTGCAAGAGAAGACATTTTTGGCAACAGAATCTGGCTTACCATTGATAATGGCGTTAAAGTAATCGCCACATATTAATTCTAATGTTCTAAATAATTTGCGAGAATCGGTATATTTACAGTTGCTAATTTGCTGCTCAATGTCATCACTGAATATTACTGCAGGGAAGATCTCGCGAATACAATTGAATGTGTCATAAATAGATGGTTTACCATAGAAAAATTTAGCCATGCTTGGTGTCAATGTTCTATCCATTGACATCTGTAGTTTTAATTTATCGATTTCGTTAGTTAATAAAGCAATGGAATCATACGCTTTATTAAGTTTTGTTGATTTTTCCTGAATTTCATCTTCTGCAATACTAAGTAGAAGTTTATCTTCTTCAATATTAGATGGCGCATCAAAGTGATTGTTTGGATCAATATTAACTTTATATTGAGGCGCTTTAATAATATCAGGAGTGTTAATCGAATCTAATATTTTATTAAATTTGAAAACACGTGCTTCTATTTGTCGAGACTCTAACTTTTCTATATTATTTATTGATTCTTTTACAGCGGAAAATTGGCCTGCATCAATAAACGCTTTCATTTCATTCTTTAATTTATCAATAGAATCGTTATTACCGTCGATGCCTTTTATGCCTTTTATGCCTTTTATGCCTTTTATGCCTTTTATCGTATCAGATAATATTGTAATTATATCATTATTCTGATCGTTTAAAGATAAAGTATCGATTACTTTTAATAAATTGGCATGTGCAGAACGTATTTTTTGAGATTTTTTATCTTGCTCAGATATAACATTCTTAATTTTACTCTTTATTTCATCTTTGACTATGTTATCGATACATTCAGCTTGATCATCGATTTCGGCAACGAAATTAGCGAATGAATAACTGAGCCTTAATGATTCTTGTAACCATTTAAGCTCTTGATAATCATTAAGATAGGCAAGTCTTGTATCATTTTGTAAGTCCATAACGGTTAATAAAGCGTCTAGTGTATGGGTATCGAGAGTCGCTGTAATCTTATCGAAAAGTGGGCATGTGAAATTTTCAAAATATGGTAATAATTTATTATCGGTGATGGATTTTTTGTATATACGATAAAACTCACCATAACCAAAATTTTGTATATAAAGCATAGAGCAGAGCGATATAGTGGTTTGAAGACAATCTTTAGCGTGTGAATCAATTAATTTCCAATTTATTGCACTAATAACTTGGGGCATTATCTGTTTAGAGAGATTTTGAATATCATCAGCACTCAGAGTTGCACCAGTCTTAATATCGAAATCGGGTATTATATTCAACTGCTCTAAGTTATTTACGAAAGTAACTAAAAGTGAGGTGCGTACACCCTTGATCATACTATAAACAGACGGGTCTTCTGGATCTATCAAATTACCATACAACACATATCGTACTGCTGAATCGTCGATACTATTTGGCGATGCTATATCTGTGCGAAGGTTTAATAGATTCATTGTTGATTCTTCAATACGGAATCTATTAAACATTGCTTGTTCTTCATGATATTTTACTTTAGATGGTAAACCATCATCGTCTAGTTTCATTTTAAGCTGATGAGTACCAGTGCTAACTCTAAACATAACTTATCCCTATTTAGTTATTGAATTTATACAGTACTGTTATACATCATTGAAAAACTAATTTAAGTAAGCCAATATCGCTTCTTAAATTTTAGATTAGCAACATTCGCTAGTTTTGACGGCTATCACTTTTTAATACAATCCTTGTCGTCTATTCATCACCATCGTCATACTTTTATAATGTTACAATGTCACTTTATAAGTGGATTAATTTCCCTCTCCTTTATATCATCTGATATAATACTTATTATAGCAGATGATATTGTAGCGAGATAAGAGCATGAGCAATTTACCAGTTGGGAGATATTCAAAACCTCACGAGTTAACAATTGGAAATATTAGTAAAAGAGTAAGTGACACCGTCACTAACCCTGCGCTCAGTTATATTAATTCGTTATCTGCGTCTAGTTCATACGGTGGACGTGTTGGTGCACGTTCTTCCTTAGAACGTTTTTGCCGGCACTTCCTGGGTCCGTCTTCAAACCTTGTTGATTGGGCAATGTTGATTACCGACACTAACTATACTGAACGCGCCTTAGCTGGTTACTTTCTTTCCAGAGCCAAAAACACTTCTAAAATTAACAATACCGTCATTGATGACAATGATCCCTATTACAATGTACACATGAAACCATTAAGAGATGCCCTTTTAGCTGTTACAGAGCATTTTCGTACCGATCCAGCGCTTGATGGATACATTGATAAATGGCTATTTTGTATTAATAGCAGGTTACAGTGTAACGAGTATGTTTATTCGAGTAATATGTCACCTATGGCCATACGACATACGATCAGTACTTCTATGCTCAATAATGGACAAAAAAACGCATTAGAATCATTCTCTTGTTTCATGATTTCAACATGTATCGAAAGATTTGAATGGGATAAGTTCCTTTATGCTCCAATTGTGAAAGCAATGATGAGTGAATACTTGGAAGTTGGTATCATTAAAGATGGCCGCAAAATTGATGATTACAAACCGGCTACTGCAGATAATTTATATCGTATGTTAACTGGTGTAGCTGAACATCATTGGTTAGCAGAAAACATGACCGTTGAGCGTTTACAACGTGTTAAGGCAATTAAACTTGCACGTGGCTCTCGTAAAAGCTCTGGTCGTTATATCCATTTCCACGATTACGATATGATCATTGATATTATCAATAGTCATCCAAATGAGATCAGAGTCATTAGAGATAAGGCACTGATTTCTTGTCTTTTTTATCTAGGCTTACGACGACATGAGGTTGTAAATCTAAAGCTAAAGAACATCGATTGGGAAGCGGGTTTTATCACTGTCGTTGGTAAAGGTAACAAAGAGCGGGATGTCCCATTTGATCTCGATGATGATTTTAATATTTATCTTAAAGACTGGTTAAGGACATTATCAGAACATTTTTTAGAAAGAGAACCTGATGATTTCATCTTTACTGCGGTAACAAAATCAAAGGTCCCAACACCTAAAAAATTAGGTTCACAGTCAATTAATGATATTTGTAAGTGGATTATTGACAATGGTCTATCAAAGTCAATTTCACCTCACGATTTTCGTCATACTGTTGCGACGAATTTGTTAGCCCAAGGAGTAGATTTACTCTCTGTAAGTAAAATGCTGGGGCACGCTTCACCAACAACGACACAACGGTATGACCAGCGTGATCGTGACCAGTTACGTAAGGCTACTATAAAACGTAAGGTCTAATTCCTTATTGTGAAAGTGTGTACGCACAAAGTTTCAATTTTGATCATAAGTATTATCGGTAAGGATATTTACGCTTTATTTATCAATCGAATTACTTCTTTGAGTCCTTTATTAGTGTCTTAGGGTTGTACTAACTTATTAATATATCGATTTTTTTTGTCGGATTTACAACTATCTTTTGTTATATTTAATGAAACATTTTATAAAAAAATTATGATGAATACTCACAAACACAGTCTTATATTAGAAATAACACAGAACGCGTTACTTTCACTTTACCTGATGATCAGCAACGAGAAACGATTCGTTACAACAGAAAAACGCAATGCATATCTTGTTCAATATTTAAAAAAGATAGAGAAAAAGGCTTATTTCAAAAATATAAAAAAAGAAATCAAGCTTATGATCCTTGTAGCTAAGAAAAAAGCGAGTGATCTTGAAATAAAGCTTATTGAGTTGAATCGAAGTGCTTTGGCAGAGCAAAATAGCCTGGATGACGCGCAGATTCTCTATGATTTTCTACAGTCATTGCTTGATAACTATGGTTACGATTCAAAGTTATATGAAAGCGTTAAAGAGTATGACCACGACGTTATATACATTATGCAAGAACAGCTTGTAAACTGTTTTAGTCCAAATGGTGCACAATTGGCCCCTATTTCTATAATAATATCGTTGATGGACATTGATAAAAATGTATTCATAGAAAATCTTAGTACTGAAAATAAATTTCAGATCGAATTAAAACAATATAATAAGACAACTAAAGCTTTGCACCTTCTACTGCACCCAATTGGCCAAGACATAAAGCTCTATCACGAGATACACGCCGAATAAGCGGTCATGGTTAACGCTAATGGTGAGACACTATCCCTTTTTTACTTAGATTTTTGTTTGTTTTTGCGTAACACTCTGATAAAAAGTAATTTTAGCGCTATAGTTATAGTGCGTTACACTTTATTAATATGAATGTCACGTTACCTTGTCACATTATCCGGATTCTTTAAAGCATTAAGTTTTCTTGCGATCAGTTGCCTCAGTAAGTAGCTTGTACTCACTAGATTAAATTATCTAATGTCTCTCGATTAAGTACTACGCTTCCAGGTCCTGATTGCTGGAAAGCGTTTGAATTCGAAAGACAGTACTCCCCTGCTCTGAATCATCGAATCACGAAGTTTATCAGCACGTACACTTTCATCTTTGAGATGGTTTGGCCCATCGAATGAAGCTAAAGTGGCGATCACTGAATATATTATACGATATTACAACCAAGTCAGGCCCCATCAATATAATGGTGGCTTGACGCCTAATGAATCAGAACGCCGATTTAATAATGAATACAAATCTGTGGTCAATTTAACTTGACCACTTCATACGTTTCTCTGACAAAGATAGATGAATAGCTCAGCATCCTTAATATCAAGTTTAAGTGGTGAATCATAAGCGTTTAACTCGGCACCTATAAAGGTGTACAGTTTTACTTAGTCTTTTTTTTAACACATGATCATAAAAGTATCATTTTGATGACTTGATAAATTTTCAAATAAATCATCATCATCCAATTGATTTAATTAAATTATTAATCCAAGAGAATTTGTGTTATTGCCTATTTATAATAAAAGGCAGCCCATTTGTAATAATATTCTCAGAAGAAATCCTCCATTCATTTGTAATTAAATTATCAGCCACTTCAATATTTTTATCGTAACGGTTTGTGATGTAGTGAAAATTCTGGTTTGTTGAACCAACCCAATTCCTGACTGTTTCTAGCTGACGATGATCATATTCCTCATCAATTAATAGGTCGGTAAAACTAATCAGCTTTGACGCGTCTTTAAACTTTTCGTCATTAAGTTCCGCCATACTGTAACCTGTAAATATCATGACGGTTAAACCCAACTCTTGGGTGAACTTAGCGATATCAACCAAGCCTACCGCTTGTAGAAACGGTTCCCCGCCCAGAAGCGTAATCCCCTCTATTCCATAGTTTTGGTAATTGCTTTTAATACGCTGGCAAATGTCTTCTGAAGACAATACCTTTGCTGGTTTTATCTCCAGAAAAGCCGGATTGCAGCAACCTCGACATCTTTTCAGACAACCTTGAACCCAAATCGCCGTTCTTAATCCCGGCCCTTCCGCATTGGTTTGGTCAACAACGGCGGCGATGTTCAGATAACTCATTGGAGGATATCAAAGTCGAAAGACTTACCCGCTTGAACAACCGAGATAGTTTTATCCGCAAGCGTATTCGCATCATCAACTTCTTCAAACAGAAATTGAGCCAACGGATCAAAGAGACAAGAGACCAACGCATTTAATACGCCTCGTCCACCACTTTGCGGGTCGACCTTATCGATGATGGTGCTAAGCGCTTGATCTTCATCATCGAAAATTAAATCGGAAACTAACCATTTTTCCTTAAGACGATTCTTTAACGGCTCTAGTTTGGTTTTTGCTATGGAAACAAGAAATTCTCTATCTTGCATAAAGTTGAATGGAACAATATTGGCTTCACCAATACGACCCAGTAACTCTGGACGTTTCAGTTCATTTACAAAGTGATGGCTTACGGCGATCTTAAACTCTTCAGCGGTATTGTTTCCCGGGTGAATAGTGCTCGCACCAATGTTTGACGTAAAGACGATAAACGTATCAGAAAACATAACGGTTTCACCTTTACCGTCAGTTAAGCGTCCGTCTTCAAGTATTTGCAGAAATTTATCCAGAATTCGTGGGTGCGCTTTTTCTATCTCGTCAAACAACAACAGAGAAAAGGGACGACGTTTTACTGCATTAGTGAGTTGTCCACCTTCTTCGAAACCAACATAGCCAGGAGGAGCACCAACTAATCGCTGGTCGGCGTGTTCATGATTGAACTCAGACATATCAAATCGCAGGCATGCATCTTCATCACCGAACAAAAAACTTGCCAGTGATTTCGCTAACTCAGTTTTACCCACACCCGTTGGTCCAACAAAGAACAATGCACCTTTCGGGGTTCTGGAACGAGAGGAATGTTGCAGGCCAGAAAGTCCGGTGTAGGCTCGGATCAGTACTTTCTTAACCGTTTCTATTGCTTGTTGTTGTCCTTTTACTCGGCGGCTTAGCGTTTCTGTAGTTGTTTTTAGCTTGTCGCGATTGAGTTGTTCCCAAGGCGACTCTTTCTTTCCATAGCGATACAGAGAGACGAGCGCATCGATACTCAGCGAACCTTCTTGTTGGCGGGATAGTCTAGCCAGGTGGTTTATGTCTCTGAGTGTCAGAGCATCAGTTAAATCTGTCAGATCTTCCAATGCACGTGAGCCGGAGCATAGTATTTCATCCACATCAAAAACATGCGCGAGAGACTGAATGGCTTGCTTTCTGCTCTCTCGATTAGGCAACGGAATGTTAACTTCTGCGAACTGGGGGTTTCCTAAATAAAGAGAAGGCGGCAGGATACTTACACCCTGACACATAAACACCATCAGGCTTTGAACCTTATCTACTTCACTTGCCGTGACAGCGTCGCGAGCGTTACGGAGACCTTGGGAGATCTGCAATAACCAACCGCGTTCTTGCTCTGATAATGCATTAACCTGACCAAACAAATAGTTCGACCAATCGATGATAAATGCCGTCTTCGCCGCGTTATGATCAAGCATGATACGCTGCGCCATTGCGAAGAAATCTTCTGGCGTTATTTCTATTGTCGGGTTTAACATTTCAGCATCGGAACCAAAATCTTCACCCAAATCGTAATCATTTCCCTCCAATTCATTGGTAGATGATTGCACCTGTGACTGCAAATTTTGCCACTCTTGTGCTGTGACACCTGAAATCCCGCCCACACGTGAATAAAACACCACATGTTTGAAGCCCGCTTTTTTAAGGCTACTATCTAATACTTCGCGCATCGGCATGATGCTATGTTGCGCCGAAAAAGCTAAATCGATCACATTACCACTTAAGACGATACCGCGACGTAGCTTTGCCTGACGTAAAAAATCATCGAGCCAACACGCTAATACTTTGTTATTCATTGTAGCCTACTTGTTCATTCGTTGAGTTTGGGAAGGAATTGGTTTCATTTCCGCATCTTCATCATCAGGGTTACTCCATAAGACATGAGCATCAGACAAATCTACGCCATAAATATCCGTGAGTTTTGGCAAAACTTGTTGAATATCCTTCTGGCATGTTTGACCTTTGTAGTTGTCAAACTTATAGGTACACTGACCATCAAGGTCTATCTGAAATAAGGCCCTGTTCCCAGCGGGGCGAGACGCGGCAATCAAGACTTCATCCTTTACCAATTTGGGCTTTTGTACATGGAATCCAGCTTCTTGGAGAGATTTGTAAACGGCCTTGACCATTTCTCGTCGTACTGCTTCTTCTTCAATGGCGGTATCCATTTGCTTACTTATCTCGTTGAGTAACTCCTGACTTTTTTCTGGCTCATCATTAGTATTTATTCTTACCAACTCAAGCTGCTCAGTCAGGCCAAGCGCTTTTTCTTGAGAAAGATTTTTCACAATATCCTCAGAGATTACCTGAGCAAGCTCCGCACTCGCTTCCTTCTGGCTTTGCTTGTTTATTTGCTCTCGTCGTCTGTGAGCTCTCTGTTCAGCTTTGACCTTCAGGTTCCTCAAAGCCGTTATAATATTGTCTTCACTAACATTTCTTTCGTTTGAAAAAAGAGTCGCATGCAGCTCATTCAATTCTCTTAGTACCGCATTAAGACTCAGCTTATCATTCCAGTTCAATAGCTCTTGTTGCCATACGCTCAGCAAATGACTCTTGTGCCGACGCTCCTTTTCCTCTTTCTCCTTCAATGCAGCCACATATGCCTGATACTCTGCGTGTTCCACTTCTTTTCTTATGCTACGAGCATTACGTGGCAATGCATGTATTGCCTGACCAATGGATATGCTGATTTCACGCGATCTAAATGGGTCATTGTGCAGATCTCTTTGCAGATTATTGAGCTGGTTGCGTAAGCGGATGTAGTCACTTTGGACAAACTCTTCTAGTCCCTGCGCTAACACGTCGGATAAGATTGCTTCATAGCGGTCTGCGTATTCTTGCGTAGTCTGCCTGACTTGACGCGCTGCAATTTCCCGCTCTCTTGCCAAGCGATATTGGCGCTCGTGATATTCACTCATTTCGCTTTTCCTTGCTTACCAAGATAATTGTTTATGTGCTGGGTTGGAATGTTTTCTGCGTTCGCCATGTTTCGCAGGTTCTTATCTTCGGTAACTAGTAGAACCATTCCTAATCGATAATAGGCAGCGACAGACAGCACTTTTGCATCTGCTGTGTTTTTTCTGTTTTTCTTTAGCAAGTTCAAATGTTCCTGCTCATAGTGCTGACCTTCAGGCAATCGCGTTAATCTGTCTATCGCTTTTCTTGCTTGTTTGGCCTTTCCACTGAACTCACCTTTTTTCTTGTCCGTTTTCAATCCGTCAAGTTCATCCAAAACAACCGCTGGTATCACCAAATAGTCGGATGATTTGATTTTGTCGAGCAGTGGTAGTCTGTGCATTAAACAGTTGGTATCAATTACGACGACCCGTTTGTTATCTGCTCTTGGCACGGAAAATGAAGAGACAATATGTTGCTCAAGCCGATCAATGCGAGCTTCAGCAAGCTTCAATGAAGGCAGTTCCAAACACTGTGATGGCACTACGTTAGACAGTTTTTTAAGTACCGCTTTCCAGTCTGAAATTAACGTGAGCAGTCGGTGTTCAGCCGTAACATGTGCCAAGTCGCCAGATTCAAAGTAACTTTTCCCCGCCATATCCTGAATAGCAAAATAAGCTTTGGAAAACTCATTCAGCACTGGTGTCACCATAAGATTAGGGATAACTTTTCTCTCAGATAACGAGTGCTGAATAAGGGCTGTCACACACGTCGGGAGTAGCTTTTGATTCTCCAGATGTTTATTGGTAAACATCGACTGATACAGTTCCAGCTCTTCTAGATTCGCGACAGGTAATACTTTGTTTTCAAAAAGTCTTTCTCTTACGTCAGGGACGAAATTTTTGACCCTGTCGTAGTATCGTTTAACATTTCCGATGTCAGTGGCTGACAAACGTTCCACCGCTTGGTCCACACCCAGTAATGATGAAAACAGTATGACGTCGACGTTGTTTGTTTCTAAAAGGTACTGTTTAATATCCTCCCAAAGCTCCGAGCCACTTAGTTTTACTGCCAAGTCAACGTGTCTCGGTTGGCCCGCGAAGTGAACCGTTGTATGACCTACGTGGCTCTCAAACGCATTAAAATTGCTATCAATATTCAACGCGTTCAGGCTATCTCTCGCCTCAAATTTTTGTATAGGAAGAGTAAGTAGATTTCCTGATAGAGAGACGTCATCCTTTGCGGCTAAACATATTGTCGGCAGTTTGCTTCCTTCCACATTTTCCCGAGTCACAATAAGCTTCGATACACTAATATTATTCAGTCGCTTGGTATGTTCGGGAGCGGCTAAGGCTTTTACCTGCTGCCATTTGAACGATGGTAATTCGATTTCCGCATGGTTTGAAAAACAACCCTGTACGATTTGAGACCATAAAAACTCTTTGTCTGCCGCATTCAACCAACTCTGAAAAGACTTTTCCGACGAGGTGACATTCACGTTTCCATTGGTATCGATATCGAAAGAGAGTGTTTTAATGTCCCAAGAATTTTCTGATAATTGCGGTTTTACACGTTCAATTCTTATATTTGGCTTACTTTGCCACTCACCACGAATGCGCTCTTCAACAATACCTTCTACAACTGCTAAGGTCACGTCTAGTGAACGAGGATTTATTGAAGCGATATCATCATTGACGTCTTTTCGCAGACCATTTTTGTTTACGAGCTTTCTTAGTACCGGATGATAATAGTGAGTCTCTGACGTATTTTTGTTACTACTAGGCAATGCATTATCGGCCAAAAAATTTTTTCCGCTTGGTGTTACATCAAAACTATTCAGCGTCAGTGTTCCTCCTTCATCTAACGACAGTCCGTGCATAATCTCAACGGCATTAAAGTCCATCAGATACCTGAGTCCTTCAATGAAAAATACTGAGTCTGTCTTTAGTTCTTGAGTAATCTGATCAATGCTTTGGTTGCCCAATTCATTGCGGTATTTAACCAATAATTGCAGGAGGCTTTTTTCAAAAACCGTTGGTTTACGAATAGTTTGATAAGAAATCTGAGAGTTTATCTCATATACAGGCACGGCTATTTTATGGTTTTGAAGGTATCTCATTTACGCGCCCTCTTTTTTCTGTTGCTTGTCGATTCTTCTTTAATTCGCATCTCTGAAGCAGGAAATATCCGAGCAGCACGATCGAGATCTCCAAAGATGTTTCGATACACCTGCTTTTTCTGAGTCCCCGGTGCATCCATATTAGGGAGATATACATCCCTTTGCTCCAACATATTTCTCGCACCAAAAACGATTAACAAGTTCTGTGCACGGGACATAGCAACGTTAATAAATTCATACCGAGCAACATTGGCTCTAGCCGAGCGTCGTTTGTTCTTTGGTCCGCCATCATTTCTGACCAAGCTAATCAGAATGATCGGTTTCTCTTTGCCTTGATAACGAATTACCGTATTGATTTCCACGTGAATCGCATCAAACTGAATGTTTCCACCGTTAACTTTGCGGATTTCATCTCGGATAACACGACACTGAGATGCATAGAACGATACCACTCCAACTTTCTGTTTCTTTTTCTGGCTGAAGCCATTTTGTTTGGACTGATCATTTATGTTTTTCAGCGTATACGCAATCAAGCGGGCTTCAAGCCTGTTGGTACGCTCTTCGCTTTCTCTAAATGGATTTCCCTTGAGGTCATAAGATGTATCGATCCAGAGTATATGGTCTTCAACACGATACTCATCGCCATCTTTAGCACACCGCTTTTCGCTTGATATCAGTTTGTTGTTTTTCCCATCAATAACAATACCATGCATGTGCCTTCTATCCTGGTTCTCCTTATTGAATTGTTCACTCTTCTCAGGAGAATCAAAACCATATCGCAGCTGTCCTTCATAAAAATGATTAACGATTTTCATGATTTGTGGATGCATTCGATACTGGACAATTAACCGCTCGCGTATTGAAGGGTCCGCATTTTCAAAATGCTCCTTAAACAAGGACGCCGTCACCAACTTCTCGAAGCGATGAAGGTTATCTTTGGTGAGTATCTTACTATCCCCTTCCTCCATGGCTTCTTCGGCTTTGTCCGTAAAGGCTTGCGCGTCCTGACTTTCCTGAAAAACAGGCGGCAACTGCCTATGGTCCCCAACTAGAATGGCTCTGCGGGCACGCATAAGTGGCAGAAGTAATTCAATTGGTGTCGCTTTAGATACCTCATCAATAACCACCGTATCAAAGCTTTCTACCCCTGCATTTTTTAGTGTCAGTTCGTTTTCATTGCATGAAATGGCGATCAGATTACAGTTCTCAACAAAGGTATTTTCAATGTGCGCCCAATCAGACTGCGCCGCATTGTGCTCTGAAAGGTTTTCGGCCCAGTCAGAGAAAAAACCTTCCCAAGGCGCTCTGATCTGACTTTCTTCCAGTAACTTAGAAGACAGTTTGTTCAAACGCTGTTTAGCGTTACTCAATTGCAGCTCAAAGTCTTCAGACTCAGCGACGCCCTGATCTAACAAAAGCTTGCCTGCCTGACTCTTGAGCTTTTGAAGGGTGCTCTGTAGCTTTCTTAACTTATTCTCGCAGTATGCCAACACTGACTCAGCGTGTTTAACCGCATTGTCATTCGGTGTGTCTGCGTTTCCGCTTTCCTTCAACCAGTCTTCTTGATCGTTAGCCACAATTAGGATCGCTTGTTTTATGGAATCAGAAATGGTGTCTAGTTTGTTTATACGCGCCGAAATTAATTGCTCCGTTTCCGATGCATTACTTACGTTGGCAAAGATTTCTTTATCTGTGAAACATGAATAGGTCTGCTCATCTAATCCAGATTGTTGTTCTCTAAGCTTCTTAATTTGTCTTCTTGCATCACGCCACTGATTTGCCAGCTCAATGCTATCGTCGATTTCCATCTTGTTCGAAAGGCGTTCAACTTCCTCTGCCACTTGTGACAACCGTACTTGCGTGTCGTCATCTTGTAAACTACCCTCACCTGCGGCTTTCAAACGCAATATATCGTGCTTCATTTTTTCAACACGATTTGTCACATCGCGCCAAATCGGCAACGTTTTACCTATGATTAGGGCTAAGCTTTCTGGGTTGTCTGTTGGTTCATAAGTGTGGAAAAAATCCGGTAACTTAATCTGTATCTCAGGCAACTTAAACAAGCGATGAATCAACATATGCGCACTTTGAGGGAAAAAAGCTGCTTGAGTTAAATTACCCTCAGCGCGTTTGAAAAATGCAATGCTTCTTTTTGTCGCCTGTCTTTGCTCCTGAAGGTGAGCGTATTGCTTATTAGCTTCATCAAACGATTTTATTACCTGAAGAAGTTGATCGCGTTCAGCCTTGCACTCAAGCAAGGTGTCACTATGTGCTTTTTTCGCTTTCTTTATATCAGCCGCAACGAAGTCTGCGCAGTCAATCCATTGTTGAAGCTCAGTGATTTTATCTTTTTTTAACTGTTGAGGTCTAATCCATGATGTTTGGACATGTTTATGTAAGCTACTGTAATAACGTTCAAGGGAGCGATGTTCAGAGAAGACCAGCCCTTCTTCAGTAATTTTCCCCTGCCCCCTTGCTAAGCGGATCGCTCTTAATTCTGGATGGTTACGTATGCAACTTAAGCAATTATCAATGGCATCATGCGACTGACTGGCAAGCAACACAGTGTCTCCTTGTCTCGCCAGTTGCAAAATTGCTTCTGCGATAACCGTCGTTTTACCAGTTCCGGGAGGGCCTTGAACCAAACACAAGTCTGGCGCCCCCATCATTTTTGCTACGGCATTTTTCTGTGCATCATTGAGCGCTTCATTAAACCAAGTCTCTACTGTTGGCAGCTGCTCTAATTTGTTTGCCTGATTGATATCAAAGAGGTAGCTCGACAGATAAGGGGAGTAACAACTTTCATTTTGTCGCAGGTTTTTGATCGTATACTCATGTCGTTTGATAAGTGCCAAATCCCCAACAGAAGGAAATGAAATAAAGCCTTCTTTGGGCACACTGTCTAACAGCTCTTTCCTGATCTCAAGATATTGAAGTGGATGGTCATCACCTTGTGTTTCTTCATCATCGCTTGGATCTTCATGCGTTGCGTTGTCAAGTTTGTTTTTCCATTCTTCTGGTAATTCGATAGTAATTGTTTCTAAAACTGGCTTATCTATTCCCTGCTCGTGGAGTTCAGTCAGCAACTCGGAAAACTGTTTGCTCTGATTAGCATCTATCACGCTCAACTGACCTTTCAATAGCCCGAGCTCCATGCCTCTGGGTATACGATTGGCAAGGTTTTTATCACTGATATTGAATTGCCAGTTGTCTGTCGAAACACCTAGTTCATACGCTTCAAGATCTTTTCTTTTAAACACATGATTCGCATGCTCTAACTCTTTTTTGCTTTCACCTACGACCAAAAACTCAAGCTGATCATGTTCATTTAGATCGAACCTTAGATAACGTAAACCTATCGTTTTTTCATTAACTAATGCTCGTTTGAAAGTTAAGAAATCCAGCCATTCTTTAAGGCGAACAGCGGTCTTTACAGAAATGAGCGGGAGTTCTCGGGCGAGTTTCTGGGTTAACACGTTGTCACGGGAGTTTCTCTCTGGCGTCAATGAGGATGCGGTCGCAAGTAACTCAACTTCATAAGATGCTGCGCTGTCATCGTTGTAAGTAGTAAAAATATCTTCTGGGATAAATACCGGTTCTCTTTTTTTGACTGGCCAATATCCACGGATAGAAACCGTGCAGTTAGGAGCCAGAAGGTCGATGAAGCTTCCATGATTCGGCAACCTGATAGCTAAGGCGATACGCTTATCGGAGTTATCCTGAAGAGAAAGATTGGCGACAAAATAAGACAAAGGAATGTTTTGAGGGAAAAAATCAGAAAGAAATTGCCCTAATTGCTCCTCTTCATCCTTAGATACGCGTTTATAATGTAACGCTAAGCGCTTGTTTTTACATAATAGCCGCTTAAATGAACGCAACAAGAAGTCATATTTGCTGTTGTTTTCATTGCTCCAATAGAGCGTTCCTTGAATAATTTCAGGTGTTGCTTTCCTGACATCGTCTTTAAGTGAATAGCAAGCAAAATCTCCTAAGTTCGAATCTATTACGTTTTTTTCCTTTCCCGTATTATTCTTTGTAGCACATTGACTTTGCCAAAAACTATTCACGATTATATGTCCTTACTTTTAACCGTTCAGAAAATCAAATCAATGATTCTAATTTTTATATAACTTAACTATTATCAAATTAGTTTTTCATTTAATTTTAGCCCTTTGAAAATAACCAATGAATACCAAAATCTCATATTTGGAAAAATTGAATACTGATCATTATCTCATCAGAGTGGACAGAGAACAAACTTTAATGCAATGGGTTTTATATCTTCTCATTGTCCTTAGAGATATCGAGTTCCTGTTCTAGCTAACAGTAAGTGAACTATAATAATCGTATTATAAATAGCTCAGTGCAGTGAATAAGATCCAAATATAATCTAACCGTTTTTCCAAACCCAATTTAATAATTAAAGAAATGTGATCACTCGATTATTTATCAGTAAAAAAACGATACTATTTTGATCTCAAACAACAGTTTTGAACTATTACTGTTATTAAACGCTGTGACATTACTGCTTTTTTGCCATGAAATTGACTTTCCTCGAATGATAGACAATTCATTCTTAAGTATTCTGAACACAATGTATCTCATGGTGGTTCGGTCTTAGCTATGATCCTTAATAGGCTGGTTTTCACCGGGTATTGTTGCAACACTAAAACTTTATGGTTTTTGGCGTCTCGATAGTTATTGGCATACTGAGGTGACAAAATAGAACAACTTAGTAACAATTTTAGACTGTGTCAGTTGGCTACTATCATATAATACTAGCAGTGCTTACCATTATTATTGGGTACGTCGAGTCACTATACTTCTCTTATTAAAAATGATGGAGAGTTGAAATGTACTTTAAAATTTGCTGTTTATAGAGTGCTCACTATTGAACTTCATTAGGATTTTAAGAGGTCAAGTAAAACTGGCCACTGATTTGTATTTATCATTCCGTTTATGTCCTGAAAGTTTTTAACCCATAAGTTTAGATTAATAACAGCCTAGTAATAATTTTAATAATTTTGACTGACATCAAGTTTTAAAATATTGGTTTGTTATATTTTAAAATAAGGTTTAATAATAAGTGAGAACGTTATGGAAAATGATAAACTTGATGATGATCTAATTATTGACGAGATTGAATTGACAGATACCGCAATGTCATGTGCTCCTGGTGATTGTAATCCAGTTAACTAAAATTAAAGTTTAACTATATTATTTATAGGCGCAGACTAAATGCGCCTTTTTTAGGATATTATTTTGTATATTATAAATGGACGTATCATTCTTAAGATCGGTAAGATAAATTCTGTTCTTTATAACCCTGACAGATATAAATTATTACATATAAAAAATAAATTAGCTGATATGATAATTGATGGTAAAGAATTACCTAAGAGAGTATTGGACTTTGTTGGTTGTAACGTGGAAATACAAACTCTTGATAATTATTTATCTAATAATCCTATTAAAGTCGGTGTCGATTCTATCTATATTGATTTAACAAATGCTTGTAATTTAACTTGTAAGGGGTGTTATTCTTATCAAAAACAACAAAAAAAAAACATTTCAATAAATGATCTAAATGCAATCAATTCTATTCATGTGGAAGGTAGGACTAATTTAGTTTTACTTGGAGGAGAACCTCTTTTATTCCCAAAGAAAAAAATCTATCCTTATATAAAGAACTGGTCTGATAAGTTTAATGATATTACAATTTTTACCAATAGTATTTATTTTGATGATCAGTGGGCTTCATTTTTCAGTGAGTTGTCGATATCTGTGAGGTTTACATTATATTCTCTAGATAGAAATAAGCATGATAGTTATGTTGGGTTAGTTGGTGGATATGATTCTGTTTTCGATGCTATAAATTTGGCAAAGAAATACCACTTAGATTACAAGGTTAACGTTATTTTAAATGAAGATGAATATTTGGATTTTAATGGTGACTTATTAGGTTTTGACATTGAAAAAAAACATTTATCAATTGATTTAATTAGACCAAATTCCAATTATGAAATGAATCAATATTCACAAGTTAAAGTTAAAAAGGATGGAATAACGAGGCCATTGAAAAACAAATCGTTCAAAAGAGCGATCAGAGATACACGTTATCATAGTTGTTATACTGGAAAATTATCTATATCTGTTGAAGGTGAAGTATCCCATTGTCCTTGGAATAAGATTCAATCTACAGGAAATATTAAAACACTTGATAGTCAGAAAGTGATAGAAGCATGGAGCAAACCACTTGCAGAATCATACTCATATTGTGAAGAGTGCGAATTTAACTTTTTGTGTTTTGACTGTACAGATCTAAATACAACCTCTGGTACGAAAGTTAAGCGTCCAATTACCTGTAGTTATAATCCTTTAATAGGAGAAATGTCGTGTTAGATTCAAATGCAATATTTTTAAATTTGACTACGCGTTGTAATTTAAAGTGTGCTAAGTGCTGGCGTTCACAAGTATGGGGAAAAGGGCAAGATATAGAAAGAGATGTACTCGATAATTTTATGGCTAATTATTCAAACTACAAAGGTCGAATTATCGTAGGGAGTGGGGAAAATTTAATTTGTAAGTATTTAGAGGAATTTATTGACTGGGTAAATTTAAATGAAATAGATGTTACAATTCTGACTACAGCACTGAAGTTCGATAAGTTTTTAGATAAGAAGAAATTTTTCACAAAAAATATTCAATGGGGAGTTACTATGGATGGCTTTCAGCAGAACCAAGTAACTTCAATACAAAAAGGTATGAATATTGAACGTGTAAAGAAAAATCTGAATTTGATTAAGAGTAGGTACCATGATGCTAATTTTTATATAAACTATACACATACTAAACTTAATTTAGAAGACACTTTACCTTTAATTGATTTTTCATCTACGTTGAATATTAATAAGATTTATATTACACAATTAAAATTATTTGAAGGGTTGGATGACTCTATAACAAAAGAAATTAAAAATGATTTTGATTGTGATCACTTTAAAGATGTAATGAGAAAAGCAGAAAAAAAATCCAAGGAAAATGGGATTTATTTCTATGCCCCATTAATACAGAGAAGTCGTGAATGCTTTGATTGTGAAGATAAGAAGTTTTCACAGATAATCGATGTTAATGGAGATATTAGTTTTTGTTATGGTCGAGATGATAAAATTATTGGCAATATACTTGATGAGAATGGTGAAAGTATATGGCATGAACACCTAAATAAATTATTAGATAATCCTGAAATACAAAATGAATGGTGTTCTTTGTGTCATGCGACTAAAACTAATGAAAATGGATACTTTTATATCCCAAAAAACAAAAAATAGTTAGGATATTCGACCCTGTAAATAATTATGTCTAATTACCTTTTACTGGTGATTTTTTTAACGTTGAAATAGCATAGATTGGTTTCCACCGAGTCGTCTTTTCATAAATAGCTTGTAAGCGCCCCACGGGGCGTTTTTAATGAGAGAAACTCCAAGGTAGGATAGAGTCGATATCTGGCTCTGGTTTAGCGAGATCTTTCATGCAATGAAGGAGGTAGCTGTAAATATTTAACCCGTTAGCTTTAGCTGTTTCAATGATACTCTAAAGTACAGCACTGGGTATCCGGCCCATGAACCCACGGGGCGATATAATTAGTGTTTGAAGTTCCAAGGCAGTAGCGCATTTTTTTCTGGTTCAGGTTTAGCCAGCTCTACCATGCATTTGACTGAGAGGTGCCGAGTGTAGTAAATCGTGCTTATGGATTTGTTATGTAAATCTTAAGATAAACTATTGGGTAACAACCATTTAATTGCTTCTAACGCACCACCAACCTTTTCTGGTTCAAGAGGATATCGCTCTGTGGGATTCAATATATTTAAGTATGCAGAGGGGACTGTTGAAAACTCATTTTTGCTGTCACGTAAGTAAACCTTGTAGCAGTATCCATTGGTAACAATTACAGCTTTACACTTTGGAAAGTCTTTCGAATATGCCCTAGCTTGTTTCGGTGCATAATCTAAACCAGATGAAAAACCTTTGGTTTCAATTATAGCAAGACACTCATTGTTATTACGCCGATAACTTTTCTGAAAACAAGCTATATCAATACGTCCTTCACTACATGACAACTCTATTTTAATCTGTTGTTCTGCCCAACCTAAAGCAATTAACAGTGGAATCACTAGGAATGTTCTTGTTTCATGCTCTCGTATATCTTCCCAGTAACAATGATGGTAATAGTAATCAGCAAGTAATCTGATCTTTTCCATTGTTTGCGTTAATTCATCTGCTGACGCAGGTCTTAGTCCTTCTCGAATTAGAAACTTTAGAAAGCGTTCATCTTCTACTGGTAAAGTATCCATTGGTTCTGGTAACGGAATATTAAGCTCCCCAGTCGCTAATATTTTGTTAACTAACTCTTTATGTTTTACTTGATGGATCTTTTGAATAGTGGCTCGTGTTAATCCCGTAGTAGTGACAGGTTTGCTAGGAACATACCATTCAACATAGCAATACGCAGGTAGATCCCAGCCATCAAAGTCCCGCAACCACTTTTTGTCACCACATCCATTGTGACAATCATCCCTAGTAATGATCTTTCCGGCAGCTAAAATTTGTTTTGTTCCATTTTTAATGGCTACTTGAAGTGGCATAGTTAATTTGGCCACCTAGTTAGAGGTGATATCATCACCTCATAATTTAATAGGTGACACTATGACTAAAAGAATACGTCCTAATTTTACACCCGAATTTCGATTGGAATCAGCACAACTCGTTTTAGACCAAGGCTACTCCGTAAAAGAAGCAGCTGAAGCGATGAATGTCGGTAAATCAACAATGGATAAGTGGGTTCGGCAGCTTAAAGATGAGCGTGGTGGGATTACACCAAAAGCAACACCAATGACGCCTGAACAGCTTAAAATTCGTGAGTTAGAAAAGAAGATTAAACGGATTGAAATGGAGAAAGAAATACTAAAAAAAGCAACCGCTCTTTTGGTATCGGACTCATTCAAAACTTCATTTTAGTTGATGAATTAAAAGCTTATTATCCTGTATCTATCATTTGCAATGTCTTTAATATTCATCGCAGTAGCTATAAATATTGGACTAAACGGCCTAAAACGCAGTCAAAAGAGCAAATACTATTATCTAGTGAAGTGAAGGCTGCACATCGTGCAAGTGGTAACTCAGCAGGAGCCAGAACGATTGCAGGTATCGTTACAACTAAAGGCGTACCGTTAAGTCGATATAAAGCCACTAACATCATGAAAAATTTAGGGTTAGTTAGCTGCCAGATTAAGAAGCATCGTTATAAAAAAACAGAAAATGCACATCTAAATATCCCTAATACATTAGATCGCCAGTTTGCAGTTACTGAGCCTAATCAGGTTTGGTGTGGCGATGTGACGTATATTTGGTCAGGACAACGTTGGTTGTACCTTGCTGTTGTGATTGATTTATTTGCCCGTAAAGTGATTGGCTGGGCAACGTCAGGCTCACCCAATACAGATCTAACAGGTAAAGCCCTTTCGATGGCTTATGAAGTTCGAGGAGCCCCTAAAGGTGTCATGTTTCATTCCGATCAAGGCTGTCATTATACAAGTAAACAATTTCGTCGGTTACTTTGGCGGTATCAAATTACACAAAGTATGAGTCGCCGTGGAAATTGTTGGGATAATGCCCCAATGGAACGATTTTTTAGAAGTTTTAAAACAGAATGGATGCCAACGGCGGGTTATCGTTCATCGAATGAAGCTAAAGTGGCGATCACTAAATACATTATCCGATATTACAACCAAGTCAGGCCTCATCAATATAACGGTGGCTTGACACCTAATGAATCAGAACGCCGATTTAATAATGAATACAAATCAGTGGCCAATTTTACTTGACCACTTCAACTATGTCCCCAGCCTTAACTTCACTCATTTTAGATATCTGCGTATTACCACCAGCAAACGCAATCCCATATTTCAGGAAAAAATGCGCATAATCTCTACCGGAGGATCCTGCGGCAATTTGCCAAAAGCAACCCATTCTATCTCCTACTTACACAATAGTGTATTAATAAGCATTCTTACTTTTACGCAGAAATATACTTATAAAAATACCAATATCATACTCGATATAATCGCTACATATTATGAGATCGATAGCACTTTCTTATGCCTACCAATTTGAAAGAGGGGGGTGAAAAGTTAAGAAATGTATTTAATCAGTCTTATTAAAAACAGAGCTCATGCGATAAAATCACCACGTTTCATTATAACTGTTCATATAGACAGCAAGTAAAACTAATCCAAAACCACGTTAACTGAAGTGGTCAAGTAAAATACTAACAGCATAGAAGATGTCGGGAGGAATTATCGATATCGAAAACAATAGTAATCAGAACATCATTAAGTGAAAAATGTATGGGCTTTTATATAACTTAAGCACGCTGTTTTAGCCTGCTTAAGTTATCGTAAAAATTATCAATGAATCATTAGTTATTTAGTGAGTTCAAAAATAGACACTTAAATAAAATAGGTTATTTTTATATACCTTATCATTTCTGTATCTATGGACAGTTATGTCAAAGTTCTGAGGTACATAATGAAATACATCTACGTTTTAACCTTACTATTTTTCAGCTTTAGTGCCCACGCAGAGATAATAGAGTATCGTTTTACAGACACTAACGCAGAATCAAAGATCATCTCTGGTGCTACGAATATAATTAACCCTGTCGGAAACATAAATATTGTAGTTAGTGGTGGTTTAGATAGATATGTAAACTTGAAAATTATCAATAGCGATAACATAGATGTATATGATAGTAAGAGTGATTTAATTGGTATACATGATCGGATTACAACAGCTGATGGTGACTATTTTGGCTATGTATTTAGCACTCCACAACTCGACGATGGCCTATATCGTATCGAACAAACCTTACTTGATTACAACTCACTCGTAGTCAAAACCATCGACACTACGGTTAGCATTGATACCACCCCACCAGCGTCCGATCCTGCTATCACATGGATAAAGTACGGCTGGTCCTTTGGTTCAATTAATGATTTTGGCACTGGCGGTGCCTCCCGTGCATTAGAGCTTAGAAATATAAATGACAACAATGGATTAGCCAGTGCCATCTATTATGCAATTGATGGAAATGGGAGCAGAAAAGAAGTGGCCGCAACGCTTGATAGTGAAAAAGGGATTGCTACTGTGCCTATATCGCAAGCTGCATCGTCAACAATCGCACCGATTGATAAACATCGATACACCATCGGATTCGACATCTATGATTTGGCTGGCAACAAAACAAGCGTATCTCGCCAATCGAATATACAGCGCTCTGTCCCAACAAATACCGTTGAAATATATAATTCTTCAACGTCATCTTGGCAGACTTATGTCGAGAATATGACCGTCTATAGTAATCCTGTCAAAATCCGTTACGGTAGAAATAAGAGCGAACACGTTAACTTTAATGGCACAGATTTTGGTTGGGCTGACAGTACTTATAACGAAGTAACAGATAATAAAATCTACTATAACGTTGAATTACCCTATCCACAGCTGTACTCATATTTTAATTTTTATACGAAATCGGGCATGCTGAGAACAAATCGTTATCCATCATTGATATTCAGCTATGCCCCTGGTGTACTCAAGGCGCCGACACCATTAAGTTTACAACATCAACGTACAACCAGTGATGGCTGGCATGGTCAAAGCCACAGTACCAATCAAGCGCTCACATACAATCGAATTAAGATCAATGCGCAACCAAGGCCCTACCGACAAAAAGCATGGTTGAGTGGTATAGGCCATTGTTACATCGAAATATCAGAGACGTCATGTGAAATGGATGCATCGATTAGTAGAAGCTCTGGACGAGGTTACGCGCCATACAGTTACGGCGCTTCACGCGCTGATGGAAGTTGGTCAGTCCATAAAAGCCACTTTTATACATATTGGGATTTCAATCCCCCACAAATCGATACACTTTCACGTAATGGTGAAAATATAGAATTTGTCGTAACAGACAACGATACAATCAACAGTTGGCAAGTAAATATGTTTCAAACCTATAGTTTTGAAGCAGCCGCCATTAACGTCAATGGTGACGAATTTCCACTGACGCTGAAATCTTATACCACACGCTCGTACAACACAAAATCAGGAATTTTCAGGCTTGATGGCCTTGCTGAAGGCACATATGATCTTGTGTTTACAACCAAGGATACTTATGGAAACGCAGCAACTAAAACATTATCGGATAAGGTCATCATCGATCAAACACCACCAGCTATTATCGTTAGAGTCAATGATGAAGCGTTTGTGCATGGACAGACAGTTAAAGGTTTAGAATCGCTCAGTATTGAACTCAATGATCCCCATAACCCAGAAATTAAGAGTATTGCGCTTAAAGGTGGACCTGCCAGTGATGCGGTACTTTTAGAATGGAGTCCGACTGGCGAAAGAGATACGTATCAGCTGGAATACCCACGTATTTTCCCATCACTGGAAGATAATCAATCTTATACTGTCGATATTGTAGCAACAGATGATTACAATCAATCTGCGACACTGTCACTGATTTTTGACTACATACCCAACAACATTATTAAAGTCGATTCGATAAAAACCCTCGCCGTGAACAAAATACTACGAGACTCGTTTAACAAACCTTTTATCTATATTTCGAGTACACAGCTGCGGACAGAAGACGGTAAATTAGCTGTTGGTTCTCAAGAGATCTACTTTAGCGTGCGTAGTGATGCTGATCTGCCCGTACAGGTTGTCGATACCCTCATTCAACCAGGCGAAACAAAATCGCTTTATGTTGAGCTGCAAGATGGACGTTTTGAACTGCCGATCGTTCCAGGCGAACATGGAGCTGAAGGCCTGTCGAACTTTCTGCTCGAAGTGCCTTCTTTACGCTAGTGAATGTCCAACATTGACGAAATCATAACTAGAAGTCTGCGAGCACTACACTGACTTAGTTATGTCCACACGTGAGTTTGCTTATTTACGGTCGCCTTGATAACCAGCCAATTCTGATTTTTCTTTCGATGAAATAAGAGAATTGATTAATTCAAATTCAGCACGTAGACCCTCATAAATTTTTTTTATTTCAGGATCCTGTAATGCCTTACTTTTTAATGCAGATAAACTCACAAACTCACCTTTTTGATTCGCTCTTTGGCAGATCCTATTTCTTTTTTGGGATTGATTCATCTTTAAAAACACTCTACATGTTCAAAAAATTTGCGGAATGTCGCTCCAACGCGAATGTGAATTTTTAAGTGTCGGTGATTGACATCGCTCACCTATTTGCTCATCTGCTACATTGACACCTAAACTACCAAGATAGAGTGTTTTCTTACCATATTTAGCATTGATATTGTCAAGAGTATTCATCAATCGTTGATTTTCCTTTGGGGCAAATAGATCTTGTTGATCGTATCTAGCTGAACATAGTTCGGTCGCATTTACACCAACTTTATAGATCGGTAAATGAGCCGTCAGTGGTTCAATATTGGCCTGCAGTACAGGGAGTAAAATCATCAAATCATGTGTCGGGTATTCTAAATCTATCGTCACCGAGACTGGTGGTATCGGCGATTTATCGAAACGACTCCCGCAACAAAAAATCACTAAACGCTTAATTCTTTGATTGCTTGAACGGGCTTTAGCAGCAACTTCTGATAAATGATATGCCAAAGCTTGCTTAACTTCATATATTGTCTGTAATCGATTTTGCATTGACCGTGACGACCCAATTTGTTGCTGCTCTGCAAGTTGGACTCGTCGCCAATCATGTACTATTTCACCATTTAATTCAGCGTGAATCTCCTGAATAGGTTTACCAAATAAACGTAGCTTGTTTGCTTTATAACGTTTAAGATCTAAAGCTGTATTTATCGATAGCATTTGAAATTTTGGACCCAAACGTCGTCCGATCCCCCAAACCTTAGCTATCTCTAAACGTGCTAATATCGCCTCTTCAGTCCTTGTGTTTTCCAATACACATATTCCATTATATCCTTCAACATTCTTAGCGGCCCACGACGCTACCTTTACCAACGTGCAGTTCCTTGCTGCGGCTGCGCCTATGGGAATACGTATATTTTTGTAGACAGTTCTTCGTATCCGCTTTAGATAACCCACAACATCGGACGACTCACATGCTGGCAGTAAACCGAAGGCCTCATCGATACTATAGCGATATATATCAGGTACCAACTTTTCAAATTGTTCGTGCATATCATTCGATATACTGCCGAAGATATTAAAATTGGCTTCTGCTGTGAATAATTGACCAAGCTCGACCATGTTTTTATATTTAAAAATCGGTTCGAATTTTCTCACGGATAATTGTGATGCCAATTTATTTAGCGCGATAATTATGCCGCTATTAGATGTCACAACAGCCAAAGGTTTATTACGTAACTCCGGCTGGTAGACACCCGCGGCGCTGGAATAAAAACGTGTCCCATCACAAAGTATTACCACTCATTAAGCCTTACATTTTCTGATTACGCGGATATTTGCAACAACGGCACCTTCTACCGTTAATTTTTTTGTTATTTTTGTGACATTATTGTCTGCATCAACCAATTCACACGTCGATATTCGAATTTCTCTACAAACAAATCTTCCCGCTTCCATCAACACTAATAGATCGTCATCGCCATATTCATGGTCGCGTTCAACAATGAGTAAATCGCCGATTTTAATATTCCTCTTTGGGTAATTAACCGCAGACCGTGCAATGAAGCATGTTGACCTTTCAGGCATTAACCAAGCATCTATATCATTATTTTCAGGTACAGATAGGCCGCTCTGTAGGAATACAATTGCGACGACAACGCCTAGCACTGTGATTTCCTCAGTACTGAGCGAGGAATATCGTTGAATGCTTGAGTCGCCATTTTGTTCGACGTGAAGTAAATCTGAATGATCGGGTATCAATGATCTATCTATAACGTAGGTGACATCACCAATCTCATAATTGACAGTAAAAAAGTACACCTTTTTACTAAATAGCTCAGCAATAGTCAGTTTTTGCTCAAGATAGGGTGTCGCGAGTTGTGAAAAGCCGTGCAATGACATTTGATAACTACAATATCAATTAAACTTATATAAAAATATCACAGCACTGTAAGGCCATCGTTTCGGTAAGTTGGGTGAGTCGACTGTCACTGCCAAGCGGCGTTGCGTAATATCTGTTTATTTTTAACATAATCAGTCCTTGATTAAGCACTCCGCCTCTCAATGATAATCTATTTTTTAGGCTTGGCTTACGCTTTTCGTCACGATTTTTGGCGATAGTCATTTTACTCAGCTATAATCAGCGCACTGCGTGATTTTTTGATAATTTTTACGTGCTACGTTTTCATAGCGACAAGGTAAGCGTATGAAATATATTGTTTATTACTCTAGCAAAGGCGGGGGCGGCAAATCCACACTCGCAAAACTCACCCACCTGACGCTCACACAATGCAGCAATAAGATTGTGACGGGCGATGATACTGATCCCCAACAACACTACAATTTCTGGATGGAGAACAACCCTGAGCTAGTCGCAAAAGATGATGAAGAACCTGATTACTTCATCTACGACACGCAAGGGTTTCATACCGACGTTAACGAAGCATTACTTGTTGCGACGAAAGATCTCAATGCCAATATCTTAATTCCTATTCGCCCTGTCCCTAGCGCCTCTAGCGACAAACTCAGTGACGAAATTCGTGAGGGGCAACGTATTGCTGCGCGCGTTAAAAAACTGGGTGTCGATAAGAAATGCGCCTTTGTGCTGAATGGCTGTGACCAGCGTTCAAAAAAAGATTTGGCCGCGTTCATCAAAGAGCTTTCGCCACTGGGCATTGCAATTTGTCGTAAACAAATCAGTCAACGTAAAGCGTTTGGCAACGGCGCGTTTACTAAACGCGAAATCGCGGATATGTCAGAATTATTGATTGAGGTGCTATTGTGAAAAAACACGGACTTATTGCCAACCACGCCAAGCAGCTCGGCCAACAAGATGTCAAAGCCACTGACAGCAAAGAGCCTTGCTCACTAGAGCGTGCCGTCTTTATTACCAGTATGCCTTGGAAAGAAGCCAAGCCGATTTTAGATGCAATGGACAACGAAACCTTAAGATGCTTCGAGAAACACGCAGGCAGTCTTACGCTAAAGAAAGTCGCATGGCAAAATTACCGCGTTTCAATGCATACGTATGCTCGTATTAAGAACAAAGCTGAAGAGTTAGATTTGACGGCCACACAGTTGATCGACTTTTTACTCGACCAAGTTTAAAACGAAAAAAAGCCTCTCAATCTCGAAAGATAAAGGGGCTTTTCCCAATAAGCGGCTTACTCTACAGTAGGCAGTTTACCGTTGTCAACCGTGTGGTCGTTCACAATCCAGGTCGGGTTTTGTGTACACACGTTATCAATCGCAAGGTTGTTCATCGTCGCGTGAATAAGCGAGAACTCTTGTTTCGCAGCATCAAGCGGTGCTTCCCAGAACATCACCCCACCCAGACCCTCAATCATCGCCAATTGCGTTTTCTTGATGATCAGTGGTAGACCGTTGTAGTAGTTGGTGAACACCTTGTTTGGCTGGCTGAGGTTTGGCGTAAACTCAAACGTGTTACGACACGCATTCACGACACTGTAACCCTCTGGCGAAACCACCTCACCAAGATCGTTAACAGGCCATTCGCCCGACATCACTGCTGCTTGCTGGCATGGATACCTCTTCCGTAGTCGCGAAGCGTGGAGGGAGGGGAGGAAATGCCGCTCCGTATAGCTAAATTAATACAACCTCACAAACTATGGTCTATACTTTTAAGTATCAGAGACATAGCCATGAAGTTCCGTTTTTACCCAACACCTAGTCAGGAAAATTTACTGGCTAGGACGTTCGGCTGTGTCCGTGTTGTCTACAATCAAATTCTCAAACACCGCACTGACGCTTATTACAGTGACAATGAGAAAATCAATTACAACAAGGCTTCTAGTTTACTGACTCAACTCAAAAAACAAGCTGAGTTCGAATGGCTTAATGAAGTCTCTTGCGTGCCGCTACAACAAGCACTTCGACACCAGCAAACCGCTTTTCGTAACTTCTTTGAACATCGAGCAAGCTACCCAAAATTTAAGAAGAAACACGCCAAACAATCGGCTGAGTTCACCAAATCTGCGTTTTATTATCGTGATGATCAAATCACATTAGCCAAATGCAGAGAACCGCTTGATGTTCGTTGGTCACGGAAATTACCCAGTGACCCCACTACCGTTACTGTGACTAAAGACAGCGCAGGCAGATACTTTGTTGCTTGTCGTTGCCAGTTCGATCCTAAATCATTACCCATTAGTAAACACTCAGTGGGTATCGACTTAGGCTTGAAAGACATTTTTGTTACTTCCGATGGTGTAAGAACGGGCAACCCAAAATACACCAAACGTTATGCTAAGAAATTGGCTAAAGCTCAACGCAATCTTTCGCGTAAAAAGAAAGGGTCTAATAATCGTAATAAAGCACGACTCAAAGTTGCACGTATTAACGCTAAAATTGCTGATTGTCGTCGAGACTTTTCCCATAAACTAACTACCGCATTGATAAGAGAAAACCAATTTATCTTCACGGAAAGTCTTGCTGTTAAAAACATGATCAAGAATCACAAACTTGCTAAACACATTGCCGATACGAATTGGGGTGATCTCGTCCGTCAGCTTACATATAAAGCTGAATGGTACGAGCGTACTGTCGTTCAAATTGACAGGTTCTATCCCAGTTCTAAGCGTTGCAATGGCTGTGGTCACGTTGTCGATTCCTTACCGTTACATATACGACATTGGGAATGTCCGTCTTGCCACTCTTGGCGAGATAGAGATCTTAATGCCGCGTTAAATATCAAAGCTGTTGGGCAAACAGTGTTAGCCTGTGGAGCGTAAATAAGACTTTAGCCCCAGTGGTTAAAGCAATTCGCTATGAAACAGGAATCCCCCACCGAAATAAGAGAAGCTAGGTGGGTGGAGGATGTCAAGAGAGTGGAGTCAGGCACGAACACTGATATTCAGTGGTAACAATGAGTCTGCGTTACAACAGAGGTTTCCAATCTTAAGATTAAAATATAATAGTGATTGAAGAGATTACCTGATCAAGTATTAACGAATGAAATATTGAACGGGAATTTAAGGGGGCGATTTTGCGCTGCTTAATAAAAAATGATTCGAAACTAAGCACTCAATTACCTACCCGTTCGAGAATTGATGTTATTTCGTGGTTTCGATACCTAAAAAAATAGTCGGCAGATGCCGACTATTTGGAGGTATTATATTGTTGATAAAAAATTGGGGAATAACTCACTACCTGAATTATTCCATTCATCCAACCAATCCACTGATTTTACATTGTCAGGAATTGATGTTGGAGGCGAAAAGTTATGTACTGATACATGAGGTAGCTCTCTGTTTATACGTTCTTTCAAACAAAGTGCTGCTCGTTGCCCTTCACCCACACCCATATCTTTAACACGATCACGATCTTCGAAAATGAGAAGATCGGTTATGTCATCGGGTATGAACATAAGCTCCATCAGTGTGCTACTAATACCGCACCACACGGGTAACTTTTCAGCTAACGTTATGGCCATACCTGTTTCTGGTCCTTCACAAACAGCTAATATACGACGAGTGTTTCCGTGACTGTCCACAACTGATATAGGCATACCGAGTCTAATTGCGCTTCCTCGTACATCCTCTATACCGGACAATTGCATCTTTGCATTTTCTACCAGTTCTGATTTACCAAAACCGTCACTTTGCAGAAATATACGATGCATAGACACGGGATTTCCGGTGCCATTTTGAATGTAAAACACCATACCGTTCAGAACAATCTTCTTTCCTTCTTTACTGAAAGTTTGAAGATTTGAGTTGTAACCGATGGACGACGGCATTATCGAAAAATAATCCATCAAACCACGGCTGCACAAGTAATTATAAATCTCCTTAGATTGTTGAGCAGAGATTGTCTCGGACTCAACTTTATTTAACACCCATGCATTTTTATTGATTTGATCTTGTGTAAGTTGTGCCGATTGTTCGCGTTTATCTCTCACACGTTTTGCTTCATCAATACTAATATTATTGCGATTTCCACCACATATTTCGATGATACGATCCATGGCTTGAGATTTACTAATACCTTCCATCCAAGCTATAAGATCTATACCATCACCAAATCTGCCGTGATCATTATGGTAACCGCCGCCTTTTTCACGCCAATCGCGATATAGACGAAATACGGTTTTACCCTGTCCTGACAACGGACATTTTACCGCCTTACTTTGTCCTTCTGGTGATTTATTCATTGCGTCAAAGAGCTCAGGATAACAGCGATAAACGGTTTCCCATCCACCTACCTGCCTGACGATCACGTGTGTATCATCAATCTTACTTCTTCGTTGCATTGATACGTTCCTCCAGTGATTTATGCTTATTAATACACCATCAGTAATCGACAGTGTAAAAATAAGCACGTGAATTTTAGGTTATTGGGTTTAACCTATTTGGATTGAGTCCAGAGCACCATTACTTACCAAATCGCTTAATACGATTGGTAGTTCATCAATGGAGCTGAGTACTGTTTTATTTTCAATTCCTGCATAATTGCCGAAACAAATTTGAATCGATGCGACATCAATACCGAAACGGATCAATTCAGCCACCTGATGCTCAACAGACGCAATACAAGATGGATCACCATCGGTGATAACCAGCACCTGTTTACGCGTTCGTGTTGATTGACTCATCATTAAATGAGCCGCTTGTAGCGCATAGTGAGTACACGTACCACCGTTCGCTTCCTGACCCATGCGATTCATCGATTGATTGAGATCATCACTAAATTTCTTAGTGATAGTCACGTTGTTGTCAAAATGGATTATTCCGACCTCTATTCCAACAGCCTCCAGTGCATAAGCACAAGCAGCCGCTGAATTATTCGCAACAAGCATCTGATCACTTCGATTCATCGAGCCTGAGCGGTCAACAAGGATTATCATCGACGATTTCTGTGTGGTGACTTCCGATTCTGTGAAGAAAATACGGTTGTTACCAGCACTGACACCAGCAAGCAGGTCTTGATCAAACTCATTACCAGTATCATCGTAAGTAATCTCCTGTTGAGATTTTGACCACATAGCGCTCTCAAGTTGACGTGTTAGTCCTCGTGATAACTGTCTAGCGTCATCTAAACGAAAATAACGGCTGTGAGTCGAACGAGTATCACTAAGATATTCCTGTTGAATTGCATTAAGTAACTCATCGCTTACATTTGAGTTATCTGATGCTTTATCAATACCTTGTGACAATTGTTCATGGATATCATCAAACGCGTCAGCCATGTTATCAAGATCCTCAAATGCCAGTGGGTTACCGCCAGATGATTTACCACCTTGGCTTCCAGATTGGGCATCACCACCTTGGTCACCACCTTGGCTTCCAGATTGAGCATCACCACCTTGGTCACCAGCTTGGCTTCCAGATTGAGCATCACCACCTTGGTCACCAGCTTGGCTGCCAGATTGAGCATCACCACCTTGGTCACCAGCTTGGCTGCCAGATTGAGCATCACCACCTTGGTCACCAGCTTGGCTTCCAGATTGGGCATCACCACCTTGATCACCTTGGTTTTGATCTTGTTGAATAACCTGTTGGCACTCCTGCAATAATCGGACAATCATTTCAGCCTCAAGGAATGCATCATCAG
Source organism: Photobacterium toruni (assembly GCF_024529955.1). Classification (NCBI taxonomy): domain Bacteria; kingdom Pseudomonadati; phylum Pseudomonadota; class Gammaproteobacteria; order Vibrionales; family Vibrionaceae; genus Photobacterium; species Photobacterium toruni. The sequence goes on from NZ_AP024856.1 coordinate 206,343, forward strand.
TATCAACGAGCTTTCCCCAATTATGCATACGATTTTCGATTTTATTTAACGGCTCGCTTGGCACACCAGCATCAATAAGCCGTTGTTTTGCGTACAAACCTTTAGACACTAAGTGCGATTGACCATCCACACCGTATCCTCGACCCGCGTACAACAAAAAAGCCTGCAAACACATTGATAGAGGTTCATCATCTGATACCTCTTGCCAATAACCCTCTTCGAAGAGCAAGTTGGTCATTTTGTTAAATACCCAATATGCACCAGGTAAATGTGCGATGCAGCAGTTTTCCATTCGTACATCTTCTATAGTGTTAAGTACCCACTTTAACATACTGCTTTTACGGAGTTTTTCACCTTGCACACCTTCAAAAATTTCAAATGAAGTATGAGCAATATGACCTGCTTCGTGAGTAGCCTTAGCTTCCACTAAGCCCAACCACACTGGATCGTTTGGATCACCAGCATTTATGTATATTGCTGTACCATTTGTGGCTGTTGGGCCACGGTGGAAATGAATAGCAACGTTGTTTAACGTTGTATGCATGTTAGTAATAATACTAATCGTCTTTTTTAGTGAACTGTAATTCATACTTGTTCCTCCAGCTAAAAAAAAGTGACTCCGAGGAGTCACTTATGGGTTTACCATTCACCAAAACCAGATGTCGATGGTCCTGAGTCAACAGTTTGTACATCAACTTCATCAAGTGAAGTATCAGTAAAGTCATCACTTTCAGTAACGCTATTTCGCTGTATGATGCTCGTTTTTAATAAGGCTGGATCAGCCATATTCGCGAGCATACCTGTAATGGCACGTAAAGGATTACCTTCTACTGCACCTTTTAGCGGCACTTCTGACAACACTTCATCGATCTCATCTAATAACGAATCAAAACGAGGATCTATGAAGCTCATTTTTTCGACCTTTTGACGCAGATGGCGAATCGGTGTGATTGCCTTTTGCGTTTTTTTGTCGTGTCCTAAAAATGTGTCTTGCAACATTTTGTCTGCAGCTTTCGCTATGTCGTCATACAAGCTGTGCTTTAAAACATCAACGACACGATCAACTTCCTCGTTTAAATACGGTTTGAAATACATGCTAGGCATAACCTCAAACTTAAACGCATCACAGAACTCATCAGGAGACATCGCAATTTTACGAATAATTGCTTCTACTTCTGGTTGTTCTTGGGCTTTCTCTTTGATGTGTTCCTCAAGCCAGGTATCAAAATTGTTACGTAGATCTTCAACACATTCGAAAAACTTTGATTGAATATCGAGTAACTCTTCCTTTAACTTGCCTTCATCCTCTACTGGAATTACAACACTTGTACCGTAAGAAATGCCGTATTTGGCGATCTTACGCTGCGCATTGCGTTCTAGCGTGCCCTTGAATTTCAGTTTGTCTTTTGGAAACCACTCAAGGCGAGGATTTTTCAGCACACTACAATCGATTGCTTTACCCTCGAACATAGTAGTCGTTTCAGTGATAGTTTTTTCACCGTCGCGGCCTGACACAATTACAGATATTTGCGTCAATCCATTTTCCATCGCAGAGGCTTTATCTCCGACCTGCTCAGTTTGCTGTGCAATTGCATCGTCGATATCGATTGTCGATGTATCGTGTTGATCTTTCATATTTATTCCTCTCAGTGCAAGAAAGTTGGAACAACACATAATGATATTGTTCCTATTTATAATCAGGTTTGGGTAACCTGATTGGAGTGTTAAAAAGTTAATTATTGAAATTCAATTCACTGTGTAGATAAGTGACATCTGATTTTACAAAGTTATAACCTTTTCTTGATTTTTCACCCGCCTTCTTGAAACCGTAAGCTGCTGCTTCAGTTTCAGAATTGAAGGTTTTCGTATAAAAGTTCAAACGTCGTGAGTTTTTAGAACCGTAAACGACATGAACATTTAGCGCGTCAATACAGATACCCCAAAGTTTGCCACCAGCTGGGGTATAGCACTCATAAAGATCAAATCTAAGCTTCGATAAGTCCAATGGACGATCTGATTTAGGTTGATCATCTAGCGGATCACTGCTTGACGTTACTGCTTTTTTACAGGCTTACCGTCCTCTATCCAGCCCATATAATGGTCAAGAATATTTCCATCTTTTAGATTGAAATTCTGATCCATAATCATCTCAATATCTTTACGATCCGCATCATCAACGCCATTGAAAAATACGTTTTCAAAGGTTTGACGTAACGGAACACTTAATCCACTGACTTGGATAAAATGAACCCAAGACAACAGAACTCGTGTAGAAAATGCAGTGGAAATACCATTAACAGGACGACCATCTGATGTTACGCCGGTACGTTCTGGACCCAACATAGAATCACGCATGCTATTTGCGAATTTAACCATGTATTTAACCGTTTTCTTATACGGTTTGAGTTCAGGATTTTTCCCCATGATGATCTTTAGCTCTAGTTCAGGATCAACATAATGATTGAAAATGACATAGCTACGATTACGAAAGGCTGTATCCCAACGTTTACTAGACGGATATAGACCCTGCGTACACCCCTGTCCCGATGTATTACCAGTGGTAATAAAACGGAAATTTTTTGCTGGGTATATCGTTTCACCTGTATCTTCAACTACCCAAGGTTTTGACATTTCCGAAGGTAAGTGCATTTTTGCGATAAAATCTAGCGATCCTTTATCACACTCATCGAGCAGTACAATTTTTCCTTCTCGCATTGCGTCAATAACAGGTCCATCGACAAACGTCGTTTCCCCATTCTTAAGCAACCATCGACCTTGCATTTTTTCTGGTCGCAATGAAGGATTAACCGTTACCAAATTCAGAGCCCAATTCATTCGATTGGCAAACCAAAAAATAAAATCCGTTTTACCAGATCCTGTAGGTCCTACCATATGAAGAAAATTAGGATGGCTTGGTGCTAAAAACCAAGTCATTACATTTTTCAAAACACGCATATCCGGGACATAACCATGTACAGGTTTTGGCACATCAGGATGAATATGTTTTGGTCGTTCTATTGCAAGATCTACATTCGCTGGTACAAACGGATGAAATACATCACGTAACAGCACTGTTTCCATTTCACTATAATCAATCACTTGTGTTTCTTGATTATTTGATTCATTTACTTGCATAGCTTCAGTTTGAATATCTGACATCAGACGTTCCTCCAGTGATTTAAATGGGTTTACATTGGGAAAATCACATCATTTAATGCGATTTTTGGGTTATCGAGCGTGATATGTTCGATTGGCTTCATTGAGCAAACGGTTTGCAAGAACTGCAAGATCCGGATTTTTTTGTGTTTCAGCTTTTTTAAAAAGACGTTGAGCACGTCTTTTTTTTGCCGCTGAAAGATCTTTAGAACAATACATAAAACAGATCCTTATCAACGTCATACACAGTGTACGAATAATATTCGTACACCATGTTCAGTCGACATTACCTATTGACGTAGTGGAGCAAAGTTTTGCTGAGACTGTTGCTGCTGCGGCTGGAAGTTTTGCTGTTGCTGTTGCTGCTGCGGTTGCTGCTGCGGAACGAAGTTTTGCTGCGGCTGTTGTTGCTGCGGAGCGAAGTTTTGCTGCGGCTGCTGCGGTTGAGAATTGAAGTTACCTTGTTGCGAGGTCTGTTGGGACTTTAGCAATTGCGACTCTGCTTTTGTCACTTGGCCTAACACTCGATTAACTCGGAATTCATTGCCTAGTACAGTATTTTGATGTTTATCTACATACGAATTAGTTGTTAGTTCGCACTCAACCATCATACTGTCGCCAGTGTTAATTCCATTTTTGAAGTTTTGATCAAACATCTTTTGGTTAATAACTAACTTTACCCAATGAGTCTCATCTTGCCAGTTGTTATTTACCTGATAAGAGCGAGTCAAAGCGAGAGTGACGTTATACCATGTGTTGTTACCACTGGTTTTTTGATCTACTGAGCCGACATTACCACCTAATGTGTATTGATTAAGTGATAATTGAACGTCATTAGAGTCTGGTGAAAAACCTAGAAAATTAAGCACCTTATAATAGGTAACGTTAATTTTCGAACCATTGTTACCTACATTTTCACATGTTTTCACACACGTTCTAAGTAACACGGCATTACCAGCTTTTAAATCTAATTCACCTTCATGGACACATTGAACTTGCGCAGTACGGCTTTTTTGATTGCCTTGTGCATCTGTCCAACATGTAACCTGATCAACCCAAAAAGCAGTTTGACCATTTGCGGCATTAGAAGAAGTAATAGTACCTGCAATTAAACCTACGTTTGAACGAAATAGTTTCATGATGTTTCCTCCAGTATGATAAAAAACCGCCGGAGGTATCCCGCTTGGGATATCCCAGACGGGTGTAGTTAATGATGAAGTGCAGTCATCAGGCTGATGCATCACTGTGAAGTGACGGTAACAAGAGCTGTGCTACGACAGGGGTATTAAAACCAAGACCAAAAGGTCAATTAATCGAAATGATTAGTAGTTTTAATAAGAAGCCATTTAAAAATACACACTCTCACAGCCTATTTTCAAAATTAAGCAGGCTATTTACGCGTGCTTAACGAGAATGTTTGATTTCAGAAAGCAAAGTTTGTGAATTCTTTGATCGCTCGCGAAGTTTTAGAAGTGCTTTTTTGGTGAGATCACATTCTGCTTCTTTCAAAAAATAACTTGGTTGTGATACAAAATGTAAATACAGTCGCTTTTCTGCACGTGTTATACCCACGTAAAATAAACGACGCTCTTCTTCTACATGAACCATGCCTAATACATCTTTATCTTCAGCAGGAATTTTATCTTCCACAATATTGATAATATGCACACGACCAAATTCGAGCCCTTTCGAACCATGAAGCGTTGAAATCACAACATCATTTTTAGTAATTTGAATATTTTTCCTACTGATACCAAAGAAAACAGTATTAACTAAATCAAATACAGCTTTAGAGAAGCTACCTGAAGCGACCGAAGATTGCGTTATAATGTCCGAGATGATGCCAGCGACTGATGATTTTTTAAGACCTCGCGCTTGCGTTATCATTCTAACAAGCGGTTTTTGCCAACTGGTTATCGACTTAGCATCTCGGCACATTGATGTGCTGGTTGTCTGTATATGCTCTAGTATTTCTTGCGTACCAATATTTATACCTGCTATATCAACCACTTGTCTCAACGTATCATGTCGGGACAACTGCTTAGCCACTATTTTTTTTGATTGAAGAACAACATTTTCATCATTTTTCAAATAACCAAGGAAATCGGGGAGAAATTTAATTCCGTCAGTATGCGCAGCCACAGCAATAAGCTGCAAGTAACCAACGGCATTTATGTTTTCCCAAAATGATTTACCGCCAATTCTTATTGGTTTGATACCGTGTGAGGTTAATGCGAGTTCGTAATCATCTAATTCTTTGTTTGTGCGTGCCAATATCGCTACAGAATTCGGGGTATTCAAAACATCATTGATGACAAAATTCTCCTGTTTCATTCCGTCATAAAAGCCATGAACCGAGACTTCACCCCCGCAATCAAAGCTACTATTTAGTTGTTTCGGTACGCGATCGTTATTGAATGAAATTAGATTATTTGCAGATTGTAGTATTCTAGGATAACAGCGATAGCAAACTTTTAATGCATACGCCTTCGCAGTAAAATCTGTCTGAAAATTCAAGAAATTATCATAACCACCAGCATCCCTGAAACCATAAATGCTCTGATCATCATCTCCCACAGCCAAAATAACCGCACCTAACTCGTGGTGTACTTTCAAAAACTCATACTGCAGCTCGTCACAATCTTGAAACTCATCAGCACATATATGTGTAACTCTATTAATGTCAATTAAGGACGGTATTGTCTTATTACGAATGCCAGTAATCACCTCACGAGAAACCTCGTTAAAGTCTACTTGGTTGGATTTTAATTGATTATATTTGTCGAATAACTTTAACTGGCTGCTGCTATAGTCCTTACGCTTTAACTTTAACTTCCTACCCATTTCATCGATGTATTTTACAGCGTCCTTCATGCTCATTTTTAATGATAAATCTCGTACGCAACGCTCTATCAACATTTCCTGTCGAAAACCCATTATTAATTTTCGACCTTTATATGCACATTTAAATAATTGCATCGCACAAGTATGAAAAGTTGACGATAAAGCTCTGGAACGATTCATCAACCCAAGATTTTTATCCAATCGTGTAGCCATTGATTTTGCAGATGCATCAGTAAACGTCAGCATCATTATTACGTTATCCCGACTCTGTGAGAGATTTTTCTCTGCATATCTCGACGATATTTCAGTTTTACCTGAGCCGGGAATAGCGACTACAAGCGTATTGCAGGTCGAATCTACAACTAACTGCTGATCTGTGTTTAGCATGAATAAGGGCCTATATAACGAACTCAATTGTAAGGTATTACATCAAATTAACGCGTTTTTAATGCTAAGCTCGCAATTAACCATTCGTTTTTTGCTTGATTAGTGAAGTTGTTGTAAAAAAATATTGTTTCGTCAATTAGGATCGTAAAAATGTTAATTAGAGCCTTTGGTCTACTTACAATTCTTGCAATGACAGGATGCGAGAGCCCTAAAATATATCCTACGTATCCAACTGCAGAATATAGCTCAGAGGCAATAATGATAGTCTCGAAATCCGGTGGCCAGGATTATATGCAGGATATGTTATTAAAAGACGAAACCACCAACTCACTCGATAAGATCACTACTGGCGACTATCTGTTGGGCATGGCTGGTGGATATATATTTGATACTGTTGCAACAGGTGGTCTTTATGTTCTTTTGATGGATTCATTTGATGTTCGAGGTTGGGATAGAAATAACATTATCGTTTTTCTCGACGCGGCTAATCATAAAAACGCAAATAATAAAGCAATTGCATCCATCGCTTATGACAAAGCTAAACTTCCCTTCTATCAAGCTGTGAAAAATGCACTAACACCACTTAATATCTACACCGAGTTATTGTCTAAAACAGATGTAGATACATCGTATCCTAACGATAAAAACGATATGTTCTATTACGGCCATAACATCAACAAATTCGGTAAAAATAAGTTCCGATATGTCATAAAACCGGACGGCCATCCCAGCGAGCATCTTCTCGGTGTCGGTTTTCTACTTAGAGATATCAGTACTGCTTTTAGTGTCGACAGATTACCGACTGCAATTGCATCAAAGTTGACATTCAAAGAGGCCATTGCTGTTCGCTTCAACTATATTGCTAGTGTCAGAACAGAATATATGCTCACAGCCGGTAACCTTTCAATACCGAGTAACATGTTTCTATTGCAAGCAGCTCAAGCTAACTCTGTATTACCATCAAATAAGATCCCGACACTTTTTAGTACAGATAAAGCAATGTTTTTTGTGCGTCCCGTTGAAAATAAACACCTCAATGTCGATATCGAACAATACCGTAAGGCACTGTCCTTAGAGATAGACAAATCACACTTGCCTATGTGACCATTTTCTTGCCAATTTAAGGCAATATTCGTGACTTCAAAATGTCATCTACAGGTGAAATTGGATCATCACTGCGGCAACCCACAGGTCGAGGACTGATAGAGCAATCAACTTTATCTATTTCAGCTGCACTGTGGTTTTGTTTAAATTTATTTTCTAAATCACGATCACTGAAACGTTTCTTGTTTAGATCGATTGGATTATCAGCATCTTGATGGTTAGGCGTGAACTCGTTGTCTTTCGTTAAACCATCGACATTCATTTGTGACTGAGTGCGTGTAACACCTGATGCCATTAAAATATCAGTCCACTCTGACAAATCGATTGCCTCCCAATCAAGATCCTGTGCGATTTGATTAAATGTCATTCCCTCACATTGGCCAGATTGAGGAGCGAACGGTATATCAAGCATTGGCCCGGCTTGCTCCATAATAATGCGACCTAAAGGCGAGCCATAACAGCAGAAATGACGACGCTGTACCTCACATACACCTAATATTTTCGTGTCGCATGTTTGCTCGGGATGTTCGATACACTGTCCCTGATCGATTTTCATTCCCATGGATGCCTCTTCGTCATCGCATGCCGATAACAGCATTGCGGCCAACTTGATTAACTGATAAGCAGCATAGAGAGCAGCTATGACTTGGAATGCACCCGTTATCATTGGATTGATTTGTAAGCCTCCAGGTGGAATAGGAGGTGTCCCACCCATCGTGGCAGGTAATCCAGTAGATGCACTAATACCTCCTGTAACTGAACCTCCAACGCCAGCACCAATGCCTGCAACACCCCCGCCAACAGCACTTGAAGCTGGTTGAATCAAGAAATCACCGATGGCTTCAGGAAGGAAGTTTTTGACTTGTTGTAAAATCTGTTGTTTCAATTGTTGCATTGTCACATCAAATAGTGCTTCAGAGGCATAATCAGTAATTGCACCTGTAGCACCCTGAGTCGTTTGTCCAGTCACGTTTTGCAGTACCCAATCGTAACCGGAAGTAAAAGCATCACTGACCATCGAGACAGTGTCAGAGTTCGATTGAATGTAGCTCCAAGCACCTTCGACCATCGTACTAGAGCCTGTTAAATTTGAGATAGCCGTGTCCAGTGCATTGAACGAGTACACGCCTTTAACATAATCAAACATGGTGACTTGGCCTGCTGTTAATGCGCAGCAATCATTGCCAAGTCCTGATTTAGAACGTTGACATGATGAAACTTTACCCTTGAACACCTGGCAGGTGGTTGGGTCTTGCGGATCAAGACAGTCAGCATTATTTTTTAAATCACCAAGCACGGTGAAGATGGTCATCGCCTCACTAAAATCTTCGTTAGCTTCATCTACTGATTCATCACATTCACCATTTACGCACATCATGGTGTCAACGCAAGAAGTGGTTGTTATTGGTGTCACTGGTGCAGTATCAGCAAAGGTATCGCAACGGTATGTGATGTTTTCTGCATAGGCTTTGCCTGTCGCTTGATCAATTAAATGCGGTTCATTATTGACCACGGAGCAGTCTGGATCGTTAGCATAAGGGGCACACTGATCTGGTGCTATTGTCGATAATTGACTAAATGGCATGCAGACCTCTGTGTTGTCATTCGGCCATCCAGGTTTGCCGCAAATTTGCTGATGACCAAGCGGATTACATTGATAATCTACAGCATTAGCTTTTGTACACCGACCTGCAATACCTTCACCTTGATAGTACTCTCGACCATTCATTATCGTTATTGGTAAGCCTGTGATGTATGGATCCATGTCGTGTTGGTATTCAGCATCCTGTTCTATGCATTCCCAACCCGAATATGTGCAACTTGAAGCGCTACATACAAATCCTTCTCCGACAATGACATTGTCGGGATGGCCACACTTAGGATCAAAATCTTGCCGATTATCCGTGAATGTTTGTACAGCACATGTCGATTCAGGTTGCTCCCAATTAACTTGCGCTGCACAACCGGGAGGATTTTGTTTGATGGACTCTGTTGGTTTACTTTTTGACGCCGTTGTAATGACCAAGCGTGGCATAGTTGCATAAAGATTTGGTACGCCAGCGGCTTGATAAATATTAACGACACCATCGCCCTGCTGAGCTAACTTGCGAGCCGTAATAAAACTGTTTGTAATATCGATCACTTTTAGTGCTGAATTATTAACCAATGCAGACGTTAGGTTATTGTTAACACAATTAAAATTACCTGCACTATCTAAATCTTCATGTGCAACGACACCATTGAAAGCAACTGTCATCGGCCCATAATTATCGTCACGGCGTATCTTTACTGACGTCACAACAACCTCTGGATCCATTTTTAAACCAACAAATCCTTCAATCAATTTACAACCGGTACTCGACGGAACCTGTTGGTGTATTTCTTTTCGGTGATCATCGATATCAACTTCAAATGTGAAATTATTGGTAAAACGTAATCGACCATCACCGCCATAGCGCATAACTGGTATATCAAGATATCGCTCTAAAACACATGAGTCTGGATTACTCGTGGTCAATTTGACGCATTGGTATTCTGTAGAAGATACGATCTCTTTGGTGTTAACCACTTTATTTTGGTTTGTAACACAACCATCGAATATACCTGATCCTGAAGGATTATCTGCATCACCTGCCGCGCCAGCAATAATATTGGCCGACTCTCTTACTATCAGATCATCGGCATCTAAACTAATACTGTTATTGCCACTGGCCAGCATCGTGTTATAAGCGCGAGCATCGTAATCTTGCTCATTACCCGTGGAATTTTCGGTCGCTGACAGTCGATTACTGAAATCCACTTTTGCATCTCGCAGCTTATTTTCATCTTGGTAGGCATTTTTTGCTTTAAACTGATCAGATTCGTCGACCGCCTCTTGGTTAGGTCCAAATGCGACCGCCTGCCGATGATAGACTTCCGTACCTGTATAACTAACAACTGGAGTATTAATTATCGCTGTATCATTTTCTGAATCAAATTCCGGCACAGCGAGATTATTCAATGACGTACTGATGCTCATTGCTGCTGAATTTTTAGCAGAATTTATACTCTCTTCTTCTGCTTGTGTTAAAGCAAATGCGGTATTAGGCGTCAATAAAATCCAAAAGAAGAATGAATGAAATAAGTTGATTACAAACGCAACAGTCGTTGCCGAAGCCGTCAATTGTAAATGCATGATCACTCTCCTTACTGCCTAAGACAACAGTCATTCCAACGATAAATCAGATAAACAAAATGTTCTTTCGTTGGAATATTGCGTTGTAGACCCCATTTAAAAATAGAGTCACCTAATCGATGGCAACATTTATCATTAAGAGGGAATCTCGCTGCACTTGCTTGCCC
>NZ_AP024857.1 GCF_024529955.1 Photobacterium toruni
TTTGTTATCTGTGAGTCTTTCGACTAGCCAGTTTTGAGCCACGATGTTATTCCCGTTATATATTAATTAACGAGAGTAACGGGTAAGACAATGGCTCGCCACGACATAATAATTTTGCTGAAGGTTGGCACCTACGATAAGGTGCCCATATTTAGTAAGTAATGCTGGTGGGTAAATTTAGAAAGGCTAATGATGCATCAAAGTCAATGCTAACCATTTGTTTGAGGTTTTGCGGTTCTGTTGTGCCTACTAACTCAATGTAAATATCATCTTCACTAGCAAAAATATTCAGATTATTCATTGATCTATATAAGTCTCGTTTTAGAGCTTTTTCTTTTCTGTTAACGGAATTTTTGTGATAATTATCACTCAACACTTTAATAATCGCTTTGCGAGCATCTGATAACATAATATCTCGTTTAATTTTCCCTTCAATTTTAGCGATAAAACTTACTTCTTCTGGTGGCATAAGAGAATATCGACGATTAAGTTGCGGGATCACTGTTTTAAGTGTTTTTTCCACTTTTTGCGCAATATTAGGATCGGTAGGTGAGTACAACGCAACAAAAACTCTATTAACCCATTGTTCATCCATCCGTCCTTCCATTTCTTCCTGTTCTGACTCTCCCCACACTTTGCACCAAAGAACACCAGGGTAATGTCGCTTTATAAAGAAACTATAATCATCATCAAAGACGTGATTATCATCATAGAGTTCGTAATATAATGAATTCACTTTAATTTCTTCTGTACTTTCAGCTTCCGTTCCTCCAATGATGCCCCCTATTGTAACAAACTCTAATTTATCATCTGCATTTTCTGGATATAGAGGGGTAAGTGGTTGCTTAGGCATTAATTTTATATCAGCTTTTGTTAACCATAAATCTACTTTGACTTTACTGTTAGCTTTTGGGATAAGGCCAAATATATTGTTACCAAACCTGATGCCAATCTGATCTGTATGAGAGTAAAACTCATCAAATACTGCATCTCTTCCGTTTACATTCCTGAACCTTGGCGCAATAACCCACTCTTTGTAATACCCATCTCCTTGATCTACAAACACGTTAAATTGATGTGTTTGACGGCTTATTTCACGACCAAATAAAAATTCAATAAATGGCTTTTCTTGTTCTATTGTAAAGTACAGGCTGAGCTTTTCTACTTGAATTACATCTGTTATTTTTGTGGTATGGCTATCAATAGCAACAGCATCTACCAGCATGTAATGTACCTGATTTTCTGATATCAATGGATAATGAGCAGGTAGACCTGATGGGTATTCTGATTTGTTTTCGATACTGATAGGACCACGACTTGGCAGTGGTTTTCGAGGTATATATTGTTTTCCTTCAGCCAACGCTAATATAGAGCCGCGATTAAGTGCTGTGCTTGAATATCCTTCTTGTCTTGCTCGTTCAAGTTTATTGAGAGCAAATTCAAGGGCTAAGCCTTGGAAAATATTTACACCTTGCATTACTTGACTATCAGCCAATGGTTCAAGACTTGGTTTTGTCTTGAGAATATCCGTAAAGCTAGCACGAGCTGCTTGTTTATTCTGATAATCCATGTTTACCTCAATGGTAATAATTGTTTATAAAACCCGTACTTATGTTGTATTTCAATTGAAAACTCATCAAGAGAAGGAAATGAAACACGAATACTGTGAATAATCAGACCTTTTACATCGATGGGTAATTTTTCGAAAATTGCCATTTCCATCATTACAGCATCATCTTCTGTTTGCGTAATAAAATGAAATGGAGATAAGTTATGGCCCCAAGCAGGATTATCGGCGATTGTGTGTTCTGCATTTGAGAACCATTCACTAATATTATTATCCATGGCCTTACCGTCAGTAACTATTTCAAAACCGCCACTGTCAACATTTAGAAGGTGGTTGAGCTCTTTCATTCTATATCCTATCGTGGGCCATCAGAACTAATGTCTTATCATCAAATTCAGTATTAATTTGTTGATTAGATGATGATTGTTGCGTTCGATTAGAACCACCATAATGTCCAGATGAAGCAGATGCAGCAACATTGCTTTGTTGTGTTTTGTTTAGTGCATCTTCAAATACTTTTCCCATTTTCTTATAATCAATCTCAGTTCCTGTAATTTCTTTTATCGGCTGAGGTTTGTTAATTGGGTTAATTTGTTGTTGAGATTTAGGGATTTCTGGCAATGTCACTTTTAATTGCTCTGCTGATACTTCTTGTACAGCATGATTTTTAATTTCTTGTTGTTTTACATCACTATTATTTGATTCTTTTATACTGCTAGACGTGGTAACGATAGTGGGGATTGAAGCGGTTTTCTCTGTTGCTGAAGTTTGAATATTCTCCCTTGCAGCTTTTGTAAAACCATCTGTACCTTTCATTTGATCAGTGATTGCTTCACCAACTATATCTCCACCTTTAGAACCTAACCAGCCACCCAATGCCGCACCAAGCAAGCCCCCAATTATTGTACCAACAACAGGCACAACAGAGCCCATAGCTGCACCAGCCATCATTCCGGCGGAGGCTCCTCCCATTGATCCTGCAGTGGTTGCACCTACTTGGATAGCCTTTTGTCCACCTGTTAAATCATCTCTGTTTTTTATTTCATCATATTTAAAGTAACCAGCGGTTAATGCGGCAATAGGAGCAGCGGCCTTGCTTGCAACGCTACCAACACTTTTTAAAGCACCACCAGCAATTTTTCCACCCGCTTTTACTGTATTACCAATTGCAGAGTTACTTATGGTTGATTTTGTTGTAGAAATGGCATTTTTAACTCCTTCAGAGACTTTAGAAAACTTACCTCCTTGTTTAGATATAAAATCAGGGACAGGTATTTTACTTTTTACCTTGTCTACCATTCGACCTATACGGCTACGTTTACTGCTACCTTTTGGACCTTTACGGGGGCCTTTTTTATCACTATTGCTTTCCCCCCCTAACATATCGAAGAGAGAATCGGCCATACTGCTTTCTTCACTTCCACCAAAGCTCTTTTGCTTGATGGTTTTAACCAATTCCTTATGGTTCTTATTTGTAGCGAGAACCTGCTCATCAAGGCGATCGGTAATGCTATCTGTTTGCTTGTCTTTGTCTCTTTCCATTGCAACAAGAGCAGAACCTGCCTGAGCGCTCTCGTTAGAACTAGCTTTGAGTTCAGGTGTTATTTGCTTGTTAGTGGTATTTGGTTGATATTGATTTAATATCTCCTTGATATCTGATTGATTGCTACTGTTTTTCGATTCAATGCTTTTCACATCTTGATACTGATCTGAAACGCTTGAATGCTCGGACTTGCTGCCAATGGCAACCTGTTCGGATTGAGAGTGATGGGCCTTATCGGTCGCAGCATCCGAAGTATTTAACTGATACTCTTTAGATACCTGATTAGTATTTGACTGCTCATGATCATGATGGGTCTTTGTCGAACGAGTTTCGTCTTTGTCACTACTTGTTATATGGCTTTCAGATTGCTTACGAGAAGAGGCTACCGCCTCTTTCGCGCCTGCTGTCTCTTCACTAATAGATGATGATTTAGCGCTTTGAACATCTTGATGCTGATCTGAAACGCTTGAATGCTCGGACTTGCTGCCAATGGCAACCTGTTCGGATTGAGAGTGACGGGCCTTATCGGTCGCAACATCAGAAGTATTTAACTGATACTCTTTAGATACCTGATTAGTATTTGACTGCTCATGATCATGATGGGTCTTTGTCGAACGAGTTTCGTCTTTGTCGCTACTTGATATATGGCTTTCAGATTGCTTATGAGAAGAGGCTACCGCCTCTTCCTGATGAGTTGCACTAATAATGGCTGATGGAGCGTGTTTTGGTTCCGTATTGGCCGTCGCATTACTCTGTTCGGATATTTGACTATCTAAGGTAACCGGTTCATTACGACTCGCTGTTTCAGATACACGTTTCTGGCGTTCTTCACGCGACAAGAAACGTCCATCCTTTCCTCTGACATGTGTATCAACGGGATCACGCTGATCGCCATCTTCATCCTCTTTATCTTTTGGTGGTTTGACCTTACCAATGACCTTTTGACCGATGCTACTATTACTTACATCATCAGCCAACTCTTTAACTTCAAGCGCAGCATCCCACAATGAGCCACCAATTGCCGATCCTGCGGCATCCTTTGCCTTGCCTTCACTCTCATCATTCGCCATTTCTTCAGATTTACTGGTAACAGCTTGAAAGGCTGAACCAATACGATCAAGAAAACTCTTTTGTTCACGCTGCTCTCTCTGAGCATTTTGAGCTTGCTGGCTTGATGAAGGCGTATCACTGCTAGAATTTTGCTCCGGTACACCTCTGGGTAAAATTGGGGATGGCTGCTCTTTCGGAGTTACTTTATTAGGTGCTGTAGAGTCACGATCTGGTGCTTGCTGCTGATCCGATTTTGACTTTGGCTTATTACTCTTAACGTGACGCGGTAACACTTGTTTATTCGTGTTGTCTTGCGCTGAGTTAGTCGTTATATTTTCGGGTTCAGGTGAGGTTCTTTTTTGTGGCTTTGATGGTGCGACTGTTGCCGTAGGTAAAGTAAGCGCAACAGAATGAGAGCCACCAGCTTGAGTACCAGGTAACGTTACCGACGGCGTTTGTTTCTCTTGGACCGTAACCGTTCGCTCTGACTTATTTGCCACTTTAGCATTAACAACACTAACATTGACCGGATCAGATTTACTTGCGGCGCTTGAACTTTGTCTAATATCTATTTGATGTTTATTAGATACCGATTGAGTATCTATTTTATATTGATTAGGTGCCTGATAATTATTTATCTGGGCGGTTCTTGTCGATACAGTACGGTGTGAGGCTGGTAACGTGACAGACTGACGCAAAAGCGCTGACGTATTCGCCTCAATCTTTCCTAATATAGACAGAATCTTAGGCTGTAGCTCATCAGGGACGGCTTGTTCTTCATTTATAGTGTCTAAGTGCTGAAGTTGTTCATTGTTGATCACGACTTTAGCTATTTTTTGTTCTTGTTCGTTCACTACTGCTTCTTCCTGTACTGTCTAAGTAAGTTCACCACCCGCCCTCGCGGTGAACTTAATAACGCATCGAGGGGTTGCCCCGCAGATAATGTGAGTTCATTAATAATGACATCCCATGATGCTGCACTAAATTCGTGGAATCCGCATGTAATCCCGAAAGGGTAACAACAACTCTGTTGTCACCTCCTTATCTTTTGTATTTGGACAAATATGCTTTGGAGATTTCAGCATTATTTTCCCATCACGAATAGTAGATGGTAGTCCGTGAATCATTTCATCTTGTAATGCGCTAACTTTTTCTTGTAGCTCGTGAAATTTAGTCTCACTTAACTCTCGCACCCAGTTATTGATTGATGAGATTCTTTTTCCTTCATCATCTTCATGATCATCAGTAAATGAGATTTCAAATAATAACGTCTGTACGCAAATGTCAGCTTTTAATCGGAGATAGTGAGACGAGTCAGTTTTATGTACCGACAAACCTAAACGCATATTCTCTAGCGTTTCCATGTGGTGGCCTTTCAATGGCGTAACCAATAAACGACGGCTATTAAATTTCAAGTCACGCTCGGCCTTGCCTTGCATTTCTTGATAATCACTTGCTAAATCACGCATATCAAATTGATGGTTATGTGTTTTTTGGCAATGAGGACACGTATAATCAAGATCAACATGTGTATCTTCAGTTGTATGAATCCAATACCAAAATAACGCTAATCGTCTATCCTGAGCTGTCCATTTTGCACAATCGGTATAGCTGGCCTTATCTTGTACTGTATTGAGAAATTTTGTTGTTAGTGCTTCTTCGTGATCAATCATTACATCACAAAAATCTAGCGTTTCAGCTGTTGTAGCTTCACGAATAATGGTTTTTTGGTCGGGATTGCTTGGTAGAGAAAAAGGGGCAAACATAGCTAACTCCTGTATTGAATGACAGTAATAGGGAATTCTTTAAATCCATGATCGTCATAGCTCTGAGTGATATCACCCATTTGCACGGGAGCCACTAGATATGTTTCAGACAATACTTCAACGAATCCCTTCGCGTCATGTACAAGAGTGTGTTTTTTCCACTCTCTCAACCACTTAAAATCAGGGTGCATTGGTGGATTAACCGTTCCATCAGGATTAACAACCAAATCTTTCCATTCAGTGAACCATTTATAGATTCGTTCATCATCATGGTCTCTAACAGTCATAGATATTGAGACTGGCAATACCCCGGTAGGTACTTGGATTTGAATTGCACCTAATTTTAGAGGTTCATATTCAATCTCAACAGGTCCATAACTTACATCTTTTACGAACAAGTCAAAATCTAAGGGTTGTTTTTCTATTTCCAAACGAAACTGCCAGCCATGCTGAAAATTAGCTTGAACCATCCGTTTAACCATCATTTTTTCGCGGTTAAAATCCATCTTACGCACCACCAGCATAATTATTAGCAATGTCATACATTGCTCGTAAATCTTTATAAGCCATTTTATTATGTAGATTAAACATGAAATATTGCCTTAAAGACTCACAAATACAGCTATAACAGCGTGGTTCATTTTCAATATGAATTTTTGTATAGAAGTTAATCCGTTCACTCGATAATGAATGCTGATCAACAGAATATATTTTACCTAAGTAATTGACCAACCAGTGTCCATCAAACTCTCCAACGATAGATACCTCAATCCATTCTCCAATCAATTCACCTTCAGGCGTTAACTGATAAAAAAATAACGGAGAACCTAAACTTAGCTTGTCCATAATGATACCTATTGTAAGATCATTGATGGCAACAGCATATTTGCTGATAGTTCCATCTCATCTTCAAGTTGTTTTTTTCGGTCATGCAATTCAGATAGTGAATATAATCCATCAAGAGGCAGGTCAGATGCTGTGCGCATATATATTTCACGCTCAGTATTAGGGATTTCAATTAACACCTTCAAATACTTTTGCAGCATACCTGTTGCAGTGCGTGGTAATTCATCATTATCAAGATCAAATTCACTTAACGCCACCAGGTAATCAACAGTAAACGGAGGGGAACTTAGACGTGTAGGGACAACATTCAGTTTATTATTTTTAGTTGTAGTTTCGTGCCACACTTGATCTGTATCTGTTGCTGATATTACGGTTAATAAGTAAGGCGGCATCGAAATGCCACCTTCTTGTTGTTGCAACAGGCTAATATCAACCTGTTGCATTGCTCCCGCTTTATCTTGATACTCATTAAGTGCCTGCACTAGCAGAGCTTCAAGCTTGTCTGTTTCATCATGTAATAACAACACAAACTGAGCTTTTACTCGCTCTAATAGGGCATTAGGCGTCATTAGGCATAACCACCGATGCGTTCAAACCAGTTATAACGCACATTCATCGGAATACGAACTGGACCTGTACGGTTCTCGGTGTCCAAATCAGTAGCATCAGTGCTAACTAGACATGTTTCTATCACGTAACCATGCTCTTGCATGTCTTCACCAACCATGACAATCTCGATATCAATATATTCTTTGTTATCAACGATCTTAGCCATTGTTTTCCCAACATCACCACGTTTGATTTCAACGATTTGGAATGACATATCGCCGTCACGCTTAGATGCACCATATTGCGAAAATCCTTGGCCATATTGACCTTGATCTTCTACTGGGTCACCCCGTGTTTCTGCGGGTAACTGAGAAGTACGAATCAAACAAGAAATACCTGGGTATTGTTTAATTCGTACAAGAAAATCACTTGAAACCGCACGCTCACCAAGTGCAACGTTGGCTTTGTGAGCTTGGCGCAACAGATCAATTTTACCTGCCGCATTTGGTACTTGAGGCATATATATTCCTTACCCGTACATGGATGAAATTTGAGAGCGATTAACCATCGCTTCAGTGCTAATAGATAACTGAACATCAGCGTACATTCGATATCCATCCCGACTTCTAGGTACATCTAGAGGTATTGAGATACTTTCTATGACACAACCACTGACAATCACATTACGACCGATATTAAGTAATATGGAGCTAGGTGCCCGCCCAACAGCATTGCCGTCACCAAACGGATTGCCAATCGGTGATACGGCGTTTACTTCAGGCGCAGCCATCATCTCTAATTCCATAATGGCATCTTCAACTTCAGCTTTTGGATCTGAAAGAGCATATAGCCTTAGTGTGATCGAGTGAGAATGTGGTTGATTACCTTCCCATACCTGTCTGCTTGATAGTGTAGTAATAGATGTCATTCCATTAGTTGACTCAGAGACTGTGCCTGTTTGTACAACACCACCAGCCTTCGAATACTTAGAACCAACAGAATCACCTTCAAAAGCACTATTCCAATTTGCAGTCAGTTCTTTTTCTGTTCCTTCACCGATAACACCGACCACGCATGTATTACCTTGTTTTATCCATACTTTAAGATACTGACTGACTTTTGGATCGTTATTACCAACGACACGAGCACCAGCTTCTCGCCACACCAATGCCATTACATATTACGCTGTTGACGTTGCTTCATTGACTTCGCACGTTTACGACGAGCGCCCGAATTGTTAGCTTTACGACGAGCTATTTTTAACGCAGCCTTTTGCTTAGCTGTCATGCGACGTTTTTTAACACGTTTTTTGATCAAAGTGACCTTGCCGTTGCGAATGACTTTTTGAGTCGCATCTAGTACCAATTGAGCCTTCACTGCATATTCAGTGATAAGTTCATCATCGGATTTCTCGTTAGCGTCTAATTTCTTGTTAAGATATGCTGCTAGCTTCTCGCCTGCTTCTTCGGACTCATCATCAATAAAGGTCTTGATATTAACGTCTTCACCACCCATAGTTGCAAAAGCATCAGCAACCATGGTTAATAAATCGTTAAACAAATCTTCTTCTGGTTCTGTTATTTCACCGTCATCGTCAATATCAGACAATCCAGCAACAATTGCATCCAGAGCTTCATAGCTATAATCATTACCTTCAAGCCATGCCAGCACTGCAGCCATGGCATTAGCACGAAGTTGCTTTTCACCCAGATCATCGCTAGCAGCGTCAAGAATTGATTCGGGAATGCTATAACCTTGCTCTTTTTTTTGATTTAAAGGGAAAGAAACAGAGTCAAAAACAGGATCAATTTCACCAAATGGATTACCAGTTGAATACATAGCTTATTTCCTTACGCCATTAATCGCGGTTGAATGCCAATTCGACGCGCAACACCTGTTTCAGCATATGCAAATTCAACATGCATATAGTCAATAGCAACTTGCTTTACAGTCACACGATATGGCACTTTCCCATCTTTAGCAGGGTTACGCGGATCAACAAAAGCACCAGCTTCCACTCGTTTTTTACAAATATTGTCACCGATCTCTTGCAATGTAGACATTGTTAAGCCGTCCGGTTCAAACTGAACAATTGCTGATTCTTGTAAAAACTCATGACATAAATCATTAAGCAATGCGGTTGTATGTTCAAAACGTAAGTAGTTTTCTTTATACCAAACGTTCAAACAATCATTGATAATCTTGCCCTTAGCAATAGGATTAATGCGAGCTTCAACCAATTGTTCTGGCTCAAGCTTGCCAGTCATATGCAATGCTTCAATACCACGACGATTAATCGTGCCGCGTTTTGGTCCAGCAGCGGTATAATGCGCACCTTTCACAGCTGCATGGCCTGTTGGTGTCGATAAACACAACGCTTTAGCAGCAGTAACAGCACCAGAGGCACCCCATACTGATTTTCCGCCATACCACTCATCACTGGCTTTATACGGATAATGAGAACAACTAGCCTGATAAGATTCCAAGTTAGCGCTTGCAAGCCAGTCAGCAGCAGCTGTTTCGGTTAGCCATGGTGGGACATCAAATCGGAATTGAGCCAGTCGTCCATCTGCAATCTTGATCATGTGGGCAATTGCTGTTGGCTCGTAGTTACCTGCAGCAAAACACAAATTAAAATCGATATCATCGGTTTTAAGTAAATCCCACGCAGCTTTCCATTCATCTACAGTTGGGTTACCGCCATTAACGCCACCGTCAAAGATGACTTCAAGATTTTCAACAACGGCATCAAAATCAACTGTTGTTGCAATTTCAGCACGAAAACGTGTGGAACGTTCTTCCAAGACCACAGGTAAGTACGCAACAAGACCTGAATCATCCCGGTCATTAACATCTACGCCGACAATGAAACTTTCAGCGGGGATTGCTTTCCATTCCCCTTGTAACTTCTCTTCAAAAGATAAACGAAAACGTTTCTTTGTCGGATCAATATTAGAAATAGTCATACGTCGCTCTGTGCTAGGGTCTCCATCGACAGGGAACACTTGCAACCAATGAGCATCAGCAATACTTAACGATGTCCCATATGCATGATTTGCCTTGGTGGGAGCTGTTCCTTTTGTGATAGAAAGAGACAGTGAAGGGAAACGAGCATCAGCAGCAACAATACGTACAACATTGCAAAACTGTAACTTATCCAGAGCATCTTTAAGATGGCGTAAACCTTCTGCTTTAGGTCCTTGAGACATCGGCAATGGACGGCCTAATTTGTCTTCCCAATCATCAGCATTAACTGTGATAATTTTACCAACTTCACCTTTCGACGCTACAACAACACATGCGCCAACAGCAACGCTACCACCGCCTGACTTATAGTTATTATCAAGCGGCGGTAAAACAGCAATGCCTGCGGCTTCGCTAATATATTGTCTAATCATTCCAGTCATAATTACTCCGCGTCATTATTAACTAAGTTAACTTCAACCCAAGGTTTAGATGCTAATTGTTCTGTAATGACAACTAACTCTTCTTTTGTTGTTGAAATATTGATCTTGCCATGACCAGGAATAGCTAGGAATTGACCATTACTACGCAGTAATTCATGCCCTGAAATACTATTATTAGTAAGAAGTACCGTTAATCGATCATTAGTTGCCAAATCACCCGTGTTAATTGCTTTTTCTTTATCATCTACATTTGTAGGCGCAACAATTAACGGGCTATCGGTGACCAAATCACCTGTGTTAATTGCTTTTTCTTTATTTTTTGATGCGTTCGTTTTTTCAGATGCCATGACCAGTATTCCTTTTACTTATTGATATAGTGCGCCAAAGTAAATTGGCACACTAAAAGTGAACTTACTCAGTAAACTTTAACCACATGAACCAGTCTCGACCGTTGTACGGATGTAGGTCACGGTACGCCAGCTCATACAGAGTATTTTCATGCTTCAATTTACGACCAACGCTGTGTTGATATGTAACGGCAGAAATAGCATCACCCGCGACATAACCTGCATCGCCATGCTCTCGACCTTTTGCATAACAAAGCACATTCCACGGATTTGACATCTGTGGGTCTTCTTTCAGCTTGTAACCGAAAACTGTTCCGACATAATGCGGTTGAGGAAGTTGGCGATAGTTAGGCGCATAAACCATGTGCGGCTGGCCAACAGATTTAAGAATTCGAGATGCTTCTGTACCTGCAACAAGACCTTCTAATCCAGATCGTTTAGTACGACTCATTAACTCAGTAGAAATAGCTAACAACACCACTTGTACTGCTTCGTAATGCTGTCGGAACGCTAGGCCAGCAGGTACTTTTACTGAGAATGATTTCTCACCTTTAGCGTAGAAGTACATGTCATTCAATCGTTTACGGTCTTTGTCTGCGGCAAGAAGATTGCGTGCTGTACCTAATTGCATACCGTGAACATCGATATTAAATTCACGTCGGCCAGTAAATTGCGATTGAATTGAATTAGAACTAGCTAATGCAGATTCATGCGGAAATAATGTGTAGCTCACCATTTCATGATCAACAGTCGGAATCAATGTTGGATCTTTTTCAATTGAAATATCAGCAATAACATGAATTTCAATTCCAGTTTTAGGTGCTTTAGAGAAGCGAACAGCAACAATACCCGTTGCGTAGTTCACAGTGCCCGTCATTGTCACCATTTCATTATCAGCATCAGTAAATCGACCGTGGATGCCACCACGATTATCATCTTCACCGGAGGGCGTACGATCAACTAACACACGTACTTTCCCTTTTACAAAAGGCATCGCTTTACCTTTTGCACTTGACATATCTAAGCCAAAATCAACTTTAGTACCATCCCCAGAACCGATCAGCATTCGTTGATCCATTGATGAATATTGACCAGAAAAATTAGAATCAATTACATCACCTTCCGTTAGATCACCAAAAGTAGAGCCAGCAACGCGGTTAATACGGAATATTTCAGCTTTATCGTAGTTTGCGGGGATATGTGTCACCATATCATTTGTAATCATCATTAATTGCGTAGGTATGACTAATGCCACCTGGCGATTACGCTGAAGAATACCTTCCGAAGAACTCATTCCTCCTGCACTATCAAGCACTGATTGACGCACCTGCTCGTTAGCTGAATCAGGATCTAACATATTTCCAATAGTGGCATTCATTGATGCCATCAATTCAGCTGACGGCATTTCGTTGTAAACAGCACGGTATTGTCGAATTGCATTGGCAGCTGTAGCAGTGATCATACCTGCCGATTCACCTGCGGCATCAAATACGGTGCCACCAGCAACAGCTTGACGAATAGATTCATCACGAGCAGCACTATCTGTAATGATTGAGCCACGATCCATTTGTGGAGAAATGACAGCGGAAGCAAGAATGCTTGCACCACTGTTAATTTTCGCTACCTGCGCTTGATATGCCTGTTCAACTTGCTTATCGGGCATTTGATATTTTCCTTTTTTGGTCGCACCAAAGTGCATCAAACATCATTTCTTATTTATCAGGCTGTAGGCTATCAAGACGTGAAACTAGCGGCAGCAACACAAAAATATTATCTCTAATTGCTACAAGCGGGTTGTGTCAATTAGAGACGCCAGAAAAGACAAGGATGGGGTTGAAAGCAAAATCATCTAATTGCTAAATCGTGCTAATGTTCTTTTTATGACAATATGAAAAGCATTAAAATCATGCTTTCCATAAGAAATTGGAAAGGTTTAGATATGTTACGTTAGCGGTCTATTTTCAATAAAAAGAAAATCCTTACCATGTTTAAGCTGTGACTCACTCAAATAATCAGAATTCATTCAATCTGCGCCTTTTCGCCAGCATAGTGCCCACCCCCTATCACAATCACCTCTGCAGACGTTGTTATATGTTCTACAATAGCTTTGGCAATAGCATCTGCAAGTTCATCCATTCTCCCATGCTGATTAGCTACAAATCCATGACCTTCAAGATTCGAAACAATCATTGTCTTTAAGGTATCCTGATTCAGTGCCATGTTATTTACCTGCAGTAACTGTCATTGATAAGTCAGAGTGCGGTTTCCCTGTAAATGCGCAGAGACAATCCCCCTGCACCACACCTTTTCCCTTATTAATATGGACACTTTTACCATCAATATAAACCGAACCGGTTACTTTTATTCTCCAGTATCCACCGACAGTTGCATTAAGGTTTTTACCTGTATGATCTTCAGTATCCCCTTTACTTGAACGGTGATGATCACCTTCAGTGTGCAAAATAGAGTTACCACGCGCATCAAACTCAAATGAGGTTCCACTTTCTTGATGAGTAACCCGATAAACACCACCTTTTTCATACTCCACCATAATCCCATGCATAATGTACACCCTCGAAGAGTGATACTCTTGATCTTGAGGCTTAGGTTCTTTATGGCTACGTTTATGCTGGTAAATATCGTCACCACCAAAAGCTTCCGGAGGTAAATTAGGTATTCCGCCGGGGCAATGATGTATCGAACCCGTTATTCGGGGGCGACGAGTATCTTTACGACTATGCATGTAATACGGAAAATCTACCCAAACTAAGTCACCAACATGAACAGGGGTAAAATCCCCCTCTTTGACTCTTGCTCCAAGTGGTAACTTATATGTACACCACGGCTGATCTTTATCTTGTACATCATCAAACAAACCAAAAATTCGCACTTGAACTCTAAGCATTCGTTCTGGATCATTGGTATCTAAAACAATAGCTTCAAGTTCTGGTCGCTGAAGTAATAAATCTACCGAATCACTCATAGATACCTCTTAGATGTTTAATTGTCATTTATCTAATACCCCTTTAATACGATTTAGATATCTTTTCCCCGCAAAACTATGGGCTACAGTACCTAATACAACTTTTACAGGAAGACTTTCATCAATAGGCTTTTCTAGGTCAGAACGATTCCAAACAATATCTATACAATCACCAGCCTGTAATCCGCCATTACCTTGCATATTTGCATCTAACACCGTGATAGGGATTTTAGTTAGATTATTCAATACTGCTTGGCTGGTGGCCCCTGTATGCTCAACAGGGGCGCTCACATGACGAGTAGATTTAACAATACCTTTTACGTCATCCCATCCGATATAACAACGTTGAGTCAGATCAGCGACAATGCTTTCATCGTTGGGTAACGTAAACTGGGCTATTTGGTATTTTTGCCGAGTATCGTTATAATGATATTGATATTTAGCTGATCGTTGCTGTAACTCTGCTAACGTCCTAAAGACTAAGGTTCCTCTCCGGATAAACACTACTGCTCCGAGTTCTTTTGCAATTTGGCGCAATAAACGGCTAGTTCTTTGAGCTGGCAGTAAGTGAAAATCCAATTTAAAAGGGAAAACACCAACATCGTGTGGCATGTTTGGAACTAAATGTTGAAGAATGTTACTGACAGCTTGCTTCACAAAACATCGACCGACTGGCGATGGCTTCTTGAGGTCACACAACACTTTAGGCATTAGATTAAATGTGACGTTATCCCCTTCATCAACAGGCATAGTCATCACTACCCAATCAGCCGACCAACTCAACATATCACTATTAAAAGGATCAGCTAATACTATAGTCATCACCGATTTTTCAGTGATCCCCAAGTCATCTCGTAAAATGGACTCTTTATCATCAAACACAATGATCAACTTAGGCCCATCAAGCGAGATTGTTTCAATGAAATTAGCGCGACTAAGAAAAGAAAGGTCCAGTTTTTCATCATTAAATATAATACTCTGGACTAGCTGATGTTCATGCAATCCAGCCATTACAGCGCCAACTGCTCAAGCAAATTAATACCCAAGTCCCAACGCATAGAAGGCACAATCTCAACCTCATGACCGTAAAGCACAGGTGCATTAACGACGTGATCAACTGATACTGCAAACAAACGACCCTCTGAATATCCCTGACTAATATTGTCAGTGTTGATAGTATGCGTATCCTCAATCACTACAGGAAACTCAAACTCACTACCACACAAATGATAAGATACGTTAAAACGATGCCCACCAGCACGACGATTACCAATATACATATGCCAGGCTAACAACAAACGTTCAACAGAGGCTTTATCTGCCGCCATGAAGATCACACGGTAGGTCAATGACAGATAACTAATGCTGATTTTTGTTTGATGCAGTAGATCATCAGAAAATCCAGTCACACCTTCAACAAAGCTGGCGTATTCAGCCGAAGCGGTTTCAAAGCGCAACGGGCGATAGTAGTTAATCAGCGGCAATCTAGCCTGGTTAAACTCTCGTGTTCCGTCTTTGCCTAGTTGCTTCTGATACTGACGAACTGCACGGATAAACTCACGCGGTGAATCATAGTCACCTCGAATGACTTGTTGCTTTGTCTCACGCTTAAGGAAGGCTTTAACGTGGTGGTTACAGCTTTCAGGGTTCAATGCTTTCAGTGCATCAACAATATGACAACCAAAGGCAAGGTCTACTCCATAAAAATCACTAATATCGTACCGTTCACTCATGATCATGCCCATAAAAAAGAGGTAACTATAAAGAGCATATACGCTACCTCTTTTTTGAATATCAAACGATAACAATAAAATATGTTGTTATCGTTTGCTTAGGTAAATGGTGATAGTGAGTATAAATCTTTAGGCTTAGGTGTATCTGAATTAGCCCAAGCGCGACAAGCATCAATAAAAGCATGCATTTGAGTTTTAGTATCTTCTGGGCCAACTCGTTCAATTGTTAATTGTTTACCTACCGCATAATATTTTGTGATATAAGCTTCACAACGTTCATTCACTTCAACCGAACTTAAAATATCGTTTGAATAATCAAATAGTTCATTTTCCATTATTAAGATCCCGGTTGCGCGTCATAAGGAGATTCACCGTACATTGAAGGCCAATATCCCCATTTAGGTGCATTTTTATCTAATGGAACATGACCAGATACAACCCCAGGCCAAATGAATAAAATTTCACCACTAGCTGAGCCTACAAATGGATGCGCATGCAAATAAGCCCCTGGTCTTCCATTAAAATGTGTACCGCATAGACTCCAATTGTCAGTAATGCCGTCTACCCACATGCCAGAAATACTGCCAGAAACCAATTTGGCATAACTTGCTACAGTAATATATCCAGATATATTTGCTATGGGACTAGGAAATATAGAATAGTTAGAGTGGGTGCTTGAATTATAATTACTCCACACCATTCTCATGACTCTAATCGGCGGCTGAAAATGTTGTTGGCCAGACATTCCCATTGCTGTCATGATTTCTTTTTCTTCTGCATCTCTTTCGCTCCACACAATCCCTGTGGAAATGGTTCGATATAAAGATATATCTATTGGATATTGCGAATTTTTAGAGAAATAATCTAAATCTGTACCTGTTAAATTACAATATTGATTTTTAGTTTGACGAAAGATTGCATTTTCTAATCGTGATTGCGTAATAAATTCACTGAATTTTCTTTCAGCTAAAAGCATGCGCTGGTCAATTTTACCCATCGATTGCTCAACAGCATCCGTCTGCTTCCGTACACTATCCATTAATGGTTGGAACAGGTTATCACTCATTATCATTCACCTTTATCATTCCCTTTGTTGTTAATCTGCCAGCAGATTCATTAAATATTTTAGTTAGCTCAATTGAAGCGGTCTGTAAGTATTGCTTGTACTGCTCAAACTCCAGACTTGACACCATACCTACCTGTGATTCGTGCTTAGACTGTTCAACTTGTGCCTCAGTTGCCAGATCTCGGTAATGCTTAGGAGGACACATAGAATCCCCCCTTACGCTTGATTTTGATGTGTTATTTGGACTCTAACGATAACAGGTTCAACACTCGCATCATGTGGCTGAGGACGAAAGTGAACCCCTTTTGATTTAAGTTCGATAGTAAAACCAACAGCCAGCTTCTTCTTGATATAGGCTTCAACTAATGCATTACCAACAACCAGCACTGATGCCATATAATCTGTATCTTTCGTATACGTGCCTAACCCTTCTTGAGCAGTCAAAAAATCATACGTACCTGAAGAACTAGAAATTGTGATTTCCTTCTCTTGTATCTGTCGCATGGCATTAACCATATTGACAGTTACGTGCATTTGCTGAAGAACATCGGTATCAGTTTGATTTAGCTGCTCTAACAACTTATTAATCGTGGCAACTTTTGTAGCCATGTCAGAATCGGTTGCATACGTTTCATCTAAAGCTGCAATTTTTGTCTGACTATCATTAATTGCGGTTGATAACGTTGTAAGGTTGGTCATGACCACGGCTAAACGCTGATTTAGCTCTGTGGTCATATCCGTGTTTTGCTGGGAGTTCTCGGTACGAATTGTCGCAAGCTCGGCATTAATTCCATTTTTAAGCGCTGTGAGCTTATTGTTGATCTCTACGACCTGAGAGCCATGTTCAGTACCCAATTGTCCTAAGATGACTGAAACAGAGTTAGCAAATGAGGTTAACTTAGCATTCACGTCATCGCGTAGCGTTCTAGCTGTACGGTTTAGTGACTCATCATTAACTTCATCTGCCGTTGAAACAGCGGCGAAACCTACTGATGGTGGCGAAGTGATCGTAGGAGTAGTGATCTTGTTATCTATGGGTGATATCGTAATATCGCTAGGCGACGGAGCCGTAATATCATTAGCGTCAATCCCTTTAACGGGCTGAAGTATGATATCAATTGGCTCATTTGGATCAGTCGGTATCGTCATTTATGTTATCACTCTGAAATACATCAAATATGTCAGCTACAGTGCCGACCTTATCTTGCAAGTTGCGAGCTTGTTTGTTTAAGTTTTCTTCTGTAATTTCATCGCTCTCGCTTACTTCAGGAACCGGATTGCGTAGCTTTGCAATTTTCTCTGGTGTTGCAGCCGCAGATAAGCGATTAATCACATCAGTTAAGCTCGGTACTGGATGAGGATTAGGTAAAAACTCCAACGGCTGATCAGGCGTTACTTCAAATTTATCCGGTAAGAAATCACTACCAAGATCAAACGGCACCATTTCATATTTGAAACCACCCTTACCGTGCTTACCTATTGGGTTTGCACTAAGGACGTACATCAGCGTGACCTTGATATTGCTATCATCCACCAGCTCTTCATACCAAAGTACAGATTGCTCAGGGATAGACTTTGCTTGTATTAACATCGTAATAGGAGTTTCACCATCGTCGGTATCATCACCTAAAGCCAACATCACGCTTGAGTTGTCGCTATTAGGCAATTCTAAGGCCCGAGTTTTAACAGGGCTACTATAAGAAAATGTTTCTTCTCTGGCTTCGAGATTGCCAACCACATCATCTTTGCTTGGTGTATGGTCTTCTAACGCATTCAAATCTGCTCTAAATAACAGGCATTCAAATGAGTTTGGATGAATACTCAAGCTCTTTTGTAGATCAAGTGCCATCTGTTCACTAACAGCACTGCGATTAATCGGGGTTAATGACATAGTTATAAATCCTTAGCCAGTTGTTGTGCATCACTTAGAGACACCTTGTTAATTTTGGCGAATACTTTAATCGCACTATTTCTATCAGAACCGTACATCTTGGCTCTATCTAACTCGGTTCTAAGCATTCCCTTTAATTGGTCCTTAGATGCACTTTCCGCTAATTTCTGACGAGTTTTAACAGCCTTTGATGCACTTGCCTTATCCGTTGAAACTTTGGCTTGTTGCTTATTAATCTGCTTCCGTAATTCAGCAACTTCTTTCTCAAGGCTTTTTATGTACTTTGGATCTTTTAATTGCTTCTTAAATACCCGTTTCGCTTGCTTAATTTTTTGAATTACTTTTATTGCAGCGGCTTTGTCCACATCATGAGGACGGGCTTTTTCTAACTGCTCACGGTCTTCTTTATTTAAGAACTTGTCAGTATTATCACCAGCAAATCCAGTCTTCTCTGCTTGTGCTTCCATCTGTTTTGCAAGTTGAGCCTGGACAGTTGGAGATTTAAGAGCAGCGAGGGTTTTTAATTGGTGTTTACAGCAACAACCATTTAATTTAGGGTTTCTGACTTTCGGGAAGTCTTTTTCATAGGGTGCAATGGCGTAATTACCCGCCGTAGCAACATAGCGATACCAGAATTGGTAACGCCCACACTGGCAATCAATGGACAAACCGCCCTGAAGTACCCGCTTAATCGCAGAAGGCCAGCTCCGTTGCGTCTGAGTTAACTCTTCCATCCAGTTTTCAAGCCTTATTCTGACCTGATAGCTGGTTTCTTTGTGCTTTCCTGATGCAGACACATTAAAGTGCAACAAGTCACCACGGACCTTGTATAACCTCGACGTCTTAATTTCCGTATTGGCACGATGAACATCAATCTTTCGTGATGCAACGATCAACTGCTCTAAAGGAGCACCACGATATCGCCCCCACTTCTTACTTGTGGCTTTACGCGCTTTATCAAAGGCTTTGATATCATCAATGGTAAATGGGTCACCACCAGCCTTAGAGCCGATTAAAACCGCTTGATATGCAGGTAGTTCTCCATTTCTAATGGCTTGTCTTATAGCGTTGGGTGATAACGTGTTATTAGCGTATTTTCGCTCTTGTTTTTGAGCTGCACGACGAGCGTTAAAGAACTTATCTTGTAGTTTTACATCTTTGGCGCTAGTAATTGGCTGCTTCATCGTTATTCCTGCTCAAATTGGCAGTAATAACGGATCTGTGTACGCACCCACTTAATGCTCGGTAATCGAATAAGAGAGCCAGATAGCAAATCCCCACGCATATCATCTAAGCCTGCACAAATAGCAACAATGCCCTTCATTTCAGTCGTGCCGTAATAACGTAAAGCAATAAGCTCTGGCATCTTTATTTCATCAACAGAAACTTCCCAGTTATCCCAATCTGACTCACCTTTTTGAAGCTCTTTATAAAAAGATGCCCGGATCAAATCATCTTGGATATTCAATGGACTTAAACGTGATAGTTTTGCATCTGTCATACGTTACCCTTATCTTTTTCAATCGTGATCCGCCGTAACGTACTAAAGACTGAATCTTCATTATCGGCATTGATTGCACTGAAAAATTCATCAAGGTATTGATCATTAACCTGGTGTAGATATGAAGCAGATATTGAGCACAACAATAAGCAACGTTTGAATCCATTAAAGTTGCTGTGGTCAATATCGTACTTATTCCGACCTTTATCGTCTGGAACGATGTTAACGTGGGATTCCTGTATCAAATGACGCTCAAGTCCTTTATTTAAAACTAAGCGGCCCATGCGACTAAGAGTAAAGTAGTGATCAAACGCAATACTCATATTTGCACGTCGCTCTGTAGGACTAGCAGCTTCCAATAGTAGCTTTTGCCCCCATTCACTGAACATATCGCCACGTTCTTCAATTAAGATGTTATAGCCATCATCAAACTTGGTTTTTATTTCCTTTAATAATGCCTTTTTCCATGAACCAAATGGTCCTTTAATTGGATCAACAGCTACAACAACCAACTGTTCATCAATATACGTAGCAATGGCTTTTGCGGGAGGCGTTCCGAGCAATGAAATGCAGAATATCTTCTTATTCATTAGATGATCCCTAGCACTCGCATTTCATCGTGCGTCATAGTTTCTAACACAATACCTTTCGGAACGATGATCACAGGAACAGAAAGTCGAGAATGTATAACACTCAACTGATTAGATATGGAATTAAGCTGCGCGGCGGCTTTACCTGGAGATTTACTAACATCAACTTTGAGTACCAATAATCCGTTATCAGGGATAACTAAGGACTCAATTGCGATGCGTTCTGCTAAGTCTTTCATACTGCATAGCCTGTTATCAGGAGATGGTCATCATCATGACCTTTAGGCAGAAAGTTCGCAGCAACAGGAAAGTTTTATGGGAATAGAAAGCAAAACTCCCCGTTACAGACGCAACGAGGAGTTAAAATATGATATAGGTTTATTTATTGAATAACTAACGTACCATCCTCTGATACATCAACAATCAAGCCACCCAATTTTTTAATTGGTGCCACCCAAAATAACTTTTGGTCTTCATCCGGTAGCAAATCTAATAATTGCTTTAAAATGGCTGGTGGGATTCTAATTGTTTCCGGTTCTTTACCGTATTGATTTTTAAATTGAATAATACTGCTATTAATAAGCTCGACAGCAGGGTGTTGAGCTGATTTCTGAGCCACTTCAAACGCCATTGGCTTTAATTGATGACGGACATTACCAGCATTAGCAGTATCTTCTAGCTGTGCCATTTCAAGCAGCGCATCTTTTAGTCGGTCATTTAACTTTCGCAAACTCTTTTTATTACTCATGGTCGGGGTTCCTTTTATTACATGGTTTTTATTCTACGTTTTTACAAACAATTTATATTGGGTTACCCATCACTAGAGAGTCCTTGCACTGTAAATTTATTGATCCCTAATTTCTCAATAAAGCTACCCAAGAAATTCAATCCAGACCATTCTCTGATTTGGTTAGAACCACGCGCTGCTTTCACATAATAACAAACACCACGTTCAGGATTAACACCAAAACAGTGCCATTTACATGTTTGGCTCTTTGTCGCTACAACATGATGAATGCCACCGGACTCCACCAGTTTTCGGAATTCACTAACAAGAACCAACTCCATTTTCATGCTCATAAATTCAAACCTAATATTTGTTGCCTACGAATATAATAAACGTTAAGCGTTGACCGAATCAAGTATTTGCGGTTGTCGTTTATTCTCAGAAAAATAACTCAACAAATCATCCAACGTTTCAAAGCTTTCAGACTCCAAACCTTGCGTTAAGTCTCGATCATCAAACACTACATCATAAGCGCCGCCTCGCTGATGAATACAGTAATCAACTACCACTTCATTATCTTCTTCTACAGCCAAAACTAACGGTTCAATGTCAGATTTAAGCGGTAAACGCATCTTGAGCAACTCAGCAACTTCACTTAATTTACTTACATTATTTGGCATTTAAAGCACCTCACTCATCAATACCTATTAGATATTTAATAGATATTTAATAGATATTTAATAGACACTAATCAAGTAGCCAGTAAATATTATATAAATATTCATCTTTTGCTACCCCATGATAAATCAATGTTTTTTGTTTTAACTCTACTTTGCGCCATTGCACTTTCACGAGCGAGAATAGCGCGTCCGTAACGAGCAACCATAACCTCACTGGACCAGCGCCCTGACTGTTGAATCTGTAATGTGTTATAACCTTTTCGCAATAAATCTTGAGTGGCACCAACACGAGCACTGTGACCAGTAAACGGCTTAACACCTTGGCGGCCAAGTTCTAATTCCGACCATGCAGCCTTGAAGATACCTTCTACTGTCTTAGTCGTAATGGGTTTATAAGTAACCTCTCCGGTCTCTTTATCAACTTTAGGTTTAGTGCATTTATTATGCTTTGAAACCCCTGTAAATAAGTACCCATCTTGCTTTAAATGTAATTCACCAGCTTCGATATAGTCCATAATCAAACCAACAACATCATGGCTTAAAATACACGTATCAGGATCACCGCTATGGTTAGTTTTCGTAATTGGGATCGTCAAAATTGCCGTACCATCACCAGCTAGCTCAATATCAGATAACTTAATATTAGCCAATTCAGCAGCACGTAACATCGACTCATACGCAACACCAAGCAAGGCAAGATTACGGCGTTCTAACACTCGTTCATGTTGTTTCCACTTTTCAACCAAGGCGTTTAAGTGTAATTCATTAAATGGACTGGCTTGCTTGATAGCTTCACCTGATTGCACCTTTACGCGCACCAATGCCTTATATCTGTCTTCTACAAAGACATCATTACAAGGATTAGGACATCCTGCTACTCGATGAACACGAGATATGGCCCATTTATAAATAGACAAAGTGTTTCGGTGTACCGACTCTGCTTTATAGATCAAAAACTTCTCAGTCGTGTCGGGTGATGCGGGTAATGAATGCCGTTTATTATCTAAACACCATTCAACAAAACAACCCCAGGCACTCTCCAATCGACGTAGTGTGTTGGGAGAATAACGGTCCTCACGCTTTTTGAACTCATTCAGTAAATGATTAATCGCAGCTTGAAAAACATGATCCTCAGCAACAACAACCCCTTTCTTTTGAGCTTTTTCAATAGCGGTCTTCACGTCGCTTGGGCGAACATCGGTAAAGTCACCCAACAAAGAAAGTTGATTTTCGATCATTAACTCTACACCTTTATTATTTTCGATAACAAAACAGTGACAGTGTAACAGTTAAACACTTTTCATCTGTTGGGTAAATTCTTACTCGCCATGAAGAAAACATAATACTCCCTTACGTATAATTGTCAATTTCTGAGAATTACACTTCTCAGAAATTGACACGAAAAGCGTGAGTCACCACCTTAAATTCGGTTACACCGTAACAGTTAAAAACTTTTAAAGTTTACATAGGATTATCTTCTTTTTATGGCAATAGAAAACTAATCCGCATTAAAGATCGAGCCCAACAAAAAAGAAACATCGCCCACGACAATAAAGCCATAACTCATTCAACTTTTAAAATCTATAACTACGCTTTTGTTGTTGTACGTATTATTTGTGATGTCATTATCACTGTTACGTAATAAGGGAGTCAGTAATATAAAATTATTGTAAATTATGCAGTTAATCGTTATGCACTCACAAATCAAGCTGCTACAATCCCACGATTATCTCAATTTATATTTTTTTGTTGTTGTATTTGTAATGAGGTTGGTGTGACAGGTATTCTGACGCTTGAAGTAGAAGAGCTCATACGACGATCTTATCAAGGAAAAACAAATCCTTGGTACTGTCGTTTAGATGACGGAGATAACTATTACATTAAAGGGCAAGAGGCCCTGCACCAAGGTTTAATTAAAGAGCTACTTTGTGCTGAGTTAGGGCGAAATCTTGGCTTACCTATCCCTAGCTCTACTATCGCATATCTTGATCCTTGTTTACTTGAGCATTATGATGAGGCAAAAACGGATTTTGGCGGCGGTGATTGTTACGTCTTTGCATCTAAAGAGGTGCCAAATCTTGTTGAACTTAAATATTCTGATTTAGCCTCAATCAACCCACAATTAGCCAAGCTAATATTTTTATTTGATTACCTTATTAAAAATGAAGATAGAACACTAACAAGGCAGAGTGGAAATCCAAATTTATTCATCAATCCAATCAGTAATAATTTGGTAGTTTTCGATCATAATATGGCGTTTGATACTGATTATAACTTTGAAAAATATAAAAATATCCATGCGTTTAGCTCTTTTTGGTACAGTACGCAGCTTGATTTACATTTCAAAAATGAGATGATGGATAAATTACCCGTTGCTATCACTAGTTTGGCTCAGTATGCTGAACATATTCCTAAAGAGTGGTTAGAAAATTATCCTGACCTCTTAACCGAAATATTCACTACACTTAACTTATATAAGCAACATCAATTTTGGGAGGCACTACAATGAGCATGGGTTGTTTATACGCAATCATCAGATTCGCTCCCTATGCAGAGACAGGCGAGTTTGCTAACGTCGGTATTGTGCTGTGCGTTCCAAAGACTAAGTTTTTTGATTTTAAGCTGGCACCTGTAAAATTCAAACGTATATCTCAATTTTTTGATGACATCGATAATAAACTTTTTGCCGCAACAATCAGTAATATTGAACAAGAGTTAGGGCGCATAAGAAACTTCGCAGGTAGTTCTGGTGAAGATAAAATAGCAGATATATTCAAAGAACTCACAAGAGATCGTGAAAGCATCATACGCTTTGGTGAAATAAGAAGTACATTACTTAAAACGCATCCTAACGACCTAATTGAAACACTCTATGAGCGTTTCATTGGCCGAGACTTTGTAACAAAGCAATATCGTGAAGCAGCTATGGTAAGAGCGATCAGACAGGAATTACGAGTAAAAGGAATGCCAGCTTACACCGAAGGAAAAGTAAGTAATGATCTAATAGAGGCCACCTTTCCTTTTGTTAATAATGACAACGGTCCAAAAATTATAAAACCTTTAACATTCCAACAACCCACTACAACTAAGATTATTGAACATGGTGAATTTTGGCACTGGAAAGTTAAACGGCTAATTAAAGCCGGAAGCCTAGAAAGCGACAATATATTATTACCATTTGAAAGCCCTGTAACGACAAATATACAATTACATAAAGCCTATCAAGAAGTAGTGAATGAGTTTAATGCCATTAATGTTAATGTGACTAATTTTAGTGATACTACAGCACTGCTCGAATTTGCTACTCGTGATCTTGGGCCTGAAAAATTCCAGCTTAGATAATAAAAAGCCGCAATTAATTGCGGCTTTTTATTATCTAAAATACTATTCATTTTTATTTTTTAGCATTGATAACTTTTTTCTAACAGATAAACCAGTACCCACCAGCGAACCACTTAGCCATACCCCACGCCTACCGACATTCAATTTAATGTATCGACAGCCCACGGTAACTGAAAAACCGCCCTTTGAAACATTGAACCATAAAAATGGAAGGAAACGGATTCTTTTTTGATATCTAATCATTCGTACACCACAAAATAATACTTATTTAATACCAATTAGATACTTATTAAATAGTTAACCAATATTAACTAAGTATTCTATTTATATCGTTAAATTAGAACCCAACCAGGAAAAACAATAGAGATTTCTATCTATTTACATATAAATCACAAACATACACTCTATTAGCAACCTTTATGTACGATATTTAAAATGAATAATTGTAGACCAAATATCACGTAACCTTTCAGGGTAATCAGTTGCGCCCAATGCACTAATGATTAGCGTTTAGCTACGAGTGTTCATTAGCAGTGTGTCGGTACTGTACATTCTGAGTTTCTATAGTGATATTCAATCTACAATCAGATTTTCATCTTTTTTATTTGCCGCGTACAAAAGGCAAGCTTTTAAGGCCGTTATTCTTGATTAGCACCGGTTGCACGTTGACCTTTAAATGCAGAGACAACTTCCTCAAAAACACTATCTAGCAAACCAAGGGCTTTGGGGGAGATTACACGCTCCGCCACTTTCTCCCCGCTTGGTGACAAAACGACGACCAATCGTTCGACAGGGCGTTCCCACGGTTTAAGCAAGGTCTGCTGACCATCCAATATGATAAGCTGGTATCCTCGCTCCTGAGCAATCTCAACCGACGTACAACCAACCCCTTTAAGGCATTCAAAAAGCCAACATATGAACCTAGCTGCCTCTGCTTTAAAAGCCTCTTCAGTTAACAAAGCGATATCCATCTGGGACTTTTTCAGATCATCAACACTAAAACTAAAGCGCGAGTCTAGTGATGGGTTACATGCTACAGAAGTTCGTTGCCAAAAATCCTCAGATTTGAATATCCTCTTCGCAAGCATAAGTTCTGCATACACCTCCTCAACCGAACCACTATTTGCGTTTGAACCCAGACAACTATTTGGTACTGTCATTGATTGAAAAATCTTCCCTCTTACTGAAGATATAGCATCCTGAAGTGTTGAGGGGGAAAATAGGGAGGATTCTCTGGTTTGAAAAGCAACGCCTTTCTTGGCTTCATCTTCAAAACAAGAACTGTAAGTAGCACCTTTTATGATTTTCATAACTGTATCCCTAAATGATTCCTACAATCCAATCTCAACACTCAAATACACATCACGCACACGCTCATCTGTGATCCCAATGTATTTAAATGTCTCACTAACTGAAGAGTGGTTAAATAGCTTTTGCAGTACGTTGATATCTGTATTGTTCTTATATGCATGATATCCAAACGTTTTACGCAAACTATGCGTATTGAGTCTGTAATCCAATCCTAGCGATTCTTTAACATCAATCAACTGAGTGCTCACATATTGGCGAGATATTGGCTTATGTTCGCCCTTAGTGCGATTCCCAGTACCTTCAAACAAATAAATAGCATCAGGATTTAACAGTCGCAACCGTTTAATTGCTTCCATTGCTGATTTATTGAGAGTCAATTTTTTACCTTTGCGTGTTTTCTTTTCTTCCAGCTCTACATAACCAACAACACGACCTTCCAGATCCATTTCTTTTATATCATCAAATTTCAGCTGCAAAAGATCACTAATACGAAGTGCCACATTGCAACCTAGCATAACTAATTCAGCTTCGCGGTTTTTACCCCACTTTTGGAAGCGTCTATAGATAGCACGCACATCATCAAGATCAGTAATAGGTGATACATCTTTCATCGTTGATTCTCACTGGAATATCTAATTTTATATTATCTCATTTTGTAAACTAAGCAAGCGAGATAATAAGCACTAAATCATTAATTTTCGCATAAACCCTCAACATTGAGGGTGTATGGTGAAAACTAACGATTAACTAAGCTGAAACGATTCTCACAACCGGACGAAAACAAAACGCCTTACCATGATCAAACTCAACATGTCCACATTCTGTAATTTTACTAATCACATGTTTACCTGATTTAATCCAATCAGAACTAAAGCTTCCACTGCCAACCTCAACAATCTCTACAACATCACCGACATTAGCACCAAGACGAGCCATCTCTTTTGCAAGATTTTGGTTCTCATAATGCTTAACGTCAACCTGAGTGCTTAACAAGCGAACGGTATTACCTTGCCATTTAACTCTTTACCAAATAATTCATGGGCTTCATCTGTAATAATTACCGTTGTCATTACGCACTTACTCCTAACTTCATTGTTTCTGTTCCATTAACAGGTGTATGGATTGCTACTTGACCACCCAATTTATGGCCTTCTGCATAATCATCAATAGAGCCGCCTTTGCGTCTAACACTCTTTGCAGTTCCAATAACAAAAGATTTATCACGGTTTTTGTACCTTTCAATCGTTTCTCTATCTTCTGAAGAAATAACTTCCTCTATAAGATTTGATACAACAGCAAACACCCACCCTTCACAAAAAGCATCAGCACGAACTGTTTTATTTTTCTTTAATAAACGATGATGTAACGTTTGAATATAATCACGTCGTGCAATCTTTAATTGACGATAAATTACATCGAAAGCATAAGCGGCGGTCATTGCTTTTGCTTTATGGCCCAGGAATTGAGGTGATGCTTTGCCGCCAATTGTTATTAACATCGGTACGACACCGAATGTCTTAGCAATTTTACTTATTAGACGAGCTACATACTCAACAGGCTTCTGTTGAATGCTACTACGACAGGTAGTCTCACCCATTTCGATAAACTGAATATCTTCATCAGATAAACCATACTTACGCATCAGCTTTTGAGCCATAGCCAAAGCGTTAGCCGCTTCGTTTGCATTACCAGACTTTGCCAGCTCAAGGCACTTTTGAACCTTATTTAATTGCTTCTCGTTCATTACGCTGCCTCTGAAATCAATTCGAATACTAATTTATGATTCCATGAATCAAGACAAAGACCTGCATTAACAATATCAGCATCCCACTCACCAGGGGTACTATCAATTTGAACAGCTAACGCATTAATTTCAGCATTCAAGTCTTGTAACTTCGCCTGCATGTGACGTAAAAGGGCTGACTTACCAGTTTTCTCAAACTCTGACATCGTGCCGTAATAAAACTCAGTTTCACGTATGTAACGCTTATCTATTTTATGATCTTGAGCGTTATATTTTTTAATAAAACTGACAATGGTTCTCATTTGTCTTTTCACTGAATCACCTTTGGTCGGGGTTAATGTTATTGCTTAAACGAGAATATAAGCCTGTTTTGTAATTTAGACAAGGAAAAAAGATAAAAAAAGCAGTAACAGCGGTAGTTTTCTAATTGCTACAACGTGGTTGTGTCAATTAGAGTCGATAAAAAAGGCACTTGGATAATTCCAAGTGCCTTTCGTTCATTATCATTCTGGCTAAAAATGACGCTCAACATATTCGCTAGTGGTTAGTTTTATGGACAACGACAGCAAATAAAGGAGGATAGAACCTTTATCGCTTACCGAACTCCGATTCGTCAAAAAATATGACACCGTTGCAAATATGTAGAGTGAGATGCTGCACCAACACCACATCAATATACCGACTCTATGATTACCGTCGCTACAACATTTTTTTATTTATCATTAAAAAGCTAGTGTTTTAACGCACACATATATTAGGCACATTGTTCCTATATAAAAATCATGGTTATTTTTTACACAGCCTTATCCCCAATAACAGGGGATAACTAAGCTCGTATATAAACTTTATAAAAATCATCTAATCGTTCAATTTCCAATAACGCCAATTGAGCATAACTATCTAAACCATCTTCTAACCAACCATCACATGCTTGATGTAGCGACTTCCTTACATCGAGGTATTCATCTTCATTGCACACAACAACTAAACCGGACTCGATAGCCTCAATTGCACGCTCAGATGGTGTCTGATCATCACTATGACCAAGTAATTCCATTGCTTTAGCCAATGCATCATCAGCTTCACCATTGTTTTCCTGGCTAAGAGGGATGTAATCAACAAGCCAGAAAAATGCCGTCGCATCAAAAATATCGGGGGATTTTATACCTTCACTTCTAAGCTGCTTCTTACTATAGATCCGCCATTTACCCAACTCATCAAATTCATACGGGATCTTTGTAAACTGCTTAATTAGTTTCTTATTAAACTGTTGGCTTTCACCATGACATAACTGGACCCTACCACCTTCCAAACCTTCTTTAAGCATGACCGCAGCATAATCTTTCTCTTTCGGAAAACGCTGCTTAATTGAATTGGCGTGTGGTGGTCGACCCCAATGAATACGTGTAACATTAACGCCTAACTTTTCACACTCTTGTGCTGTTGTTAGACCATAACCATCAGCATCAATACCTACCGTAATGTTTTCATAACCAGCTATCTCTTGATGAATAAAACGAGCAAACTGTACGCCATCCATGTTTGAAGGCGCTTCAATAGCCTTGACCTCTTGTACTTGCCGTTCACTTCCATATCCACACACTCGAGCGATTTTTAATACAGAACTATCTCTACCTTCACCGCCGGACACATCAGCTGTAGCAACCCATCCCCACTCTTCAGTAAATTCAATTTCAGTATTAAAGCCTTTTGTAACAGCACTTCGAGTGATCAAGAAACCTTTTGCATTATCAGGACAAATACCTAATACGCGAATTCCATATTCTGGACTATCCGTGCCTCCATACTCAATCCGCTTTTCACGAATGAACTTCATAGTAACGAATGGGCTATGTTCACTATTTAACGTAATTGCGGTGTAAACACCTTGCTCAGATAAATCAGTTTGAGAATCAGCAAAATGTCCAGTCGGACGTGTAAACTGACTGATCAATAAAATTTTGTTGTTATCTTCTGTCAATGCGCCACGAAGAACCTCAAATGCACGATCAGATACACCGGATGCTTCATCCACTACGACCATATAATCACGTCTATGCTGGCCCGCAAGTGCTTCTTCATTACCTTTAGAACACGTCTTACCGAATATTTGCCAAATCCCTTTGTAGCCTTTCGCGTAAAACGATTTTGCAGTCATGACAAAGTATTGTTCTAACCATGGCTGTCTCTGGCATATTTTCACCCACAAACGTTTGATATAACTAAATACAACGTTTGTCACCTGATCTAATGAGTTGGCGGTTAACATGCAAAGTGATTCGGGATGAGTTATAGCCCAGTGTAGACAAATACCAGCAGTTAAATGCGACTTCCCTGTACCATGTCCTGATGCCACAGATACAGCCGCCCCAACAGGTGTTATGGCGCTAACAACCTCAAGTTGCTGCATAGAAAGATCCATACCAGCAACATCATGTAAAAAAGCGAGTGGGCGACTGCGATAACTAGCAGCAAAATCAAGATAACGAGGATCAAGCGTTATCGCTGAATATCCTTTTTTACCTTTTTTTCGCTTAGCCATGCTGAGCATCCTCAGCGTTTAGTGCATCTAACTCAAGTAATCGTTGGGCCATAAAGTCTCCCGCCGATTGTTTACTACCAAGCTGAAGTTGACGTTCGCGCTCTTCAACCATCTGCGGTGTGACAGCATCTTTTGGTAAACTAGACTCATCATCACCATCGTCACCCAGCTCATAACGGATTTGAGCCAGCAAATTGGCAGGTATATCTATCGCATTAGCAGAAAGTATATTGCCTGCCGCAATTGCATCGATGATCCCGTCGGCTAATTGATTAAAAGTGGTACTTTGTATTGCTAACCGTTCGGAATGTGACAACACATGCCCTTGCAATAACTTTTGTCGCAATGACTCAAGATTAGCAATTCGCCCCATCCAGCGGTCAATCACTGCATCCCAGTCAATACGACGCATCTTAATAGTCATACCCAACGGACCAAGGTTATCTTCAAAGGAGTCAGGTTGCATTGCACCATAATTAAAACGGGCGGGGACAGTATTTGAGGGCACAACATTCCCTTCGTTATCTACTATTGAAGGTGGTGGTGGCTCAGAAGCAGCCCGCAACTTTTCCTGTTCGATTACTCGCTCTAAGTATTCTTGCTCACCTTTTTGTCTAAACGCATCAGCTAGCTTTGCACGAGCCAATGCTAATTCTTCATCAACACCACCTGCTTTACCTAAAGCATCCTCATAAACAACTCTCATCTCATCAGATAGACATTGAGCATAGAGTCCATGAGTAACGGCATTACGATTGCCACGTTGTCCACCTTTTCGTTTTGCGCCCGCATTAGATTGTGATCGATCACTATTACGCACGCGCTCCCCGTCAGGCTTCCCATAATTATGCGTAACATCATGTTTATATTTATTATTTTTAACGTTACCATTGTTAATGGCTTTATGTTTCCGATCAGAATTATGATCATTTTTTCGATCATTACGATCATTTTGCTGATAGGAACGAGAGATGTCAGCCAATTCAATCTCACCCTTCCTATATTTTGTAAGAGATCGAGTCAAGGAACCAAGCGGAACACCTTCATCTTCAGCAAACTGTTTGTTTTTATATGA
Organism: Photobacterium toruni; assembly: GCF_024529955.1. Taxonomy (NCBI): domain Bacteria; kingdom Pseudomonadati; phylum Pseudomonadota; class Gammaproteobacteria; order Vibrionales; family Vibrionaceae; genus Photobacterium; species Photobacterium toruni. The sequence continues at coordinate 32,261 of NZ_AP024857.1, forward strand.
TTGGTCCTGCTCTTGCCGTTGAAACAACAACGACAAAAGCACAGACCAATCGTGTGTTGGTTTACGCGCCATCTCAACCCCCTAAGGAATAACAACTATTTCGACGTGAGATGGAGCTATGTTTAAATCAGATTCACCTCCTGCCTTTTCGGTCTCAAGATTTTTCAATCTCTTTGATAAATCAGAGATTTTTTTCTTAAGCACTTGTCGCTCCTTATCCCATTCAGCTCGTTCTGATTCAAGCTGTTCTCGATGGTTCTTTTCTAAAACAGTTAGCCGTCTTTCTAGATCCTTTTGCAATTGCTCCATAAGCTTATTTTGCAATTCAACTAATGATGTTGCCCCTTTGACAATTAATTCGTCAGCACGTAAATCATCAAGACGTTTATCACGAATCTTAATGAAAAAGCTCCACATACCTGCACCACACAGCGCAGTTACCACTGGAACAATCACATCTGTCACCACAAAAGCTTCATTTGCTGCCATCGGGTTCTACCTCATTGTTTACCCAATCACGAAGTGACTTCTTATCGACGTTGCACTCCTTGATAATGGCTCTTTGCTCTAAATTTAAGGCCACCGAATCTTCAAAAAACTCACCCTTCAGTTCACCGTAAGGACAATCTTTAAGCCACTTTTCTGGCGGGTATACCTTCTTTTCCACCGTCTTAGTGACTGTTATCGTTTGTGTCTGAGCGGAGCAGCCTGATAGCATAATCAGGCATACGAACGCGCATACACTTAGATTTACCCCCTCCATTACTCACCTCCGTTCTAAGTTTATTTAACTGCTCGTTTAACTGGTGGGTAATCTTTTTTTGAGAAATTTCACGTCCTGAAGATATTTCTCGCTCACGCTCTAATGCGGCTTCTGACTCAACATATCTAAGATTTGATGATTTCAAATCTAATTTTTGTTGTTCATTTGTCTGCTGAAGTAGCGAAAATGATGCAGATAAAACTTCTTTGTCTTCATGAAGTGTCTGGATATTGAAATACTGGACGCCTATGACGCCCAGTAAAACAATCCCAGAACCACTCATTAAAATGAATGGATTCATAGGAATTTCATCTCCAACCACCATCGCCAGTTTCGAGAAACATACGTTTTGGTTTCTTTTGCGTGTTTGCCTGTAACCTGTGGTAAACATTTAATAATGTCACTATACAAATTAGGGTTCCCACACAATTTTTGAGATTTCAATATCCAGCCCGCACCTGCGTTATAGCTAGCCCAACCAAGCGATATTTGATCAGCCATTGGACGAGGAGAACTCCACATTCTCAACCGACTGGCCATATAGAATGCCGCAGCTTCGATATTATGTTCGACGCTAAAAACAGACACTCCGCTCCATCCCATCTGTTTTGACACTTCTTGCCACGTCCCAGGCATAAACTGACCGATACCAGACGCGCCAACATAACTCACGGCGTTTGGTTTTAAATGACTCTCTTGATAAAGCTGAGCTTTTAGAATTTCCATTCCATACACGGCTTCATATTCGGGTAGCCATCGTTTAGCAGCCTTACGGATCAAGTTATCGTATGTGCTAGGAAAGGACGCTGCCGAGGAGGTAGCAGGTACTAGCAAACATAACGCACTGATAGATAGCAACAGAACGGTAATCGCCTTTCGCAACCGCTTTTTCAATCCATTCATTACAAACACCTTGTTTACCATTAAAAACTTTGCGCATAGCAGTCAGCAACGCTAACGCTAAGCACACGATAATCACCTTCATTCCGATACCAGCTAATGCTGTTGTACCAATCATCACTGCATTCATTTCTTCAGGCATATGTACTCCATAAAGTTAAGTTATTAAAAAGCCCCAGCATTTTGCTGAGGCTAATAGTGTGTTTCGTAATGGTTTCCTGTGCATCAACACAAATTTATATATATTCGAACATTATCTAGATATCCTCTTCTGTAATAAGTACCTCCACACCGTGCCACGCCTTGCTGCATGTGGCATTAGCTTGTGACACTTCCACGCCTAATCTCACGCCTATCTCACAGTGAACGCATTGTTTTTCATGAAATTAAGACATAAAAAAACCAGCTCACTGGCTGGCTTCTTTGGATTATTGGTTAATTAAGGTCATCAGGCTGCGCTTAATACTGCAGTCGTTATCTCTCTCGCCAATACGGGCGGAACTGCATTACCAATCATCATTTTGGTTGCTGTTTTTGATTTGGGCCAATGGTAATCACCATCAAAGGTTTGAGCAGACGCTAACTCTCTTATGTTTAACGGTCTAATGTACTCTCCCATCACCAGGGAATGCTTATTCATGGTGGTAACAGTACCTAACGGCTTATCTAGTGACCTTCCGCTACGTTCGGCACCATATGCATTTAGAGTCAGCTAAGGACAGTTATTAATTTATCTCGTTTTGATAACCTCCCAATTACCGCTACCAGCTTTAATCTATAAAAATAAAATAAATTTTATTGGGCGAAGCCGACTTAATGTGGGTTAGTGGGCTAAGTGCGAAGTCACTTATCCACTTATCCACAGCCTTTAAATAATAATCTTTATTCTCTTTATATGATCTTTATTCTCTTTAGCAGAGCTAAAACATCCCTGCAAGCCGCGTCCTTATTGGCTTTCAAATTTAGTCATGTGTAAATGGGATCACTTTAATGTGTAAATCAGTTAAGCTAGATATGTATTTCGGATCACTTTAATGTGTAAATCAGTTAAGCTAGATATGTAAATCAGTTAAGTTGATTGCTGTGTTATCCTCTTACTGTGTAAATAAAACCGCTTTACACAGTAACACCCGCAAGGGTAGTATGTAAGCATCATCACCTTACATAGTTAATGCAATGGAACGCGAAATAACAATTAAGAAAAATTCAATAATCTACGTATCTAACAAGCTATTAGACGCCATTTTTAAAATGTCGCTCTCTGAAAAAAGAGTTATGTGGTATGTGCTTAAAGATTATAAATTCAATGACTTATCAACGGTCTCTCTTGACGGAACAATAAAGCATAACGTATATGCAAAGCTTTATAACATTTCTATACAACAGGCATCTAAAGAGGTTAGGCAAGCATGTCTGTCGTTGCCTGATAACTCATTCTTTGTGCCTCGCCCTGAGTGGGATGGAAATATTTTAGAAGAGCTTGATCAACAGATTTATACAAAATCGGAACTCAACGAACTAAAAGCTTTCTCAAAAGGTAATGTTGTTGATGTATGTGATTATGGGTGTAGGAAAGGTGAGAGTGACGTGTATTTTACTCGGTCGTTCTTACTACATGCCATTCCAGTGAAGAACTATTTTACGCAGTATCGCTTATATGAAGCGGATTCACTTACTAATGCTAATCATATTGCATTGTATGAAGAACTGCAGCGTTGGATAGATACAAAGGAAGGTGAGGGTATATATATCACAACACCTATCCGTCTGATTAATAAGCTTCAATTGCCGAAAACATATGAGTCATATCCTCAGATGAGACGTGGATTTATTACTCCAGCAATGAGTAATATTAATGAAAATACCGATTTGAATGTAAATGTTGAAGAGGTGAGAGCTGATCCTAAGAACAAGAGATCTAAGGTTATAAAGTTGTATTTCCATTACTCAAAGAAGAAAAAGAGTGAGCTTGTTGCATTGGAAGCTTAACCAATTTACACGTTAACCAATTTACACGTTAACCAATTTACACGTTAACTAATTTACACGTTAACTAATTTACACGTTAACTGATTTACACGTTAACCTGTGGATGTGGCCAATAACTCAGTGTTTTGATGTAAAAATGGGTTACAGATAAGGTCTTTCTGATTAATTAAACGTGTAAATCAATTAAATTTGGTTAACTGATTTACACGTTAATCCATGGATACGTCTTAAATTTAGCTTAATAACTAAGTATTTTGAGATGTAAACGAGTTACAGACTAAAATTAGGCCGATCAATTGAACGTGTAAATCAATTAAGCTTGATTAGTTAACTGATTTACACGTTAATCCATGGATACGTCTTAAATTTAGCTTAATAACTAAGTATTTTGAGATGTAAATGAGTTACGAGCTAAGGTCTTCCTGATCAATTGAACGTGTAAATCAATTAAGTTTGGTTAGTTAATTATATTAACTGATTTACACGTTTAGCCAGCAATGGTACTTTTCTAATGCCTCAAGCATTTTATGATCCACATGAGTATGAATGTACGTCTTGTCTAATTTTGACAGAGCGTGGTTAAGCAGCATTTCCCCTACCATATAATCTACACCTTGATCGGCCCATACTGTACGAGCAACTTTTCTTAAATCATGCGCAGCCCAATTCCCTTTTGATAGTGATCTAATACTTCTACTTGCAGAGCTTCCCGGTAAACACTTCCCGTCTTTCTTTGTGCTCGGGAATAAGTATTGCCCTGTGTATCCTTTTTTCTTTTGAAGTAAGCGATATTCGTTTAGTAATCGCTTTGCTTGTTCTGTCAGTGGTAAACGATGAGATGTTTTGGTCTTTGTATTGACCGCAGGAATAAACCAATAATTATTATCAATGTCGCTCCACTTAGCTTTCCTCGTTTCACCAATCCGGGTCCCATGCAAAAGCATCATGACAATAAGGTGTTTAATTGCATAGTTTTTATCTTGAATAGTTTTAATAATTAAAGGGATATCATCAGCTCTGATGCTCGCATCTTTAGGGGTGATTTTTGCTTGTATGAAGTCAGTAAAAACTAAATCAGAAACGGGATTGTGTTCGATGTGGCGTAATAGTGCTGCTTGCTTGAATGCAACTTTTAGAACGGAAAAGATAAGCCTGACGTTTGATAGTGAGTACCTCGCTTGTAGTTCCCATATTAATTGCTCATCAATTAACGCATGATTTATATGAATGAGTTGTACTAATTTCAGCGGTGGAAGTAAGTGTTTATCAATAACTGAGCGGCAGTTTTGTTTCCGTTCGTCTGACAACTTTCTATCTGTTGTCATTCTGTCACGATACCAGGTTAATACATCCCCACACGTTTCAAACGTACCTATTTCAATATTGGATGAAGCGTCAATAGCTAGATCAACAAGTAATTCTGGTAATCGTCGATTAACGATTGTTGTCGTGATGTCAGGAAATCTACCAATTTTCGGCCATTTTTGTCCTCTTCTTAAATACCAAGTCGCTTTTTCTCTATTTTTATGAAAACGAACAACTAACGGTCTTGCTGGATCTTTAATTTGTCGGATTGAAGGGTTTTTAGCGGCTCTTTTAATGGCCGCATCAGAGATAGTAACTTTGAGTGTGCTCATTTTTATTCAGCCAAAGCCTGTTATTGATTAAAAATTACTCAATCAATGAGTTTTAAATTAAAAAACCTGTACAATGTACAGGTTTTTGATATAGTCGGTTACGTAAACAAGGAATGATGCAAACAACAAGGTGACGTTATCACCACGTTTAAATTCATTCGACTACAGGAAAATATTAATGAAGGCATTGAAAGTTCCAGGCACAGCAAAGCGAGCCAAAGTAGTGATAGCTTCAGCTGAGTTCTTGGATAATTACGTTATGGGTTTAACTGTAAGGCAGTTTTCTGATTTTCGTAAGGATGCACAACGCCTAGCGAATGAGCTAGGTGATGCCATAAAGTTAACCGGCGAGAAAGTAACGGGTGAAGAAATTCAGCTTACGATTAAGCCGCAATATTGAAAGAGTGGCAGAGGTGAGGCGTATCTCCCCGACCAAAGCTTGATACGCCTCAAACGCAAATCCCATGCAAAAAGGACATAAAAATGAACCAGCAACAATTAGCTCGTTATGAACATTCCGAGCGTCTTATCGCAGCGCATATTCATTTAATGCGTAAACCACTTTCGCATTCTAAGCAGCTACAAGCAAAGCTGCAAGCCAAAGTAATGAAATTGGACGCTAAATTAGCGACAAATCTGCATAAGCTATTCAAGTTAATCAACTCAACTGTCCAGCCGTAATAGGATCACTAAAAATGACAACTCAGAAAACAGTAGCAATTGCGCTTCAGTCTGCATTAAATCCGGCACGTTTTCAGCTTGATATTGCTGCGGGTAAAACTCAAGGTACAGCACATACGGCTGTTCAAGTAGCTATCACAATGGTAAATCAAGCGGAAGAGCTGGCTCTTGAGCAATACAATGTTGAAGTTGATGAATTCAACGCATTATGTGATCAACTTGAAGACACCGATTCAAAGTTGAATATCGCTAGTCTTGAGCTTTCACATCTAAAAAGTGAAATTGATGATATTAAGTTAGCTGCTAATCAAACTGTTCTGCAAGGCGAAAAAGACATGGCGGCAGCTAAAGTTTCTCACTCTCAAACTAAAAATATGCGTGAAGAGCTTAAAAAACTGCAAGCTATGCAACCGGAAAAGTTAAAGCTCAAAGTTTCCGAACAAAGGAAAAAACTTGATGATCGTCGTGAGCTGCTTGACTCTCAGCGTCTTAAAATTCGTGATTTGAAATCAAAGCTTACCGAGTCGGAAACAAAGCGTGTAGCTTTAGTCGGTCAAGCAACGATGCTTGAAGATGAAGTAAAGGAATTACGTTCTCGATTAATACATCACGATGGTGAAGTAGATCAAAAGGTTTACCACGGAAAAGATGGTCTAGAAATGTACCTTTACACATTTGAATGGGGCTTAAATTTTCGACCAGCAAGTGCTGAAATCAAGATTGTTAATGATGTGACATGGCACATGGAAGTTAGAACTAACTACGGTATCTGTGTCCTAGTTAGTGTTACTGAATGGTTAGCCCCGTTTTATCCTCCATGTGATTACTTAGCAGATCGTTGGGATAGCAGTGTCCATGATGCACTTGTTGAGAAAATTACTGCGCGCATGGAGTTATCACACCCACATTTGGTTGAGCGTGTAGAGTGGGCGAAAGAAAGCTACCTTGATGAAACCGATTTAAATGAAAAGCATGTTGCGGCCTTAAATGCAGCTGGCTTCCACTCTCTTTACAGCGTTCTGCATGTGCCACCAGCAAAACTACTGGCCCTTGTTAAAGACCAGGGAGAGAAAGACGAGTCCGTTAAAGAGAAAATCAAAGGCTTTGGTGAAGTATCAGTTAAGCAAGTTTACAGCAAGCTTCACAATATCGTTGCTGAGTGGGAAAGCCAGCATGAAGCATGGAAGTCCGTTAAACAGGAACGTAATGTCGCTTAATATTAACTCGACTACAGCCTGTCTGGTATAGCATTCAAAATAAGTAACAACACCCTTAAAAATCAAGGTGATATTACAAAGTGATTAGCCGTGAAAAAATTCAGTTAATGACTGATGGTAAATATTATGCTTATCAAAGTCGTAGTTCTAAATGGTGGGCTGGTAGGTTTCATAAAGATAGAAAAATATTTATAACAAATTGCAGGACACTACATCTTGTTAAGTTCTGCAAGAACATTAAATATTGAATTTAATTGCATTATCAGTTCACAGAGGCCCATTTGGTTACGGTTACTACCTTTTAAATTTAAAAGGTAGTAACAAAGGATCTGAGTTCTGACTCACTGAAATAATTACAACGTGGAATGGTGACAAATGAGTAGTCAAACAATCGTCCCAACACCTCACGGCACAGTTGTTGTTAAGTACAACCAATATGATTTTTTAATTGATGCCATGTCGGTGAATCTTACTTTAACACCATCGGACCTTTTTGGCTGGGGTGTATCGCAGTCCATTCCTATCAATAATATAGATGTTGATACCGATATGAACCAATCAAGTGGCGAACTAACATTAGAATTTATTGGTAAGTGGGCAAATAACGCCATTGTTAAATTAAGGGCATAATTTTTAGCTGGTGGTTTTATTTCCACCAGCAACAACAAAATACATTTAGAGTTGATATTATGGGTAGTAACGAGTCATTGATTTACGGGCAATTAAATCAAGCCACATTCACCGACTTTATTAGTCGTCTTTCAGTAGAACAAAGCGGTAACCGTCCTCACGCAACCGCTAATCCTCTTTTTTCAGTGCAAAACGAGAAGTTGGTATGGACGCGAGATAGCGAATCTTGTCACCAACTATCACGTATATTCTTTTGTGTTGATGATCATTCATCATTCGATAGCTACGAAGAAATGTTAGCCGAGATAATTAGCGATCAAGATAGCGCAGAAGTAAACATATTCACGGATCATATCAATGAAAATAATATTGATACCTCAAATTTAGAAGATATTGCAGAAGCCATTAATGTTGTATTTGATGATGAATATGACGCTTGCGTTATGTATGGCAATTACGAGTGGGAACATATAAACACTCATATCACACCAGAAGCCGCTCACGCCTTTATTGAACGTAAGAAGCATGATTACCGTAAGTTACGTGTTTATGCTGTCAGCGCCTATTTGTGTTGGGAAATGAAAGCAATTATTGATGGTTTGGTAAATGGTTCTATTCAATATGTAGATAAGGCTATTGGCTCAGATGTGGGGAATTTGTTTTATGAGTTTGCTGATGGGTTGGTTATAGCACTATGTGAAATCGAATCAATAGGAGGAATTGGTGGCGATCCCGCATGGTTGAAATACACGGTAAAAATGAAGCAAGGTAATACTTATGAAGTCTATGAACACCGAAAATATATTGAGGGTAGATATAAGTTAAGAAACTTACCTAGAGAAACCCTCATTAAAATGTGGGAAGAAAGCTGCAAGGTGGTTAGATAATGAAGTGCACACCAATGATATTCAATACTGAAATGGTCAGCGCTTTATTGGAAGGCCACAAAATCGTTACTCGTAGACCATTGAAACCTCAGCCTACAAAAAGTGGAAGGGGTTATATACATTGGCATAGTAATATTTACAAAACAATGGTTAATCTTGATGCTGTAAATTCACTTTCCATGCTTGAAGGTTTCCTTTCTGCTAGCGATATATGCCCAGTTGCATCAATTGGTGATCTTATTTGGGTTCGTGAGACCTTTCAGGGGCCATTATTTGATACAGAAAAAATGCCTGAATACCAAGAAAATAGCACAAAGTTTGAAACCCCTGAATATTGCATTTATGCAGCGACTGATAAAAAGCAAGAGTTCTACGACATGGATGATAATTTAATTTGTCGTTGGCGGCCATCAATTCACATGCCAAGGTGGGCTAGCCGCATTACTTTAAAAGTAACGGATGTTCGTATTGAGCGAGTTAAAGAAATCACTGACGCTCAAGCAGAAAAAGAAGGGATGATGACAACTGAAGCGTCTCAGAATGCTGCGATTGCTGGTGGTTTAGGTTGGTTTGAACGACCATCTGTACAATTTAAAAATTTGTGGCAACGGATATATGAAAACTGGGAAAGTAATCCGTACGTGTGGGTGATTGAGTTTGAAGTCATTAACCAAAATATTGATAAATATATTAGCAAGATGAACGATGACCAAAAAGAAACGTTGGCGCAAATTTAACATTAACGGGATGGAGGTCGGGATTGCTGCAATAATTCAAGACTATCAGCCTTGCGTGCAAGTTACAGTGATATTTGGCTCTGAGAACCCAGTAGCTTCGATTTCACGCTACTGGGATATGAAGAGCTTATATTCAGCGCAAAACTTTATAGATAGCGCTACTGATGCTGATATGCGCCGTGCAATTAACAACATGCAGCTAGACATTATAGCTGCACAAAAAGTACAGCATTTATTGATTAAGTATAACAACGTAACGCCTGAGCCAGAATGGAAACGTTATGCCAAACAAATAAAAGGTTTGTAGCATTCAATTAGATGATTTGTTATTAAATAATGGTGACATAACAGACCATTTTTAGTATCTAATCATATTTCGGCGGTACATCTGTACCGCCTTTATTTTTTTGTGGTTATAGAAACCTGTACAATGTACCTGAATGTTCGGTAAAGTAACGGAAAACTACAGGAACCGACAGATGACTAACAATCAAAAACTAAAAATTATTCAAAGACACTTCAAGCTAAAGGGTGAAAAGGTAATTGAGATTTGCCTCTCAGATAGTATCTATACTGTTTATAGCTGGCGATCAAGTCCTAGTACAAATCGATATAGAGCAATGCCGTCCGCGAAGTATAAGTTGTTGGTTTTATGGTTGATCGATAAAGGGTTAGTTGCTAGCGAAGAAGAGTTAAATACCATTTTAGAAGAGGCTTAATGCCTCTTTTTTATTAAGAAGCATTAAATTGATACTTATTAACTTTCAAATCACTACCAATTAGATATTTGTTAGATATTCGCTAGGTATCTAATTACTGCTTGTTTTTATCTTAATAGCTCTACTCAACAAAGCCAAGGCTGAACCATCTTTGATCATCTTAGCGTCAGCTCTGATAACAAGCCATCCAAGTAAAGCCGCCTCAGTATACTTAATGCAGTCCTCATGAAATCCGGTTGGCGTTAAATGCCGTGATTTTTGTGTAATACGACTACCCGATGTAGTATCAAAACGTTTTTGTCCGTGAGTGTAGGTGCCACCCTCAACCTCTACTGCAATAAGAAGTTCTTTCCATGCGAAATCAAACCTCCATCGTCTAGTTGGGTGAAAACGAATTTCATTTTTCCCCCAACTAGGCGTGGGAAGTCCTGCTGTCACGATCTGTATTGCAAATGATTGCTCCAGGCTAGATGGTTCACCTCTTCCTCCACGTTTAGCTGGAATACATTGCAAGGGTTTTCCATCGGTTATTTTTGTTTTTTTAGTATTGCTATACTTTTTCAGAGATTGAGTTGCAATAGGATTTCCTGCTTTTGCTATTTTTTCCAATTCCAACTCATTCATAACATTCTTCATCCTGCTATTACTATCTACAAATAGGTGCTAATTGGTTTGAGTGCAAAACCAGCCATTTCTAGCAATAAACGTAAGCTCGAATAATCAATACGCCGTGAGTCACCGTCTTGAGCAATCCAATAACGCACACCACGCGCACTTCGTCCTATAACCCTACCAATGCGCTCACCTGATATTTCACTGCCCGTAAGACTCCCTGAGCGCAATAAAATGGATGCCTTTAACCCTTTAATCATATGTGTTGTTGGTGCTTTCCAACGTTTGCACGGTATTTCTTCTGGCATTGACCATAGCATCCAGCAACGAATGTCATGCTCTTCACGATCAACATTCCATTGGATATGTTTACCGGTATTAAATTTTGCTGGTGGTACAGATTCTGGATTAGCTGAGTGAACAAAGACAAAACCTGTTTTATCCATCATTTTTTTACATAACTTAAAATACATTTGTTCTGCTCGGACTGGATCATCGGTATCAGTAAATTCTACCCATTCGTCGTGTTTTTCTAGTAAGGCATCTTGACTCCAAAATACTTGGTATAGCTTCCCCATATTATCTCCTTTTCCTTTAATTATAGGCGCAATGTTCCTAATATAAAAATCATCGATTAAACGACCTATTATCTAAACGGCTTTTATTGAATTAAATAAAACCTATTCCCTCTTATTATTTATATTTAGATCTTTTAAAGAAGGGATATAGTATAGATATAATATGGTTATAATATAGATAACGGAAAAATTGAAAATAGTGATATTGGATTTATATTGTTATTTTTCAATATGTTATTTTATTTGTGTATCTCAAATTACTGTTTGTATGTATCTCAAATTACTGAAACCCGTATCTCAAATTACTGAAACCCGTATCTCAAATTACTGAAACCCGTATCTCAAATTACTGAAACCCGTATCTCAAATTACTGAAAAAAACACTATTAAAATACTGTTTATACATGGTTATACCACTGGTTATTAACATACTTATTAACAGGTGTTTATGGGTGGACGTTAAACTACAGATACAAAAAAACCGCCTCGATGGGCGGCGTTTTTGTATCTGCAATCCTATGTCTTACGTAGTAACTGATGCCGAACTGAAAAGTAGGCCCCTGTCGCTATTGCAAGAATAATCAGTGATTCTTCTTGTCCCCATAATGCTAATGAAATCATATTAATGATAGCAACACTAAATGTTAGTTGTGGATTTCTTAAAACGGCTCTGTAACGTGATCTTACCGTTTCACTTAGATGACTAAGGCTTGAGTGTAGTTTTGCACTCAAAATTAGTGACATGATGCTTCTAGAAACTATAACCGTAGTTGCAATAATCGTTAGCCAATTAATTCCGTACTTTATCCCAATCCAGCCAATGACAAGAGGGAGTACGTTAAATAAGGTGAAATTTTTATTCATTGGTTAGGCTCAATAAAAACGCCCCATTGAGGAGCGTTTAAGTGTATTTGGTTTTTTATTTCCGCATGATACGGTCTGTTTCTTTATCGATGTAAGCTGTGGCAATACCTGTTGCGCTTAACAGTTTTAATGCAATAGCTACTTTTTGACGGAAAGATCGGAGATTGTGAGAGTTTGAACCGCATAATTCCATTAGTGTCTCAACTTTAATTGCATACGTGTTATTTTTTCTGTGAGATGAAAAATACATCTGTAACCATTTTGCAATCTGATTATTTTTCAGCGCCAGGCGACGTTTATGATCAATACGAGCAAAACCATTTTCAGTAAAAAACTCAATTAGCTCTGGTGGTAGGCGGTATTTCCATGTGCGAGCCATTTCACCATTTAACTCTTTGTATTGAAAAGAATCTACAAGGTTAAAGTTGAATCGATGATGGACAATGACACCATTGTTTTTTCTAGTAATCAAACCTTCGATGTTTGCATTGCTAAGTCGTCGCATCGAATTCAGTAATCGATCATAATAGAATGATTGTTGCGGCTGACATAATGACGTCATTATGTCAGCTCGTTTAAATGACAATTCCTTTGATATGTCAGCATCACGAGCGTAGTGCAGCAGTTCTAAATAAACGTCCAAATCATCTTGTCGTAACTCTTTACCGACATATGTTAATTCAAGCTTCGTTTCTTCACCGTCAACGCGGGCAACGTTTAGGTGGTTATCTAAATGCCATATCTCTCGTTGCTTACTTGTCCCAAGACTAAAAATCGCAAAACGACATAATTCATTCGGTAAACATCGGACAGCTTTGGCCCAAGGTTTTTTAATTAATTTACTCATTTTGCCACCTCAATACCGCCAATAGCAGAGAACAAGCTAGGTAGAAAAGCAGAGAACTCACCCGCAAAAAGAACCATATCTGCATCAAAACGTTGAGCATGGTCTTCATGGTTTATATCTTGATTTTGACTTGTTAATTCGTCAGAAAATTTACACCGTTTGATTGAAAAATCATCATTGAGAATAAAATCAATTCGGTCTTGCCAGTTAATCGCAAGTTTAGTAACAAATTTATTGGCATCAATATGCGATAGTATCTCAGAACAACTTAAATCTTGTTGTTTACAGCGAAGCACTGCACCATCTTTTTCTACTTGTTTTAATTCAGCATCCTCACCAATAGTAAAGCCAGTAGGGACTGTATTATATTTAATCCATTCAGTCATTGTTACTGCAATTGGGTTGCTGGCAACAACTGGAACAACAGGTAATGATCCGATTGTTTTCCGAAGTAAAGCTAATTGGTCTTCAGCTTTTTTGTATGAGCTAACATCGACAAAAATAATATTTAGTTTGGTACAGATCCAAATATTAGTTTTTGAATTACGTGAAAATGCCTTTGGTAGCAAGTCCATTATAATTTCGTCTTTTAATGTGGCTTTTTCTGTTCTCTTGAGTGTGCAGCCTTTCTCCGATTCTAGAATCGCAACTTTTTCTGTTAACTCATCATCTATGACCGATGAGGGGATTATCTTCTCTTGTTTTTTTGTTGTTAGAATAATCCAATCACCACCAACATGAAGTAGTTGATCACTATGTTTACCCATTGGTGAAACCCATCCATATTTACATATATCTTGGCTTTCACAAGGTACAAATTTGAATTCGGCTAGCTGCGTTGCAAGTTTGTTATAATCTAAGTTAATTGGTCGGGTGATACGATAAGCCAGAATATTAGTAGGCTTCATTGTGGTTATCCTTTTTTTATTACTATTTTACGGAGATCATTCGTAGTTCAGATTGCAGTTGATCTAGTTCAGATCGTTCTGCTCTCAACGCTATATTTGCATTAGCAAGACGTTTTTCTCGTTCTGCTATATCACGTCGAAGCTGTCCTTCCGTTTTGTTGCATTCATCCAGCCCGATGAATAATTGCTTGTTTTCTCTTAATATTTCCAGGTAAGGACTATGGTTGTCCATATTTGCAGCGTCGATATTAAGCTTCTCATACACTTCACGATTAGCGTATTTGCAGTATTTATGAATCATTTCACGACATGCTGCGTATTTAATGCCGTTAACCGCCGCAACATCAGCAGGTTTTGCTCCATTTAATACAGCTCTTGTCACCGCCCTTTCTAGAACAAATTGCTCAGAATTTAAGTCTTCATTTCTTTCATTTGTCATTTTAAACCAGCCATTACCAAACGTTGTTTTCGACGCTACCACCGCACAAATAATAATTGCATTGCAACAACACAATCATGTTGTTGCAGCGGTGGTTATTGCATATTCAAAATGTCAGGGTAACAACATAAAAATGTTGTGGCTGTTTTGTTGAGCTAGATCACATTACTTGCTTAATTTTCATCGAACTCAACACTCCCTGACTCAATTCCCTTAACAATTTTACGTCCTTCATCGGTTAAATTTATCAACGTTGGGGTCCGTCTCATTGCGGGGATTTTTTTACACTCGATAGTTATATATCCAAGATCCTGTAAGGCTTTTAGTATGTGATTTTTCTCCTCAACTCGTATGCCAGCATTTACATTTAGACGCCTTGTTAAGTCAGTCATAGCAATTGTGTTTTTTTTTGCATTTCTCAGCATGATGAGGACACGAACTTCTGCATTTTTGAGCATATTATTATCCAATATTTATATAGAAAAACTCATGCTACATGATGATTCCTGTATGCGCCATACTCTAACTTATTGATATTGCATGTTAATTACCTTTATTATTACATTAATCATAAAGGTGTTAGTTACGCTTATAATTACGTTTTAAATATATTAAATGCTGATTTTCACTTTGTCCATTATTGGATTGATAAATAATGAATTTTTATTATAAAAATGATGATGATTAATTAATGTAGTTGATGGGATTTTAATGAGTTTCTATATTGGTTTGATTGTCATCGTATAGATATAGATTTTATTTCACTGCAGTTTTTAAGCCATAGTAGACAAAGGCGATTATAGCTATTAACATGGTTACTTAAAGCGTAATTAATAACGTAATTCATAACGTGTTAATTGTTGTTTTTTGTTCAAGACGGTTATTGATTAGAAATGAAAACTGAAAAGAGAGTTGATGCCGCATTAAAAATGGCAAAAGAGCAACAGCTAAGACCTAAGAAATGTCCTTACTGTTACGGGAAAGGTGAAACCAAAGGAGTGTTTGGTGATTCATTATGGGAGTGCTTTCATTGTGATGGAACTGGTTATTACGGTAATGCCACCAGCATTGCAAAATGGTTTCGTTTAGTGCTTATGCAGAGAACGAAGCTACTTCTTGATATTCGTAATCAGTTTAAGTCACTACAAGCAGAAAATAATCTCCTTAAACAAATTTATCCCGACTGGAAAGAAAGAATAAATATTGAAATGGAGGATAAATGTATTAGGGAAAACCATTCGAGATTTGATTGATATTCGCGCAGAAGGATAATATGAAAGAGTTAGGAATATATAAAAAACACATAAGAAACAAAAGGTTATTAACTTTTTGCTTGCATGACGTTATCTATTTAATATCAATTAGATATCGAATAGATACCGTCTCTGGAGGTTATGCTTTAGCTGTTAGGGATGGTGGGAATTTGAATCATGCAATTATTCAATTAATAAAGGAATTTCCGATTTTAACCCATCATCAAGCATCGGAAATTATCATATATCACCGTAAATTTGGACGATAAGATGCAATTACCAAATAAAAAATATGATTTGTTATATGTTGATCCGCCATGGAAGTACAACAATACCATTTCGAACGGAGCGGCAGAAAATCATTATTCATCAATGACACTTCCTGAAATGATGCAGATGCCGATTAACAATATCACAAAGCCAGATTGCATGTTGTTTATGTGGCATGTGTCTACTCATCCAATGGAGGCGTTGAAGCTGGTTGAAGCATGGGGGTTTAAGTTTAAATCCATGAAAGCATTTACATGGATTAAATTAAATAAGCGATTTCAACAGGTACTTAAAAAGAAGTTTTGCATAAGCAATGATGAATTCGATCAACTTGGTGAACTTGAAGTGCTTCAGTTGTTGCGTAGTTTTTCAAAGATGAATGGTGGTAATTATACCCGAGCTAACAGTGAAGATGTTCTTGTTGCAGTTAAAGGTAAGGGATTGGAAAGACTGGATGCTTCAGTTAAGCAGATAATTTTTAGCCCTATTGGTGAACCATCAGAAAAACCAGCTCAAGTGCGACGTGAGATTGAACGATTGTATGGTAATGATATTGATCGGCTTGAAATGTTTTCACGTCGAACGCTAATTGGATGGGATACGTTTGGAAACGAGGTTGGTAAGTTAGATTCTATCAAAGAAGTAGCATGACAAAGTAAACAATATCTACCTGATACCTTAAAAATATCTAGTAGATATTTATTAAATACCTTTTAAATGGTTATTTATTATTTGATTGGTATCAAATAAGTATTTATAATCAAATCCCATGCAAATCAATAAGGACATATCATGATCACTATTTTCTTTGGCCAAAAGGGTGGAGCCATGAAATCGATTGGCTCAGAAAATTATGCTGTTGAGTTGGCGCACAGAGGTAATTCAGTGTGTCTTGTTGACGCGGACCCACAAGGAACCACTGCTGACTTTATTGGCTATCGAGAAGAGGCAGAAATAGAGCCTTATATTACATGTGTTCAAAAAGAAGGAAGATTAACTCAAACATTACGTGAATTAGACACAAGATTTGATCATGTTGTTGTTGATGTTGCAGGACGTGCAGATGATGAGCATTCACAAGAAATGCGCTCTGGTCTGTTAGCTGCTCATGTTGCTATTTCTCCATTCCGACCTTGCCAAGATAATATAAATACCATCCCTAAAGTAGATCAAATAATACAAACAGCGTTGGATTTTAATGAAAATCTTAAGGTATTTAGTCTAATTTCAATTGCGCCGACGCATCACGCAGTTAAAGAAACAGATGAGGCTCGTGAGATAATTGCATCATGGTCATCAATGCAGCTTCTTGATACTGTTATTCATGATCGCAAGGTCTATCGTGATGCATATAGTAAAGGTTTAGGTGTTGTCGAAATGGATAATAAAAAAGCGGCAGAAGAAATCAAATCATTAGTCACAGAAGTTTTGGAGAATGTACATGCAACAGCCTAAGTCTCTTAGTAGCAGAATTAATTCAGACAAGCAAAAAGCAGAAGATGCGTTTATTTCGGGTAAGCCACTTGAAGATAGCTCTCCAAAAAATAAAGATTTGATGCCGTGGGAAAAAGAATTAGACAAAACTAGCGCGTCTGAAAAAAATGTTAATGTATTACTGAATGAACATTATCGTGAATCTGTTAAAAAGCTGCATACGTTATCGTCTAAGTACAATAACGGTAAGCATTTGATGCAATTAGTTTTATGTTCAGGTATTGATAATTTAATTGCTGAATTAGAACAAAAAAAAGATCAAGATTAACCAGTTAGAAAGACATAAGTTATTCCATGAGTCTTTAGTCGATTTAGAAAAAGGAGCCATTTACGGCTCCTTTTATGTATGACATAAAACCATAATTATACAATAGGAACAATGTGCCTATTTTGTTGTTAAAAAGTGGCTATCTCCAGCATTAATGCTTATTAGTCGTACATACCACGATCTAGTGCTGACTCTACATCACCATATCCAAATTCTTTTTCAATATTTCGTTTAGCATATAGCGGCTTATGCGTTCCTATTGGCAGTTGGCTAGTATCAATACTTGCGGCATCCAATAGTAAATTTCGTACAATTTCAGCGTGATCTGGCGAATTCATATTGATTAGCGCATCGAGTACCTTGTCATTAATATTTAATAGACTGGTATTTTGAAGCTGCTTAAATAAATCATTCCGAGTTGCTAAGGTGTTTTTTAGAATATCTGTTTCATTTGTTGCACTATCTAGTAAGAGTTGTAGTTCTGATTGCTTTTCATGTTGATCTGCAATTACTTGTTGAGATGCAAATAATTGTTCACGATATTGAGCTGCTTCAAATACAGCTGATGCAGTAAATGTATCTAGCACCATTTCTCGCTGTTCAGTATTGACGCCAGCCGCAGTTAAATTATCAAGAATGGCTTCTCGATCATATGTGTCATTATCAGCCGAATCTAAGACATACCCACGGTTGCTAGAAAACAGAGGATTATGGACGTAATCAAAGCCAAGTAGGTCAGATATAATTGTATTCTCGCCAACCTTCCCGCCACCAGCCGCCCAGGAAAACCCTCCAATTTTTGAGTTATGTAGTCCTAGTAGCTTTTGGCCTTCATTGTTATTAAGAACTTCTTGAGTGTGGGTAAGATTACCATCATCATCAATAGACATGTCTATCGTTACATTTGATGGAATAGCATCTACCACCATCATTTGTCCATTGGCCATTTTAACTGATACTTTTTCACCTAACGTTAACTTGCCCGCCATCTCACGCAAACCGTGGCCAACATAGCCAACCATCTCACGTAACCGGAGGCGTTCCTGCACCAATGGTGAATTAATGACTTGTTTTACATTGGCTAGGATATACCCACGTTGTTGGCCAGTGTACTCTCGACCAGTATCGAAAATATTAAATTTTAGTTCGATTTTTTGTAGGCCATTACTCATCTTGAGTCTCCATTAAATCGGCAATACAGCCGTAAATTAGTGATTTAAGTTCATTTCTATTAGATGCATCAGATACAGAATCAAGAACCTTATTAATTTCGTCTTTATTTCCACTATCAATAGCGGTTATTAGGCCCTTAAATGTATCTTCATTAACACGCAATACGTCAGTAAATAACCAGTTCGCCGTTTTATTGAAATCAAATTTGTTCATGTCTGGGTCTAACATTTGCATCATCGTTAAGACTGTTGTTGCAAAATTAGCACGACTGTCACGAGCAGTTGCTTCTTCACGCTCCAATACGTTATTAAGACTGTTAAATTCTAATCGCCATGGCTTATCTGTCTCTGTGTATATCTTTCCCCACTTCATTAGAACATGAAGCTCACAGAGCCGCTCTGAGCCGATTTTTATAGCGCGTCTAATCTGATTTGCTTTGATTGCTGCAATCATGGATTGCGTCCACCAACCGCCTTCACCTAATCCCCCGCTCATATCATCAGTGAATCCCAGGAGTGATTTATCTGCGCCTAAAGCTGAACAAAGTCTGTTTATATGAAAGTTAACGTCTTCAATTGCACTGATATTCACTTCCGATTGTTCTGTTTGTATATTGAGTGAACCTGAACCGTCAGCTGGAACGGGTAAGACGTGGTTATCAATAGTTGAAATATGACCTCGCAGCGCAGAACGACGAGACGAAAGATGCAATTTTCTTTTTAGTTGCGTCATTATCGTGTTGTAGTATTTAGCTGCTAGTGCGGGATTTTTATTACCTGTTTGTATTGTGATAAAACGGTCACGTTTAGCTGCATTTTGGCGTGATTGATTTAATGACAGAGTTGATTCATTCAAATCTGTCCATGGGTCAAACGCTGTGCGAATTAATGATGAACCATAATCCTGAGACTCGATGGGTTCTTCATTCATGAAATCATCATCATCAATATCAAACGCTAATGGATTAATTCGCAGTGGTTCAACATAGTTATTACCATCACCCCATTTCGGTATTTTAAACGCAACATATCGCCATGGAACCATGAGTTTAATGATTCCCTCACGCTCCAAAACGCGTTGATATTTTGATGTAAATCCACAAGGAAGGCCTGCACGCTCATACTGTGTCACGTAAGCAGGATGGGTGTAATGGTCATAGCGGATATGAACAATTCCTTTACCTTGATCCATGTATGGCCGTACATAGTTAATGCCATATTTAGCAGTTTGATAGGCAATAGATTCGATGTTTTCATTTAACCATTTGCCAATCGTATTACGTAGATCGGAAACGATTTTATCGTCAGCATTTTTTGTTGATTGGATAAACAGGATTTCACTTGTATCTGTTTTTGCTGATAGTGCATTTGCAACATGCATTTTTAATGCACTATCTATTGTTGGGTCATTTGCCATGCGGTCAAAAACCACATATCCCTCTGTACGATTACAGGGGAATGGAGTAATTAATGTATTAGTTTCTATTCCTGACTTATCGTCGTCATCATCAAGTAAATGGTGTATACCGCTAGGATCGTAATAACTGCTATTTGCAGGTAATTCATTAACGGCCTCTTGATCGCTTGACTTTAGACCAAGATATAAGCGAGATAGCAGGCTTTGTTTTTTTGTGGTCGCCGTCACTTGATGCCTCTTTACACGTTATTTAATTAGTAAAGGGTAACGGGCAAGGATATTCAGCGCAGCAACATAGATTTATTTGCGGAGGAAGGATGGGTATTAATAGGATACCAAATAGATATCCTATTAATATTTAGTTAAAACTTTTAGCTACAGCAAGTTGTTCTAGTTCGTCATCAATCATGATGTAACTATCAAACGTATCATCATTCATTTCTATAACGTGTAAGTCGTCATATTTCGCACCCATTTCTAAACGCTCGTCATGATAAGCGAAAGCTGCCAGAAGTAGGTATACTGAGTTTTCATAGTGTATTTTTTCAAGCCATTCTGCATCAATATATTCAAATTCCAGTAACCCATTTTCAATGAGTAGCTGTTTTACACCCCACCAATAAAAACCATATGCTCGATACCATAAAGGATCTTTATTTATCATTTTACTAATAGCATTGAGGAATGTGTTTTGCCATTGTTCTTCAGATTGCCCATCCATTGCTTCTTGATATAAAGGTACTAAGTCTTTTGGTGTTGGTATTTTAATGGTCATAATTATAAGCTCTCAATATGGATACCCATATCATAACGGGTATCCTTTAAGTATTAAACAAATATCTATCGAATATCTATCGAATATCTAATTAATGTTAATCAATGATTTCAAATATGGCCTTAATATCAACTTCTGACGGAAAGTACCACCAGCTACCTGCGTAGTCACCATCTCCAACCATGTATTTTGCGCCATATCGAACCTTTAAAATATCTTTAGCATTGAATAACTTACCATTCTTACCATTTTTATCTTGTAAGAATAAATACTTCATAGCGGGCAGTGGTGTACTGCGACGAGGGATGTTTACCTCTTTGAGATTATATTTAGCTGTAATGCCAATATTTAAAAAAGCAGTTTCAATTTGAGAACTGAGTTCTTTGTAATTTGGATTTTTCTTGATCTCGTTAAGTTCAGCTAGAGCCTGATCTCGTTCAACTTGCATAGCCTCTTCTGCTAGTTGATTTATGATTCCATCTGAGTAGTTATTTGCCCAATCTTCTATCTCATTTTTGTTATCTCCCATGGTACGAATTGAATTATAAACCTCTCGATTGAATTGAATGCGAATTGAACCACGGAAAGCTGATTTACGAGCCAATGCGAGTGGTCCACCAATAATTCTTGCTGCATCATTGAGACTCGGCTGTAATTCTGTCCACATTTGAGCGCATTTCGTTAATACATCGCCTTGACTAGCTTTGTCGCCATATTCAGAGAGTGCATCACGCCATTGATTACCAAAAAATACCGTCATAACATTGCGCCAATCATAGGAATCATCATTACGACGAGTTAACATTAGGTACGCTGTTGCAACTTCCTTCTTCAACACTGCATCATTAAGATCCGGATATACAAGGTTAACGCGATCCTCTCCTCTTGGTGCGGAAGCTTTTAGACCTTCATCAGTACGCCATAGTGCCGTTGAATATCCTAGCTGCAAGGTGTCACGATATTTAATAAATTGTTCTTTAGTTATTTTTTTTAGATCAGCGTAGTTATAATTTATGCTGAGTAACTTACGCTCTGTTATTTCTTCAGGACTATATGTTACTTTTTTCATATTTTCCGGCATATCTTCCATGGCACCTTCAAATATTGACTGTTCGCTATTACCGCTAACTAAAGAGCCCCACCATCGGTAAGAAATATTACCCGCTACAACCGAATAACTAACAATACGAGCTTTCGCATTTACTGACAGAATTTCAATGATGGTCCGATTGGTATTTTCAAAGCAATCTCCGGCAACAATCACTGAACCATTACGAGCTACAATTGCCGTGTCAGGATTATCTAGAACAGCTGAATTAAATGGTAATTCACCTGATTTATCTTTTTGACGTAAGAATGTCATACGCTGTGTTAAACGAGATTCTAGTTTTTGTTTAGTATCATCCCATTTAGCTGTGTGCTCTTGTAATGCTTTGTTGGCACGCGCTAATACTTGTGCGTGCTTACTTGTGTCATTACCTGCAACTTTTGATTTGTTTAATGCAACTTCTGCGTTAGTTTTTCGCTCAAACAGCTTATTGTAGTCATCGACTTTGTCAGCTTCCCATGAGTCCAGTTGTTGACGATTACTGATTACTTGGGATAAATCAACAGAGCATTTCAGGTCTGACTTGCGTTTTTGTTCAGCTTGACGTGTAGCTAGTTTTTCCATACGTTTAGCTTTAGCTGCGGCAGGATCTGATTCAAACATATCTAAGTAATCATCATTATCAACAGCATTACCATTTATGGCTTCAGCTTCACTACCCGTAAAGAGATCACGCATCCAGCTTGATTTCTTATTGAGTAAATCAAGGCGATAACCATCAAATGAGCCTTTCCCAAGATAATAGAAAATATTGACACGCTTTGCGGTGTTACCTTGACGAACGCCACGACCATTACGTTGTTGGATACTAGCTGGTGTCCACGGTAATGTAAGATGGTGAATAGCGCTGGTGCCTTTTTGCAGGTTTACACCAACTTCAGCTTTCTTATTACAAATAACTATTTTAAGGCTACCTGCATTATAAGAATCAGCAATACGTTGTAATTTAGCTCCTGCGGCATCTGTACCATTGATAATGCCGACCTCGCTTGCATCAATACCCAGTTGATTAACGATGATTCGTTTTAACTTGTGGTGCTGTGTTTTTTCTTCTGTGAAGATGATTTGTTTACCATTAATGTCGTATTCTGATTGTAAATTAGCGATCAGTTTGGCGTATTTTGGGGTTAATGGGTGGCTTACGTCTGCATGATCGATACCGATATCCACTAAGCGATCAATAACGGCTTGTTCAAAGACGTCAGGAACAACCAATACTTGCGTATCACCTTCTTTATTAAGTGAATAATCAAGCTCAATATCTACTTTGACCTTGATTTCCTGTCCTTCTTCATTCTGCTCAAAACGGTCTGTTGTGATCGTTTGAGGCAATGATTCGATCAGTTTTGTTAACTGATCAGCTTTTTCAGTCGGGAAAGTAAAGGTCATGGTCTGGTTGTACAGATCCATATCTGTTGTGACCTTATCCATATCACGCATAACCGCAAAGAGTGCTCGTGCATTCTTATTACGTGCAAAAGCTGGTTTGCTGGATTCTTTTGCTTCTTCACGCAATGTTTCGTAAGCGTCATGCTGCTCAGCATTCATCTCTACGGACTCATGGCTTTCTGGTGCATCAGGCAGCTTCAGGTTAACGTCATCGGCGTTTTTCATGTTGGTGTAGCGGTGGAACAAGTTTCGCAGACCATCAAGGTTTTGGAAGCCCACCAGCCCGTCTTTTTGAACAATCTCACCCTTAACGGTCATCTTGTCTACGGTGGCAATCTTGCCAAAGACGCGGATAAAGTCATCGACGGTGTAAATCCCGAATTTTTCAAACTCTTCCACTGGCAATACTAGCGACAGCATATTGAAAATTTCCATCGGGCTATTGGTGACAGGGGTTGCAGATAGCAGTACCGAACCGCGACCTTCATTTTGATCTCGCAGATATGCCATTTTCATTGCCATGTCGATAGCCCGCTGTGATTCAGCCGGAGTTGGCAAGTACGCAATATCACCTGTATTGTCACCTGCTTTAAAGCTGTTTTTAAATGAGTGCGCTTCATCGACGATCACGGACTTAAAGCCCATGTCTTCGTAATATGGAAATTCCCCTTTCTTGTGGCCCCCGTCCTCAAGGAAGCGTTGCTGCAGTGAGGTCTTACGTACTGCATCTTTGTAGCTCAGTTTGTCTTTTCCCTTACCAAGATTAACGTCATCACCCAACACTTGTTTAGCCGCAAGCTGATCTGACATGAGTGATTTTTCAGTCCACTTATCGGCGTATTTTTGCTTGCTAGCAGGACGCATCTGAATTTCTTTGAATTTTTCAAAGGTCATGACAATAAGTGACTTACTTGTTTGTGGGATCTGATGCATCTTTTCATATATTTCTTGCGCAGATTCTTTAATTAGCACGTCTTGGTATTCAATTTCTTGCGTGTGCTTATTCTTTTTCGGTTCTCCATTCTCATCCTTGACCACTTCTCGCGTAATAACGCCGTCCTTGTCTAGTTTTGGCTTAAAGCCCACAAACAAAGCATGATCAAGGTTGCCGTGGAACATCTTTGCTTCGTGATACCAGTTAGCCAGTACAGAGTTAGGTACAACAATAAGACTCTTGGTCGCTCGGCCCATCTGTTTGTTATATGCCGCGAGTGCCAATGCACTAAAGGTCTTACCTAAACCGACATCAAAGCCAAGGATGCCCGTCCCTTCTTCCGATAAGCGGCGTACTGCTGCACATTGGTAGCCGTGTGGTTTAACCAGCTTTGATACACCTTCTAGTCCTAAATCACTGGTTGAGTGCTCTAGAGGGATGTAGCTATTGAATTTCTGATTGTAGATTTCAGACAGATCATCAGCATCTTGGTGTTGTTGCATCCAGACACGGAACTCATTATCTAGGTTCGTAACTTTTTCACGGTATTCTTCCAGGTATTCTTGTTTAGAGCTGGTGACGTTTTTTCCGTTCAGCCAGCGATTAAGTTGCTTGTAGTAACCGGATGAGTCTTCATAGCCTGAGAATTCACCGAACGGACTTGATGTGTCGCGTACTGTCTCGGTGTCAACATAGCTCTCACCCGTATCTTCATCTTTTTTAACTACGGTTTGTGATACCTGATAATCAAGTTGATTAAATCCCTTTTCTTTCATGAATTCGAGAACGTACTTGCGATCAATCCACTTATGGCGCATTGAGAAAGCAATGTCTTCTGTGGCGGTTTTCGTGCGGCGAGATTCGATTTCTTGCAGCTGTTGTTGATATTTAGCTTTAAGCTTCGAGTCGTTTTCTAGGGCAATGGCGGCACTGAGCGACACAACTTTCTGGTAAACATCACCAGAACAATAACGGCTCATCGGCATAATGTTACCGTCAGCGTCAATGGCCAGTGTTTTATCATCAGCAAGATCGGACAAAGTGATCGGCGTCTTGCCTTTATAGAGTCGTTGAACATCGTCAAGCGAGATGTCAGTCAGTCCTTCCCGGATATACAGGTGCTCAACAATGGCGCTTGGGTTTGTATCATCAAACGCTAGTCCTTTAGTGCTGCTTTCTCCCGTTAGTAGTGCGGAGTATTCACCGCTTTCGTCCATTGCTGTTGAGAACACACCGAAGTACCGTGAACGGTCTCCTGCCAGTAATAGCCCTTTGTTTTGCTTAGGGTGCCCATAATGATTTACCTCATCAGCAACCAGCTCTTGCAGTCGCATTTGATCAGATATATCCCAATCGCCTTGGTTAACGGAATTTTGGAATTTAGCGAGGTCGGCACCGATCAACGACCCACGGTAGATTTGTTCGCGGTATTTGTCGTCGGGCTGACTCATTGCGAATTCAATAGCATCACGTTGAGATTGTGAAAATAAAAACTTCCATGCTTTCATTGCAGCAAATGCTTGATGTACAGATAGCTTTAATGCGCCCTGATTACTATTTAGTAAGCCTTTTAGCTCTTCAAGGGTACTTACTCCGTATTTTTTCTTATCAATGGCAGTGATCGCTTCAGGAGAAGTATCAACCGATTCCCAATTACCGT
This sequence comes from Photobacterium toruni, assembly GCF_024529955.1. Classification (NCBI taxonomy): domain Bacteria; kingdom Pseudomonadati; phylum Pseudomonadota; class Gammaproteobacteria; order Vibrionales; family Vibrionaceae; genus Photobacterium; species Photobacterium toruni. The sequence continues at coordinate 58,409 of NZ_AP024857.1, forward strand.
TTTTAAGCTCAAACATTTGCTCATCAATAACACGACGATCACCTTCTGCGTAATTGGTAATAACTGGCTCCGCGATATCTAAGGCATCCCAATCAATACGGGAAGTGAATTTACTTGCCAGTTTACGCTTAAGGGCTTCATCGGTTAGGGAACCATCACGGATAACTTTGTCGTCATCACGAATTTTTGAGGCATCTTTAGGCACGAACTTACCTTGAATGAATGCCTTACCTTCTTCGTTCCACCAGCGACCTTCAATGAAAGTGTCCCAAATCACGTTCATATCACGCAATTGCTTCGATTTTAGGTTCTGGATTTTCTCGGCGGCATCGGTACTGTGCTTACGCAAAACGATAATGTCAGTCACTACACTGGTGCCCTGCTTACCAAAGGTTTTACTTGGTAGCTTGTGAGCGCCCATAAATTCCGCTTTCTTGCTGATCTTGTTGCGCCACTTTTGCCAGGTCTTACCCTTTTCACGGCAGATATTGACGGGAACGACCAGGACCAATAAACCATTAGGTTTTACTTTGTCGATTAGGCGATTGATAAAGTAACGCTCAATGAGCTTTTCATTTTTGTGGTCAGGGTCATCGTGCGCACTGGCACCACGGGCTGAGCCAAACGGAACATTGCCAATCACTGAGTCATAGTGATTGTCAGGAGCTTCGACCGCCAGCTTTTCAAAGCTTTGATTTAAGATAGTATCTTCAGGGTGAAGTATTTTGTTTACACCCGAACTGGTTGGGTCGATTTCCGTACCGGTGATCTTAACACCTTGGGTTTTCGTGGCACTAAATACACCAGCTCCCGTTGACGGTTCTAAAACATTGCCGTTTTTAAAGCCATTAGCTTTAAGCAAATCCCAACAACCTTCAGCAATGTACGTTGGAGTAAAATATTCAAACTGATTGTTTTCTGTTAAGCCACCACGTCCTGAGTATTGAACGATAATATTACGTTCTTCGTCAGTTAAACTGCTGGTGTCCCAATCAGCCGCTCTAATGCGATCAACAATGGCTTTAGCTTTTGCGTTTAATGTTTCTCTTGTTTTTATACCGCTTGATTTAAGGCCAAAGGCAGTGGGTTTTTTTTGATCTATTAATAAAAAGAATGCTTTCTCTAGCTCGTTTATGTTATTTGCACCTAACAAAGCTGATATTTGTTGTGGGTTTGCACGATCAAATACTAATTCATTCACAGAATCATGGACAAACTGCAATGGGATGTCGAGTTTCTTACCGCCTGCTTGATTAATTGCAGCTTTGAAATCGGCGGTAGACATGGTTGAAATAGGACCAAGGAACAAGTCAGAATCATATTGCTTCAGGTAGGCTTGTTTCGCGGCTTCTTTGTTGTCAAATCCCATCATTACCTTGTCTTCGTCAAAATAGTCAGGGCAGGCGCAATCATGGGCGTGCTCTTTACAGTCAGGGCAATATTTAGAATCCCACTTTTTAACCTTCTCAATCGCGTGTTGCTTGATGATGTAGACATGCTCAGCCTTTCGGTTATCACCGACATAGCAATCAATACCTTCATCGTCAGCCCCTAATGTAGAGCGAATATAACCGTAGTCTGCGTGCATAGGGACAGACCATTTGTGACCATCTGGATCAATCCCTTCACGCTTGGAGCCTGCTTTATTCTCAATGGAAATTGGTAAGCCCTGAAATTGATAACGGTCTTGAAGAGTAAACGTCTTAGTTTTTAAGGTGAGCTCAACGTCATCGGAGGCACTATCAAACACCACGTCGCGGTGGGGGTATGGCAGGGATTCACCTTCTTTAATCGTACACGTCCAGCCTTGATCAGTAGCCGCTTTGCTATTGAAACTGTAGTGGATGCTCATTGGTGCCATATCAGGGAGGGAGGCAAGGCGACCATCTGGTGTCATGCCGTGAAACTTGAGGAAATCACTGATCATAGTTTCGTCAGTGGAGTTAGCTTGAATTTCGACGCGGGATTTAATGTCCCAGTCGGTTGAAACTAAAATAAACGCCACTGTATCTAGTGGCGTTGTGATTTTAAATCTATACATGGAGACTCCGCTAATTCAGCGAGGGTAATTCTCCCCCGTACTGATACCATTCTGGCGAGGTCTGCTTACTAATTAACTGGAATAAATTTTCATTGCTAGATTGAATACCAAGGGTATTTAATTCAAATAAATAACAGTATGTTTCAGCAAGTAACCTCTCGCTGAAAAAATGCCTTTTTCCTTGCTTATTTTCCACAACATAAACCTGTTTTCTCTGTTTTCCTGCTTTTGCTGGCATGATGCACAAGTCGCCAAGGGTTTGTTTCCATTGCCATTTTAAATAAAAAGCACGATTATAGCTAGATAATGCGGATTCCCATGCTTCATCTGTATCTAATTGATGCCCTATAACCCAAGGTAGTGATTTAATATGGTTTTTTACATTATTGTAGAAATCAAAATCACGTTGCTTGGAGGAGAAAATATCTTTTTGTCTTTCTTTTTGATTATCTGTCATTCCTTGCATCATGCCGACCATTAAATCGAACATTTCTCGATCAGATTCAAACAGAGAATACATGTTTTGTAATGATGAAAATTGCTGAATACCCATTGATGCTACTTCAGTTGCACCGCTCTGGTATATTTTACCTACATATGGAGAAAAGAAATGATCCGGCAGAGCAATTTCATCAGAGCTATATGCTCTATTATTTGTTAATGCCCGTAATTGCTCTGGCGCACCTGTTGCTCTTTTTTTGATAAATGACTGGTTAGCTTCTTTCACTGAACCGTCAGATTCGAGAAGATGACTCATCTCATGGAAAAGCGTTTTTCTATCAAAGTTATGATCAATATCGATAGTCCCAGTATTTATGACTGCACTAGCACGTTTGCTACCGGTTGTGACTATTCTAATATTATCAATTCGACCATTAAGTAACTGATAGTAAGTTGCTAAATCCCGACGAACTTCTTGGATTGGGTATCCTGATTTTCGCATTCTAATGATTGCTGACTTTGTTATTTCTTGATTATTTGACCAAATATTTGCATCTTTATCTGAAATAACAGAGTTATTTATTAACTCATCATAAATACCTGACATTAAATGAGCACCCAAAACGCTTTTTTCTTTTTTTAACTCAATTAAATTTTTCTTGTCATCATGACTTAGTGATTTACTTGTTTGAGCGGCATTAATGATGGGATCTATCTTTTCTTTATAAACACCTTCAATTTCGGTTTTAATTTCTAGAACTTCATCTCGTAATTCTGGTGCGTTATTACCATTTTCCATTTCACTCATAATGGAACGTGCTTTTTTCATTAACGGTTCAATATATTCAGCTTTAATGGCTTTAACTGTTCTATCAACGTCAGTGTCGCTATGCAGAATTGTCGACAAGTTAGATTCAATACGTTTTATATTGGAAACAATTTTTGTATTGAGGGCGTTATCAACAAATGTTGCTCCTTGTTTTTTCCAGCTATCTTGCAGTGTGTCACCGATACTGTCCGGTTTTATGTAAGCATTGCGTAGGCTGTTTAGATCAACGTCATTATCTGAAATTGTTTCCAATCTATTATCGTCATATCGTGATATTTCGTTATAGAGATCATCTATACGACGCCATGCCTGATAACGCTCCATATCATCTGAAGCATTGATGAGTTTTTTCTTTAATTGTTTTGCCTTATTAATTTGGTGTTCCAGTTGATATCCAAAGGCATGAAGAAAGACGGCACAGAGGCCGTCAATCTCTCTTGCAGCATTAATATCAGCGATAGTCTTTTTTTTATGCTGCAATGTTTTTTTGGACATAATTAATTACTGGATTCTTTACTGATTCAAAATCGTTTTCTTCTTCCGAAATTTCACGGACTAATGCAATAAATTTAGGTGGAGTAAGATTATCGTATTTACCTTTAATTAAGTCATCTAATCGTGAAGTAAGTTTTTTTACTTTACCAGTGATTTGAGCACGAATAGCTTTTATCTCTTTTGCAAGATTAAGCTTTTCTATTCCCTTGATACTATTGGACTTAATTTGACTACGTAACTGTTTCAGTTGTTTAGCTAATTGTAGTTTTTGAATACCCGTAAGCATAAAACTTATTCCTGTTTCTCATCTAGTTCGGCATACTTTTCTGTTGCAGAGCCAATTAGCTCATCGTATTGTTCAATCAGTCCTTTATCTTCGAGTTGCTCGACAGCTTCTTCGATCATTTCAAGTATGTCATCAGCTGCTACATCATCATGCAAACCGTTGACGATGTTCTCTAAAGTTAGTACAGATTCTGGTTTTTCGCCGTCATCAAAACGCTTAGATTCTTTATTGTAGTCAGCTAAGATGAATAATTTAACCTGGTCCCATTTGGTCATGCCATTGCCATCAGCAATAGGTGATCCTTCATCATAAGTAACAGTCATCGTAGTATCATCACGCATCCATATTGCGTAGCCGTGATCTTTATTTTCATTTGGATAAACAATTACAAACGGTTCAGTTAATTCACCGTATTCAATTGCCCAATCCTTGCCGATGGGGTCACCACCGATAATAGCTATTAATGTTTGTTTTAACTGCTGATTGCGTTCTTCATCAGTTATTTTATTAATAGGTTCTTCTGGTTTATTGGCTTCTTTCTCTTTTTGTTCTTGTTCACCAGCGGCATTACTGTGTAATTTCCATACACCGTTTCTATCTGTAATTAACGGTTTATCTAATGTTGACTGAATTTCTTTAATATAATCAAGAGCCGCATCGACAGTTTCTGTTTGTCCATTTTTATAACGTGTTTTTATTTTATTTGCGATAGAAGCAACAAATAAAGAACGATCATTACCTGGTGAATTACCTTTATCTATAGCAATAATGGCAGAGATTGAACTCGTAATATTACGATGTAAATCTGAATCAATTAGCCTTAATCTTTCCCCTGCTTCACTTTCTACTATTTTTTGTGATACTGGTTCAACTTTATGTATTGCTCTTAATTCACTTATTTGAGCACGAAGTTCTTCATTTCGTTGTTCTGTTTCTGTTAGAAGCTTATTTTTTAACGCTAAACTCTGATCTATCTCCTCTGAATGATCATTAATATTACTAATATCCATCGTTAATGACTGAAGCTCTTCTGTTAAAGTGTTGACCTCTTTATTGGATTCTGCCAACGTTTCTCGCATCTTCATGACTTCAGCTTGCTTGGCTTTAAACTTTTCTGAATTTGCAACGACAAGTGAAACTACACGCTTTGCAATTGATTGCAGTGACGTATCACGCATTTTTCCTTGAATCATTTCAGGTGAGACAACTTGAGTGATGTCTCGCTTATTTAACATCCAACGAAACGCTACTACCATATCATCTGGTTTAAAGATTTTAGGGTCTTCATCTGGCGCGTGAAAAACAACTGTTAGAGCCTGTCCGTCTGTCATCGTAAATTGTACTGCGACAGTAGCAAATAAATTATTTTTCTTTGGTGTGCCTATTTCATGAGCTGAGACCTCAATACCACTAGCCTGTAACCCACCACGGTTAAGTGATCGCTCTAACGCTTTCATTGTTCGAGGGAAACGTGCATATGTTGTGGAGATAGCATCAAGTATAAAACCGGATAGTATCGGGTCGCCCTTGATATATGCTGAATCCATTACAGCTAAAGATACTGACTCCATCATCAGAGCTTCTTGTTCTGGGTCGGAGGTTAGGCTGTATATGGCATCAATCGTTTCATTAACTGTTAATCCGACAGCGAGAGGGTCCGGTGTTGAAAATAATCGTTGACCTAATTGTGGGTTCATTAGTCAGCATCCTTCAGTTTCTCTATTTCAGCTAATAACTCCAATGTCTCATTAGATGCCTGATTTAATTGGAGGGTTACTTTTTCTTTACTATTTTGCTTTTCAGACAATAAGTCATTAAGCGTTACTTTTTCTTGTCGAGATTTAATGACAGTTGACAGTAAATCCTCTTTGTCAGCGTTTGCTAGGGCTATTTGAGCTTTCAGGCTTGTCTTGGCCTTACTGTTTGCATCCGTTCTATTACTGCTTCGTACAGCTCGTTTTTGTAATGTATTCTGAAATTGTTTACTGTTTGATTTAACTTTAGTTGCTATTTCAGTAATGGCTTTCTTTAGATCGTCAACGTACTTAACTGGAATGACACGCGTGTTAAGACGAACTTGAAAAATAGAACCTTGCGCTGTAGCTTGTAAAACTAGCTTTTGGCCATCACTAAAATGCAATGTTGCTTTTTTTGTTTGGACGCCTGATTGACGTTTAGGTTTATTGTCTGCTTCCACACTGGTTACAGATAAGTTTTGATTTTGAAATTCATCAATAACTTTTTTCAGTCCTTTTTCATTAAACTGATCAAAGTCGAACGAGAGATATTTCACGAGAAACGCTCCACACACTTTATTTAAGTTACTTGATGGTAGAGCTGAGGGATGATTGATGCAGCAACAGGAAAATATGTGTTAGCCACCAGGTTTGGTAGCTAACGATAGTAAACTTGATTAGATATTATGCAGACTTTCAAGGTGTCGTAATCGCTCATCCATCTTCATTTGTCGTGATGAATTATCAACAACTAAAGCGGCTAGTTCTGCATATTCACTCTGTGTAACGGATTTAGCAGCATACGTCTGCGTAATCATTTCAGATGTTAAACGTGTAGTGCCAAGCGGAACATTGAGTGTTGCAATGACGAGATGATCTGAATTGATCGTTTCTTTTATTAATAATTTTACAGTTGATTCTTGATAACGAGCATATGTTGCTTCTAAAACAACGTGCTGAACTTTACCCGCAACTACACCCAGTTGTTTTTTAGATGATTTTGGCATTCTCGCCGTTAGCGAATACGTTCCGACTTCAATAATTGCAATGTTTTGATCACCAAGACCTGAAATTTCAACACTCAAACTAGAAGTCGGCGTTACCTTGAAACCAGAGTACACCCCTTTATTAACGATTCCATGTAATTTTTGATTCATTGATGCACCCGAATAGTTTTCCCTCCAGGCTGTATCTATTCTCAAATCATCATCCGGTTGTTGTGGCCAACTGTTACTCATTATGCATCTCCAATTGGAAAGTTGATGTATGGATGTGTGTTAACACCTTCACCTGGTGTTACCCAGTCAGGTAAATCAACACTGACAGCAACGATGTCACCGTCTTGGTCGTGAAGTGTTGTTAAGCTGTATTCTCTCGGTGATGAAAGAGTATTCTCTGCCATTATACAGCGAAACATTAAACGACCTTCGCTATAAATAATGTCATCTGAGTTGAATTTGTTTTCATAAAATACATTTTCAACTGTGTTTTTATTTGGCGGGAAACGCTTTAACGTTGGTGGATTTGTTGCACGAGAAATTAATGATTCATCATGTGAAAATTTGAATGATGAAACAATTAATTGAGGGGCCTTGCCGCCAATAGATAAAGCATTCTTTTTATAAAAGCGTGGTAGCAGTTCAGCAATCTGCCATGGCGAATTTGATGTGGTCATTATTTTTCCCATAAAGGAGCATCTAAAGGTATGTAATCACTAGGAATTTCATCAAAACCTAGCCAGTTATTCGTATTTATAATTGTTTGTTGAATTAGTTCTGTTTTTGTTTTCCCTCGTATTTTTTGTACGTCAACAGGAGAGATATCTAATGGTGACGTATCAGTGGCAAGGCCATCAAAACTACGATCTAATGAATACCAATATTTAGACCCAAGATAAGATGATTTTTTTTTCATCTTTGTTGTTAAGGATTGATTTTCAAAAGAATAAGTTATCTTTGTTGTACCAATACAACCTAGAGGACGGAGTATATCTCCTTCAGTTCCAGCAATAGGAACCTGCCGATCTTCCATGTTGACATATAGATCAAGGGACCACGGGATTCCGCCTATTTCATACTGTGCAACACTGGTTTTGTATCGATAATGGTCAACATAGATAACAGATTCATCTAATTGTGATATGTCTGTAGAGACACAATCAAAACTATTTATTAATGAGTACCAGTAATTTGCCCCAAGATAAGAGGGTTCTTTTGTTATTGTTGTTAGTAATGACTGATACTTAAGGGAACAAGACGACAGTGAGGTATTAAAACAACCCAATGGGGGAAGGATGTCTCCTTCAGTTCCAGCAATAGCAACTAGACGATCGCCGATATCAAGATAAATATCGAGAGACCAAGGCATCCCTCCTACTTCATATTTACTAATACTGTTTGTAATACCACGATAATGCGTAATACCAATTGGTGAGATATCCAAAGGTGATGCGTCGGATATAACATCATCAAAACGATCCTCTAGTGAATATCTATATCTCGACCCAATTGTGGATAGCGTGATACGAGGGCACGTAATTGGCAATTTTGGGTAGTAAAAATCAATTGTTAGTAGGAATACTTCACCGTCATAAACAATATGAGTCGGCCTTACACGTTCAATTTCACGACGTGCAATAGAGACAAATTCAAGCTTAGTCATGCCAATTCGGTGTAAGTGCCCTAAATCCACCAGCAATTTACCGCGAGAGGTTAACCAATAATCATCTTTATTTTTATTGAGGACGTCTAATTCAAAAGTGCTATATAGATGCTCTTTATCATAGGTTCCATTAGGTGCCCAAACGCGCTCCCATTTAGCCGGAGAGCCATTAAAATTACGAGTTAACAGCGATTCAACTAAAAGAGCGGTGTCTTTTTGATGTATTTCTTCTTTTCGCCATAGGACGGCAAGACGCTTGCTAGATTTATCAATGGGCAATGCGACATCAAAAAAATCCCCTAATTCAGCGATTCGTTTATTGAGGTCTTCTGGCGAGGCTGTAAATATATTGTGGCTATTTTCAAATACTTGCAGGTCATCAAAGAAATGTGTTTCCCAGTATTCCTCTAATGCCTGTGCAAGCTCAACCCAACGGGCAGAGCTTTT
>NZ_AP024858.1 GCF_024529955.1 Photobacterium toruni
TCGAATTTCAATGTCAGTCTTACCAAAGTATTGGCTCAGGTTATCATTAAGGCTTTGCGCCCCTTGTTTCGTATTATTCAACTCAGCCTTAATGAAGCCGATACGTTTGTTCTTTGCATCTACATCTTTCTGTATTGCTTTGGCTATGTCTTCAAATGCAGTGATGTCAGTTGACGCTTGCAAATGGTTGTAATCTTGTGTTTCTTGATAAACGTAGTGGCGTTTAACCTCTTCAATAGCATTTCTTTGTTCGGATGAATGATTAGAGGCTCGTTCGTTATGCGCCTTAATTGGTTTATTGAATTTATTTAGTAATTCCGTTGAATCAGGCATTGGATAATCTGAAGCATTAAAAGGTAATGCTTCTGCCATATTGTCTTTTTTGTTGATCAGTAATTGAAGTAACGACTGCTTCATAGTTTGAAAATATTGATTCAATGGTTCAATTTCATTTCTATAGTCATCTAATTCAGCCTGTAAATCTGGATATAACTGGCTAGTATTTGGAATACTTGTAGTTAGTGATTTCGTTTTTACTGTAGCAATAGCAGAATTAATTTTCCGGCTTAATTCTTTATAAGCTTTTGAAAAATAATTATTAAGTTCATCTATGCGTTCAGTTCTGATAGAGCTTTTACAGAATTGACAGGTTGTATGATCTTCATGACGCTCAATACCTTCTTCAACCCAATCCCTTAATTTCTTATCAGTTTCTAATTCACTAATAGTTATCTGTGTTACTGACGTACTCATGATTTCTTGAATGTCAGCTAAGACTGTCGTCATATCTGGTAAAGTAATCGTTGCTTTAGATATACTTGCAACAGCAGTAGCTTTTGCTACATCAATAGACGCACTTAATTGTTCTGGAGTCAGTTTATGCTCTGCTACTGCACTACCGAGCATTGACTTTACACTTGCTACGTTGAAAGTGGATCTTCCAAGAATGTTTAGATCAGTAACATTACGACCAACTGTTGTAAGGCGCTTATTCTTTTCTCTTTCTTTGTCTAAAGCTAACTTTGAATTATTGTCTCGTTCTTTTTCTTTTGCTGGGATAGTTTCTTCTAATTGTTTCAGTTCTTCTTCTAATTCAATATTCTTTTCACCAATAATCAGGACAGAGTTGACACTTGATTCAGAGAAGTTAACGTTCCTCGCTATGTAATCTGAATTGAATACACGCAAGTTTTCAATTTTTTGAATTGCGTTGCTTTTAATTGATAAACCTTCATGCCTGTCAATTTCGAATGAACCAGCTTCAAAGCCTTCAGTTATCTCACCTAGCTGCATTGCTTGAAAAATACGTGATAACGTAGTTTTTCCTGAATAGTTGAAGCCATAGAACAAATTGAATTGATGGAAAGGTTGCCCAGCATTGGTCTTAACATTTTTGAAGATGCCGAAGTTTTTTATTGATTTTATGTTCTTAAACATACGTATATCCCGCATAAATGAGCGGTAGATTGTACTACACCCTATTAATTTTTTGATGTGACTAATATCAACCTGATTGAATAATTTGTTAAACCCACATCTAAGTTAGAATATTTATACTTGGAAGTTATTAATTGCTTCATTACATCAATAATTGCATTTCAATTTCGTGTTTGAGTTATTTTAGGTATACCCCAACAAAACCAGTTCACTTCATCTCTCAACCCGAATTGCATCATTTAAGAAACCACCTATAATAAACCAATTAAAGAAACCAACTTAAATTAAACCAATAGGTGATGATAATGCTAATTCGGGCCTACCTTCGTGCGTCAACCACAGAACAAGATGCTCAACGAGCAAAAGAAGAACTTAAAGCCTTTGGGACGAAGTTTGAGCATCGTATTGCTGGCTACTACATTGAAAACCAATCTGGCACCAAGTTAGAACGTCCCGAACTTAATAAGCTAATTGAAGATAGCGAAGCCGGTGATGTGTTGTTGATTGAAAAGATGGACCGTTTAACTCGCTTGCCCTGGGGTGAATGGAAAACCTTGAAAGCGCGTATTATGGAAAAAGGGTTAGTTATTGTGGTAGTAGATCAGCCCATGACTCATACCGTGTTCACTTCTGGTGAGCAAAACAGCATTACTCTGGCCTTAACTGAATTTATGTTGGATTTGGGTGCAGCTATGGCGCGTGATGATTATGAAACACGCCATAAACGTCAGGCTCAAGGGATCGCTAAGGCAAAAGAGGAAGGAAAGTATCGAGGTCGCCAACCTAATTTAGCGTTACATCACGATATTTTAGATCAATTGACGCTAGGACGTAGCTATTCGCAGATACAACAGAAGTTAGGGTGTAGTAGGGCGACAATAGCAAAGATTAGAAAGCAAAAAGGATAACCGATTTGGTCATCCTTCTATTTCTAGGCGTGAATAGGTGATTGATCTTCTAATTCATGAGAATTATTAGCTCTTTGTTTTTTTTGCTCTGCTAATAATTTATTAAGCTGTGTTGTAATATCTAAATCAATATCTAGTGCATTATTCTCAGAAGGAGCACTAGATGTTGTGCTATTATCTTTTTTGTTTAAAGTTGTATTTGTTGCTGCCGCAATAATCCACTTATTAAAAATATTCATACTCCCCCCTTTTTATTTTTGGTATTGGAACTTTTTATATTTCCTATTGCAGATAATATACTCTTTTTAAGTTTCGTGCCAGATAATCTTGTTACTGCTTGCTCTTTTATCTCTACAGTGACAGTGTCACTATTTTGATTTTCTGAACTTATATTTTTTTTGTTTATTACTTCAATTAAAGAATAGAATATTGGGATCATTATTTCTATATTGAAGACATGTGGGATTATTAAATTATAAAGTATTTCGTGTCTCTTGTTCTGGAATGGATCATTTATATCTGAATAAATGTTTATTACACCTAATGGTTTGTTTTTTACGCCTTTATCATATATTGGAATTGATAATACTGACATAGTTGTATCATATTTATAATAATCAATTATGTCTTTTTTAAATTCAGGTGTTATATGCTTGTTAACTTTATTTTTATTTAATAATTTATTTAATGTTTTATCTATATTGTCAGTGTTTTTTATATATTGTATGCTTCCTTGCTCTAATGACTTAGGAGCACCAATAAAATTGGGGTGTGATTTATTATTGTTGTTAGCAAACGCTGGTGTACTATATGGCATTACTAGAGATATTTTATCATTATCTTTTATTCCATCTTTGTTACTTGTAGAGAAATTTTTGTTACAAACTAAAATATAATCACAATGATCTAGTTTTGAATTTAAATTATCGTTAAATAAGAAAAATGGTGAATGGTTAATTGAGTCTCTTAAAGTATCATCTGCCTCTATTGTTTCCTTAACATTTCTAACATCAATTAAACTAAAAAAGTTTATATTGAATTTAGCATCGCCACAAAAGTGTTCAGTCCATTTTTGTGTGATACTGGTTATATTTTTTAATGTGTCAAGTATATATCCCTCAGTAAGAACTAAAGATTTTTCTGCGGCTTTTTTATTATCTTCTTTTTTTAAAACTTCCATATAAGCATTCGTTATCTGATAAAGATTAGTTGTTTCTTCTTTAAGCTTTTCGGAGTTTCTATAAATAACATCACTTGTAGGTAGTGTCCTTTCTCTTTCTTGTAGGTATTTGTTACCTTTATCTCTTATTAAAGTTAAAAGTATTACTAATGTTATAGCAAAAAGAAAAATAATACCAATAGTTGAAATTTGGTCACTATTTTTCCAATATTCGAAATTTATATAAGTAAGAAGTTCAGGTGCTTGTAAACTTGCTTGAGTTGCCCAAGTAATATTAAATATTGAAAATAGAAATGTTATAATTGGCCCTGTACTCAATATGCAAATATTTTTTATTAATCTGTTTTGACTTTTTATAAGATATATTGAAAGTATAATAACAGAAAGAAGCACTACTAAAACATAACCATTTTTTGTCATAGACAATGATTCTGTTGCGTTACTTATAACATCTATCTTACATAGATAAGGTGAAAGTTTTTCACAAATGTTCATAGTTAAGCTACTATTCCGTCTAAACACCAATTGCTAATTTTTTGTGATAATTCTTTTAAATTTGAATTTGACTCAACAAAAATATTTCTTTTTTTTGTTATCCAATAGAATTTATCTAGTTCATTTTCTATGATTATTTTTTCTTTTGAACTTTCACTACTCCATTTAGGTAATGCAATAAATATAGCATTATTCTTGTTTTCTTTTATATTTTTCGCTATTTCTATATCTTGATAACCATCAAAAAGATTACATTTTACTCTTTGGTTGTCTACATAAATAGTTGAAACTAATGTTGCTGCTCCATTTTCTTTTTTAAAAGGTAAATATGCTATATTATCATCAACTGTTAAATAATTATTTACTGGTACATGCTTTTCATAATTAAGTGATAAATTTATTTTTAAATCATTATTTAACTCTTTAAATATTGTTTCTCTTGATTTTGTTACTAGAGTGTTTTTCTTCCTCTCTTTCAATTTAATACCTAGTGGTATTAGGTTGTTATATAGGTTTGATATTATTTCATTATGGTTATTACCTTGTGTAAATCCAAGTTTAGTTATATTTATTTGTTCCGTTAAATTTTTATTTTCTAATCTATTGTTTCTTATGTGATACTCGGATAATTCACAGGCAATATCTAAATTAAAACTTATTTTTTTTGAATACATATATGATATTCTCTCATATGTATCTATCATCTTTATTACTTTTCTTCTATTGTTAAATTCTTCAAAAACAACTCCGATATTTATTTTTTCTTTTGTTATTATATTTGGCATCCATTGGATTATATAACTATTACCTATTATTAAGTTACCATTTAAATTTTCTTTTTTTAATAACTTGTTTAGTTGTGTTGTAATCATACTAATAACCTTAGGTCTTCATTTACTCTTTCATTACCAAGTAAAGATCTCTCTTTTAAAAATACTTCTATAGCTTTTCTTTTATCTTTATCTTTTAATAAAAGTAAATCCCACCAATAATTTAATTCATTTCTTGCTTTTTTATAATACAATTCATGGTTGCTATTTGCTTCTGATATTTTTGATTTTATAGGTAATGGACAGTTTGAGTTATATAATGATTCGTTAAGTTTGTTTTTTGCTTTATATGAAGGGTCTAATAAGTCTGCTTTCCAATTTAAATCGATAGGGAAATGACTATGATCTATTAAAAATATATTATTTTCATCTTCAATTATTATATTCCCACTATTCCTATCTTCATTTGCTATCCAGTCGTCAAAAGCGATAGCCTCAGCTATACCACTCCAGGAAGCAATATACTCAAGTAGTTTTTTACATTCAGTTAAGTCACCTAGCTCATAAAGGCTTTGAGGTGTTTTTCCATTCAAAGCACTAGTTATGAACCCCCAAGGTATAAAGTTTTCATCTTTCACATCAAATTGGTAATTATTAGTGTTAATTAATGCCGCATATTTAGGTATAGGTAATTTACAATGTTTAGCTAAAATATACCCAGTAATTTCATTGATTAATCCTTGTTCATTTTCTTTTTTAAATCTTTTAATAAAAGCATTACTTTGGCTTTCATCGTCATTTCCCCAGTCAACTGAACATGAATATGTATAAGCAGTCTTTCCTATTGGATGTCGACTGTAGACGGCTCTTAGTGCGTGTTCGTCAAGAACTAATATATTTTCTGTGCTCATTATTCTAATGGTATTATTTTTTTTACATTATACTTTCTATTGCATAATAATGACTAGTGAACGTGGCATAAATTAGCTTGCTATTTGTATGTAATTTGATCATTAATCTGCTTTTTTTTAGTAAAAGATAAAATTTGAATTTATATAGGAAGTTTCTATTTACATACCAGCCCATCACTTACTAATACAACCGCCCAAACATGTGCATTTGCATGGTGATTGCTTTACCACTCTCTTTCTCAAACGTTAACCAATCTATGATGCCCTCGCCTGCATTGAACTTAGGGTGCCCATTCATACTATCGATCTTAATCGTGGCGTAGTCTTGATGCCGTTTAATGTTTAATCCTGTGAGGCTATGGCCATCGACAATATAAAGGGTGTTGTCGTTGGTGGTGCAGCTGTTGGTGGTGGCTTCGGTGGTGGCGATAACGCACCAATCATCAGTCACGGTTTTAGTGTCGGTGAGGCCTACTGTGTGTAGGTATACTTCTTTATTGCGCATTACGGCTTCTGACTTGGCGGCAATGAATAGGCCTTTGAGTTCGGTAACTGTTCGTTCCATCTTGTTACGCGCTATTAAGCCATGAAAGCTAGGTGCGGCGGCTACGAGTATTATTGCTATAATGGCTACGGCAATAATCATTTCTAATAAAGTAAATCCATTTTTATTCAATTTGTTACCTTTATTTGTGTATTACATTTGTACTACATTATAAGAATTTAAAGCGGTTAGTTTTCCACTCTGAACCATCGATTAAACCGTTGTCGTAATAGCCTGCCCAATCAAAGAAAAACGGGCTAAAACTGCTTTCTCCAATCAAGTGACTAATGCCAATACAGATCACAATAACGGCTGCTGATATGGCGTATTCAATCGGATCACCGGTACGAAATCGCCCGCCAAATAAGTGGAATCGTCGGTCGCTATAGGGGGAAAACGGCACCCCACTTACGGTCATTGCGTCAGTTAATATGTGGCTAACCCCACCCCAGGCGAATGCCATAAAAATGCCGTGGTAATCCCAAATAAAGGTGAATGCAATCGCAGCTGTTAGCCAATGGGTTAGAACATGGGTCGGTCCTCGATGTTTGATTTTTCGACCACAGATTTTGGCAACGTATTCCATCCAATCGGGGGCTGTGGCTCCTGCTACGCATACAGCAACGTGTGGTGGTGAAACGACGGCACATAATGATCCTGCTATGAGTGTGTGATTGAGCCATTTCATTGCTGTTTATTCGTCTTAGCTTGAGATGGAGGAAGATAAGCGATTTTCTTAAGATAGGTATTTACGTGTTTGCTGCTGTCGGTGTCACACATTGAGATTAGGGCTAAACGGTTTTCAATGACTTTGGCCTCATGGTTGAGTATGTCGCGTTGTGCTGTTGCTACTTTTTCTAAAAAACCGATCTGCTCGGTGATATTAGCTATCCCTTGTTTTACTCGTGCTTGTGAACGGGCTTCCATCGCAAGATATATCCCCATTTCACGGTAAGCGTGGTTGCGGTTCGCTAATGCTTGCACAAAGGCAGCTACTTGGCTGGCGGTGCCTACTCTGCGTTTATGTTCCCACTCACGTTCTCTTGCTTGTTCTGTGGTTGAGTACAGCGGCATTTCTCCAACAATGCCAACATAGTGATCTGTTATGTCAGGCCAATCACTTGAATCATATTGATCAATACTGCTACGCATACCTGCGACTAAATTAACGTCTATTTTGAATTTGGTCTTTTCAGGATAGCAACGGGTGATCACTTGATAAATATGATCTGGATTTACTCGGGGGGCATTCTGCAGTGCGGGTATGGCGGTATGAAAATCGGGGCTTTCACCTTTTAACGTTGGTAGTTCAAACGGTTGTATTTCTGGCAACTCGTTCTCATCCGATTGTTGCCATGGCAAGTCTATCGGCCATTGGCTTTCTGATTCAATTTCAGCATTGGCATCGTTACTGATAACGGCAAGTAATACGTATAGCGCAGTTAAAATAAGCATCATTGTGTTAGCTGCGATTGTGATAAGTATTAGATGGGTAATGCTTGTTGGCTTAGTCGGCACGAGTTGATCTCCTACCGCTACCCAACATCTGCAAACCGCCAACAACAGCGCCGACTTCCCATGCCCCAGATATGACGCATATCGCTACTAAAAACCACATTAGCGCCTTTGTGGTGTCATAACTAACATCACTTTCAAGATTTGTACGTTGTGGGTTTCTACGTTCGACTAGAGGGCGCATAGATGGGGGTAAGCGTCCTTCGTCACTTGTTGCTACAAGCCACAGTTTTGATGACAACATACATTTGCGAGCGATTTGGGCTTTACGGCCTGTGAGCTTGTGCGCATCGTCAATGAATAGCATTGCTTGGGTATCGAGTAGGTAATCAGCAAGTAAATCGGCTTTTAACTGTAAGTTGAGTTTGTGCCAAGGCGTAGCATTGGGCTCGATTTTCATAAATTCGGCATACCACTTATCAATTCCTTTAACTTCAATCCAGCTAGAAAGCGGCATTAGCCCTTCAAGTACGACAGGTTGTGCCTTTGGTCCCCAAATTTCGTGGCGGGAATCTTTGAGGCGCATTAGCCAGCGGCTTTTTCCAGAATCGTGGGCACCAGTGATGAGCTGGCACTGTTTTCGGCGCAGGCAAGTTTCAGTGCGGGTACTGCTTGGGGCAAACTTGCGCGGAGCATCAACCACAAGCGGAGTGACGTACTTGAGGCCGTTTTTGCGTGTGCGCTTGTTGTCGGTTCGAAGTTTTAAAAATCTCATGTATGTAGCGTGAGCAAAAAAAAACGGAATTGAAAATTGCAATTTAGGGTGTGGGATGGGCTTCAACAGCGTCTGCAACTGTGTTGTTAATCACTAAAAATTTCGGAGAAAAAACTCGCGGAGCGTGTCCGAGCAACGCCTGACATTCTCGGACAGCGGAAAAATTTTTTAACGAAAAGTAAGGGGTAAACAATATTAATGCTGGATCTAGTATTGATGATGGCTCTGATGTACGAAAAAAACGACCGTATATTTCGGACAGACAATAGTAGTCATTAGACGGGGGCTGGGTGATGCCACACATATGCGTTAGCATCAATCAAAAACCGTTCCATCTTTAGCTGTATATATGTTTGGCTGTTCAACGTTATGCTTTATCAGGTGCGATAGTTCTGTGACAGATTAGTTAGGGCTGGGCATAGTCACACGGTATCGCCAATACCGCTGCAGGATCGGGCGTTACTCCTCTCCATTTCTCAGTTGGTTTGCGTGTGTCGGTATCGACATCAATCAGACCTAACAACTAAGCAATTGTTGCGCATCAAAATAGTGGTGATATTAGATCACCCATTGCGCCATACCTGTTTATTACTTCAATTAACAACACCATAAGAGAAGTTCGTCCCCGTCAAGACGACATTACGTTGTCACGTATTTATTTTATTTCCATTGTCTTGCTTACCAATGACCACCCATTTATTTAATGTCGCTGGCGTGGGTTTACCCGCTACGACGATAGAAAAAATACGATTACTATTTTTGTGATGGGTATCACGAGGGTGAGTTGATGTAACTGCAATTAAGCAGCATAATGAAGAGGTTATATTTTCATCATTTCATTTACTTAGTAACTGCGCCAACAGTTAACTAAGTTTCAACAACAATCCTTGTCTACCCGAAAGCAATTCCTCTTGCGTAAAAATGAACGCTCTACACTACATAGTTGATTATTACAGTACTGTTACAGCGGCTTATAGCGCGGTATGTTTCCGATGGTTATGTAATACGTGATTTGTTAGTTACAGTAGGAGTGATCATTAAAAAGGATCTAATGCACTATAACTTTATATTTTGAGATTAAATAACCTAACTCTTAGAACCTCAAATAGAAAATACCATTTACGTCTTAAACATATCTATCATTTGAAATGCTGCTTAATAAGCATAAAAATCAACATGGATTGATAGCGTATAAATATCTAAATATTGTCTTGCATAACTTACGTAACTTATTAAACTTATTTAAGTGACTTCATTTACGTAAGGAAAAGTGATGGGAAAGATTATTTTACTTGGAAGCCAAAAAGGTGGCTGCGGGAAATCAACATTAGCGGTTAATGTCGCGGGTTGGTTAGTACACCAAGGTCATAACGTTATTTTGGTTGATGCCGATCCACAAGGCTCTGCTGTTCGTTGGGCTCAAGATCGCCAAGAGAAAGAAAAACTAAAGCACATCCCTCACGTACAAGCGTCAGGTAATATTAACCAAACCTTAAAAGACCTATCTGTACATTATGATTATGTTGTTGCAGATACAGCTGGCCGTGATAGTCGTGAATTACGAACAGGGATGGTTATTGCCGATGTATTACTTTCACCATCTCGTCCATCTCAATATGATTTAGATACTTTACCTCACTTAACAGAAGTGTTTTTACAAGCCCAGGATATTAATCCAAAGCTAAAAGGCTATTTAGTCTTAAATATGTGTCCAACCAATCCCGTGATTAAAGAAGCTGATGATGCTAAGGAATATTTATCAGAGTTTCCTGAGTTTAAAGTTGCCACATCGCTTGTTTATGATCGTAAAGCATTCCGTGATTGTGTTGCTGAAGGAAAAACTGTCTTCGAATGGAAAGATGCTAAAGCTAAAGCTGAAATTAACGCTTTAATGGAGGAAGTTTTCCATGGTTAAAAAACGTGAACGTATAACAGATCAACAAAAAATTGATGCTTTTGCTCGTGGTGCTGAAATTAATGTCATTACTAAAGAAACGGCTGTTAAACGTGAAAAGAAGTTTAAGCGAGTTACTTTTTCTCTAACAGAATATGAAGATCAATTAATTGATGATTTGTCACTTACTGTTCGCTCGTTTCGTTGCAATCGTTCTCAAGTAGTAAAAGCAGCATTAGCTTTACTAGCTGAACAAGATGAAAAAACGCTTTGTTCTTACTTAGAAAAACAAAATGAAAATTGATTGTTTATTTATACAGTGAGTATGTGTGTTAACTCGAAGAGTTATCCACATATTCAGTGGATAGATCCAATAAATAGATCCTATATAGATCCAAAAAAGATCCCTGATCGCGCTAGCCCTTATATAGTAAGGGCTGTAGAGGAACAGGGTGTATTCTAATTGGGTAAAGGGTGTATTCTAATTGGGTAAAGGGTGTATTCTAATTGGGTAAAGTGGTGTATTCTAATTGGGTTGGCTTTTTCTATTAATGTGGACAATATGGCTCAGGATAAGAACCTACTACCGCTCACGGAAGTTACTACCTCGAATAAGATACAATTAATTACTAGTGTATCGACTAGTGTGCAACCTAATGTATTACTTCGTACTGGTGTTTTTACGCCGGTTGGCCGTAAAGTGAATATTAATAGCGGCACGATGATGGATTTAACGACTGATCTCGTAAATCTAGAGTTATGTCAAAAAGAAGGTTATGACTCGGTTACCGTTCGTGGTACACGCTTGAATGTGGAAACAGATTTTAAAGTCTGGTGTGGAATTGTCTTAGTTTTTAGCAAATTAGGATTATCATCAAATACAGTTCATTTGAAATTTAGTGAATTTGCTAAGTATTGTGGCTATCCAAGCCGTCGGTTTGATAAAAATTTACGTCGTCAAATTGGTGAGTCGTTAGAGCGTATTCAAAGTCAAAGTTTAACCTTTCGTCGTAAAGGTGCAGATAAAGCAGTGCATACGGGTATGTTGCTTAAAGCCAGTTATGATGGCGATGAAGATCGTGTAGAACTTATGGCTGATGAATCGCTATGGGATTTATATCGTCTTGATTATCAGGTACTTGTTAGTATGAAAGTACTTTCTAAATTACCTCGTGCTGAAGTTGCACAGTGTTTATATTTGTATTTATTGGCCTTGCCTGAAAATCCTATCCCAGTGTCTTTTACACGTATACGTGAGCGTTTACGCTTAGAGACTTGCACTAAAGAAGCTAATCGTAAGATTAAAACAGGCTTAAAGAAGTTAGAGTCTATTGGCTTTCTGAGTGGCTCTTTCATGACTAAGAACGGTGAGCAGTATTACTGTATCGATAAGCGATTTAAAAAGCTTTGTAATGCGTCAGATGCAAGCCCGCTTATGAATGATTAGGTGTACGCTGATTGGGTAAATAACCCAATTAGGATACACCACCGTGATTTATGTCACTGTTTTGTGGTGTACGCTGATTGGGTATCCTTTCGTTTTGCGTCTGCTTTTCCTTTATTTATTCCTCTTTGGTGTACGTTGATTGGGTAAATTACCCAATTAGAATACACTTTTTCGCTGTTAATCTGATTTTGGGTGTGCGTTGACTGGGTAAATTAGTCATATAGCGTTAATTCTGCATCATAGGTGTACGCTGATTGGGTAAATAACCCAATTAGGATACACCACTGTGATTTATGTCACTGTTTTGTGGTGTACGCTGATTGGGTATCCTTTCGTTTTGCGTCTGCTTTTCCTTTATTTATTCCTCTTTGGTGTACGTTGACTGGGTAAATTAGTCATATAGCGTTAATTCTGCATCATAGGTGTACGCTGATCGGGTAAAGAACCCAATTAGAATACACCACTGTAAATTGTCTTTTGTTTATTGTTTTGCTTTTTTTGTTTGGTTAGCGTGATGAATCCTATTTAATCAAGGAATGATCATGGCTAATTATGCTTATCTGCGTGTTTCGACTGATTCTCAAGATGTAAATAATCAAAAACATGGCATTTTGGGATACTCAAACCGTTTAGGGCTCTCTAATTTAGTATTCGTGGAAGATTGTGTGTCTGGAGCAAAGAAGTGGCGTCAGCGGCGTTTAGGGAGCCTATTAGAAGGGTTAGCGTGTAATGATGTGATTATCTTTTCTGAAGTGACTCGTATGGCACGTTCGACAATTCAAGTGCTTGAGATCTTAGAGTTATGCATGGAGAAAAAAATTAACGTCCATATAGCGAAACAAAACATGCAACTTGATGGTTCTATGCAATCAAAAATTATTGCAACAATGCTTGGGTTAGCGGGTGAAATTGATCGGGAATTTATTCGAATGCGTACCAAGGAAGCATTGGCTGCTCGTAAGGTAAAAGGTCAGATTCTTGGGCGACCTAAAGGCCCTTCAAAGCGCTTAAAACTTGATGATAAACGCGAACAAATAGAAAAGTATCGGGCTATGGGGTTAGGTATTAGAGCTACTGCTAAGTTATTAGATGTTGCACCAAGTACATTAAGTGATTATTTAAAACGTTGATTTGTATGCGTTGAATAACAGTCATAACTTACGTAAGTTATGACTGTTAGGTGAGTTTATATTAACTATTATTACAACGAGCAGCTAAAACAGGATTTATATTACCCTGTATCTTTTGTATCTTTTCCGCACGTTCACATTCCCATTTTGTAATAGGGTATTGCTTATCCCATACACCCATTAGTTGTTTTTGTTGATTACTCATTTTGTATTTTGGATATACCGCATCAAAGTACATATACGTTCTAGCTATCTCACCACGCGCACGTTTTGGCGGCTGGGCATCACGATCTTTTTTATCAATGATCATGTTGCAGCTACCAAATGAACGGTAATTCTTACTTGCTGTTTTAGGCAGCATCACATAGTTGTAGTTTTGACGAGCAGCATTTACGGCACCAATCGCAGGGTAAAGGTTATAAAGATCTGACTGCATTAAGCGGTATTCTTTATTGGCTTTTTCAGCACATTTACGACCTTTGAATGCTTTACCTTTGCTATCTATACAAACGGCTGCACCATCACGCCATTCACTAAATGCACGACCAAAGTTCTCTGCGGGTACTACGTGTTCAGCTTCCCAACGTTTTACACGCTTCTTATAAACTTCAGTGGTAAAGCCTGCGGGTAAGGTTATGTATTTATCAGTATTAAACTCAGCGCCACAATAGATAGTTTTCATGTCTGCAGAATTGGTATAAATCTGCTTTTGCATGATCTTTTTAGCTTTGCTGAATGATTGGTTGGTTGTGTTACCTTGTGGTGTATTGGCTGCTGCAGCGATTGGAAATAATCCACTGAGTAAAATTATTGTTGTTATTTTCACGGTAAAATCCTTTTTCGTTTAGTGCATTGATTATTTGGGTTTTAGTGGGAAATGTAAATTAATCAATACTCTGTTTTTACGTAAGTTATAACTTTTATGTAACTTACGTAAGTTATGCTTATTATGTAAGTTATTCTGTTTTCGTAGCTAATCCTGCTCTATCTCACACCTTTCTTCTGCAGTCGTTCCTTCTTTGAATAAAGGGTTCGACCAAGCCAAAAAAACGCTTCGCAAATGTCTTGGCCCATTCGGGTAACGATCAGGGCTATTAAGATCAAAAGCTAAATCAAGAGCAAAAGCCAGAGCAAGAGCCAGAGCAAGAGCCAGAGCAAGAGCCAGAGCAAGAGCCAGAGCAAGAGCCAGAGCTTTCGATAGCTGTGCCAAGTGCTGCTAAGTTTTGTGCCGTTTCCATGTGTTTGTTGTTTTCTCCTTATTGTTTCTCAGCGTTTTCGTGAGTTGCAACGTGGCACATCAGAATATTTAAAAAAAGGGTAAATACACGCAAGCGCCCTTGTTTTAAATATTCAGAGGTGCCTCGGGAAAGATAGGCGAAAACGGCGATGAGAAACCCAATAAGGAGAAAAGCAATGGCACATTCCAACTCACACAAAACAAGCATCACTAAGGCACATCAATCGAGCAGCGTATCACCGCTGCACCACTCAGGCTCTACAACGATGATCCGCAGTTCAGTGGAATATCAAATAGATCAGCGTCTTTATCAACTATATGAAAATCTAAGGGCGTGTAATCCAAGCGTGTTACTTATGGTTAATGCGCTAAATGTGGTGATCCGCCAACATCCCGCATTGGGGCCCGTGATTACTACTTGTGATGATCTTGAGTGTTTTATTGAAGCAGTAACGGTATATGAAGAGGAAGCAGGATTATGAGTTATATGGATATTGCGAAAATTATTCTAGGTCAGTTAGGCGGTAATCGGTTTATTACTATGACGGGGGCAAAGCATTTTGTAGGCATTGCCGATCCTGGCTTGCAGTTTGATTTGCCTGTTAGTGCTGGGGCGTTGGATAACGTTACGCGGTTACGGGTGGTGTTAGATCCAAGTGATACTTATAGCGTGATTAGTTATCGCAAGCTACGTGGCAAGCTTGATTATGTTGAGGTAGGGCGGCAGTCGGGGATCTACTGCGATATGCTAGAGAGTACCTTTACTGAAATGACGGGGCTTTATACGTCGTTGTAGATTGAAAGAAAAGAATGCCACTAAACGTGGCATTCTTTAAAGCTAACTTTTTTTTGCATATTGCTGTTCATTGTTAGTTTTTTTTCGTGTTGGCTTTAAATTAAATTGATTATTATTAACACTGATAAGGAAATTTTTACCTAAGGTTCGTCTTATTGTAATTGGAATATCATTCCATTTTTCACCTACTAGTTTTTTTAAGCTAGTTTCTGTATTTATTTGTAATTGATCAATATTAGA
The DNA here is from genome assembly GCF_024529955.1 of Photobacterium toruni. NCBI lineage: Bacteria > Pseudomonadati > Pseudomonadota > Gammaproteobacteria > Vibrionales > Vibrionaceae > Photobacterium > Photobacterium toruni. Next base: position 15,220 of record NZ_AP024858.1, read on the forward strand.
ATTGATTGTCTGTATGATGTCGTTAGGTACGGATAGACAATGATCATCTATAGAATTTATTTCTGATGATTCATTTGTTTGATTACTCATCCAATCATTTAATATTTTAGCAATAAGATCTTGTCGTGAAATATTATGGCTAGCGGCATAATTGGAATACTGTTTAGCTAACTCGTTATTAAGTCTAATTGTTACTGGTGTTAAATTTTGCATGAAATAGCCCTCATGAATGTGGTTTAAGAATCTGTTGTAAGATTCTTAAACCATTATTTAACTGTGATGCTTATTTGTCAATAATGATTTTTATTAAATAACAGTTATTTTTGGCTTTAATAAACGAACGAACAGTGTTCGTTCGTTGATTTTGTTCGTTTTATTGACTATAATTAGTGCATAGTGATGGTTAATTGATTGGTGATGGTGTGAGCGTTTCTCTTAGTAGTAATCAGTTGCAAGACAAAGTAACAATGATTTGTAATGACCTTTATTCAAAAGGTCAGAAAGTAAGTGTTCGTATCGTGCTTTCAATGCTGCCTGATGTGAGTAGTACCTCAACAGTGCATAAATACTACAAAGCATGGAAAGATGAGCTAGAGGCAAACCAAAAATCATTACTTGAAAAAATGGGGTTCTCGGAAGAATTTACCCGTGTATTCATGGCTGAAATTACCCGCCACGCAACAGAAGCCGAACGTCGTTACCGTGATATCGCTGATGATGCTAAAGAGCAAAGCTTGATTGCTATTGATGATCTTGAACGTGCAGAGGAACGCTTACATAAGCAAACGGCATTACTTGAGCAGCGTGAAAAACGTATTAAAGAAGTAGAAGCTGAATTATCACAAGCAGATAAAGCACAACAAGCTGTTACTCAAGAGCTACGACAACAGATTGAATCATTAACTAACCAACTTACTGAATCAACAGCGAGTAATGAGCGTGTACGGACTGAACTTGCGAAAAATGAATTGTTACTAGAGAGTAATAAAGAGCTAGTTGCATCAACCAAGACGCAAAATATTGAGCTTAATGATCAAATCAAACAACTCAATGCTGAAGTGATTGAGCTATCTAAAACGGTAACTCGTTTAGAGTCATCCCAAGAAAGTAAGCAAGAGCTTATCGATGAACTAAAGACGAGCAAACAATCAATACAAGAACAAAATCAGCAGCTTGATAGAGACTTGCGCGAGATACAGCAAGATCGCAATACACTACAAGTGTCATTGTCTGATCTTAAATCGACTAATTCGACAAACACACAGCGTCTAGAGCAATCACAATCTGAAGTTGTTGAGCTAAAGACGAATATTAAGCAGCATGTTGAGACTATTGAGCAGCAGCAAGGAACGATTAAGCACTATGAGGATTTGCTTTCAAAAGAGAGCAATGAGTAAGCATTTAGTGATGTGTAGTCCAGTTAAATGATGTTAACTGGACCCCGTTTTAGATAGGGTTACTTGTTAGCTTCGATATAGGCTTTCACATTGTTATATCTCATTTTTTAAAGCTGAGCAGCTATCAAATAAAACTTCACATAACGAGCTATGTCGCTAATAGCATTGTAATCGTCATTCATACGCTCATCAGCATCACGTAGGCAATCTTCAATATTTGATAACGATAAAAATACCTCACTATCGCCAGCCCACACTAAATCACCAACCTTTGCGCCAAAAAGATAATCATTGCTATATTGTTTGTTTTGATTGTCGATATCTTCTTGTGTGAGAGTATGAAAATCATTGATCTCGTTATGCAGATCTTTAGTGTAATGGTTGATAGCATCTTCTACGCTATCAAAATCGGCGTTATATGACGTATGTTCATTAACATGCCGCATTAACTCATCTTTGATTTGTTGTATTGATACTCTCATTGATCCTGGTCCTTTTAAAAAGCTAGATAGTTAAAGTACACCTGTTTTTATCTTTTTGTAGATTGAATTTTGTTCGATCTGATATTGGTGTGTACTATTTGAGTTAATCTAGCATACAAAAATACCGCCTCAAATTGGGCGGTATTTAACAGTTAATCTATTTATGCGCACTAGGTGACACTTCTCAACTAAAACTAATTACTTGCCTAAAACTTATATACTTTTCCACCCATATTAAATTGAATGCACAAGTAAAAAAGTGCATGATCTATTTGATAAAGAATTTATTAAATAGAAAAAGCAGACAGAGAAATTGTAAATGGGAAAAAAAAGCAGATTAAAAAAAGAACAAAGAGAGCTTAAGCAAATTGAACAAGCGAATTCAGAAGTCATTTCAAAACTAGTATCGATAGATGGTTACAACAATCCAATTTATCGATTTTTTCCAGAGAAATGGCAAGCAGAAGCTCTTTGTCAGGGTAAGGTTTGGATTAGTACATTAGAAACATGTCGCTCTTATGAAGATCCTCTTCAAGGTGATTCTGAAGAAGCAACACAAATCTACAAATCTGGTCATATTGTGGGAGGCAGTTCGGATTCAAATTTCGTCGAAATGGCTTCTCGGTGTGGGATAGCAATAGGAGATAATTGTACAAATATAACGATAAGCAATGGCACCAATACTCAGAAACTACCGGATGCTTTTGTCCTATGTACGACTAGAGAGTTTAAACCAGAAAGTCTGTCAGATACATTTGGAAGTTACTGCGTCCAAATTTCTAACCCCGTGGAATTTTTCAAGCGTAGCTCTATTGAACTTAATAAATATATTGAGATTAAAGAAGGTGGAATGGGGTTAGTTCAATATAAAGATCGTATTTATACAGGATTAGAAACACCACCGGGACCTATAGGTTTTGTAAAACCAAGCGATATTTATTCAACTCAAAAAGAATTTAGGATGCTCTGGATCCCTACAAAACAATCTGCAATCAAGCCATTTTTACTTAAATGTCCAGAGATAGCTGAACTATGTAACATAGTAGAATAAAGCCCTGTATTTAAATATTGTATCTAATTGCACTAACAGATACACGGTAACGTCCAGATACAACAAAGGTCGCTAAATTTAGCGACCTTATGCCTTAGATTTAAAATAAATCTAAATTTAGAAAAACCCCCTAGAAATAGATTTATTTTAAATCTGCCACTTTTCATCAATCAATCTCTCCATAAATCGCTTATCAGTCTGACATGACAAAAATACCCGTCAAATCATCCCTAGAATCGATTTTAAGCCCACAAATACCTATCACTCGACACCTAGTATGACTTTTCTCTGAAAACAGCCCTATTTAACTTAATGGATCTTATGCGATCCGAGACAGTGTAACGGATAAATATATCGATTAGGATCAATCAAAATAATAGTAAACACGTCTCATATACTCTATCGTTAATCATCTAAGAAAAACAAGGACAGTGAAAATGGAAAGGAAATGCAAACTACTTAGATACTACGGTGAACTTAAGCATATTGAACGACAGCAGCCAGAAGCAATAATCACAATAAAAGAAGTTATTGCTCGTCTACATGAAATTAAAGTTGATTTAGAGGAAAAACAAAAAGAAATTTCCTAGAGATTTAAAAAGGTCTGTATAACAAATGTATGGTCCGCCTCGTTATTGCAAGTGCAAATTTCGATAACGAGGTTGGTTTGCGCTAATGTATTCGGAGTTTAATTGAAGTTAACTTACTTAAACTTCATCTCCACGATAAGCTCCGCGCCAGATAATCCTTAAAAAACCGAAAGTGTATAATCACTGTTTTTTATGTCAGGTCCTTTATCTGGTGGTTTAACCGTTCTGTTATCTCTCTACACATGCAAATCTGATTAATTCATTTTTCTAAATGGCAGTCCTGTTACCATTACTGACCAAGCGATCCTTGCCAACTTATTAGCTAACGCCACAACTGCAACGTTAAATGGTTTTCGCTTTAATAATTCTGGTATCCAATCCCCAAAAATAGCTTCAGCTATTTTTGGCCTTGATATCAAAGCTCGCGCTCCATGAATAAATAATGTCCTTAATGACTTATTCCCTCGTTTACTGATACCCAGCAGTGTGGATTTCCCTCCAGTTGAATATTGACGAGGAACTAAGCCCATCCATGCCGCTAAATGTCGCCCATTTTTAAAATCTTTTGGTGATGGTACTTCTGATAAACATGCGCTCGCAATCATCGGTCCAATACCAGGGATAGTTTGTAATAATTCACCCATTTCTGATTCTTTCAAAACTGCTTTTATCTTTTTATCTTGCTCAGCAATCTTTTGATGTAAATATTGATAATGTTCATAAAGAACAGCTAATTCTTGGAGCAAAAGGGGTGGTAAGGTGTGATTTTTATCAGCAAGCCACTGAAATAATTTCCCCATAGCCGCATGCCCACGAGGAAAAGTGATACCAAACTCAAGTAGCAGTGCACCAATGCGACACATTGTCGCTGTTTGCTCTTTAATAAATCCAGAACGGATACGCTGTACTGCAGATAAAATTTGAGATTCTTCAGTTTTGACACTAACAAAACGCATTGAAGGTCGAGTAGAAGCTTCAGCGATAGCATCTGCATCAATGTAATCATTTTTGTTAGTTTTTACGTAGGGTTTAACATATTGAGGAGGGATAAGTTTGGTGTTATGCCCGAAAGATTGACACTTTCTTGCTAGCCAGTGAGATCCAGCACAAGATTCCATCGCAACAGTAGTTTTATCAAGCTGAAGTAATATTTTTAATAATTGAGCTCGGTTACATTTTTTGCGATATACCTCACGACCCGCATGATCGTGTCCAATTAGATGAAATGAAGTTTTGCCTAAATCAATACCAAGTACTTTAATTAACATGATGGTTCGCCTCCTAATACTCACAACTAAAGCCTAGCGGCTTTAGAGTGAGGCGGACCATCTAATTAGACCTTTTCACCCCTACCTAAACACCCTCAAATTATCCCTAGAATCAATTTTAAGACCATAAAGACCTATCACTCACACCTAGCATGACTTTTCTCTAAAAACAGCTGTATTTAACAGTATCCATCTTATGTGACATTACTAACTTGCACTTACAAATACCAAATAAATTCATTTTGATTTTGATCATACTCAAAATATGAACAAAGATGCATAATGGAGAGGTTGTTACATGTATGTTATATTTAAATTGGAGTAGTGTTATGAATAAGCTATTGATATCTATATCTATTTTATTAAGTGCTATCTCTCTTTCTGCTAGTGCTAATGATGAAGTTCGTTTCTCCCAAGTTGGTTTTGTTAATGGATCAGATCATGCTCTTGATGTTTTAGTTGCAAATCAGTTGTATGTAGTTGAACCAGGCGAAACACTAAGCAACCCAGGTATGTTAATAGAACAGTTGGTTGTTCTAGCACCACTTGGCGGTACTGATAATAAAATGGAGTTTACTCGTCTTCAATTAAAAAGCAGCGGATGCCCACAACCTATTTGTTTAATCGTAAATTAACTTATAGTTATTTAAATTTCATTATGAACATATATCGTTATATATGTTCATATTGTTTAAAATACATATGACATAACTTGTATTACTTTATCCTAAAAACAGCCATATTTAAGATACGCAGTAACGTTTAGATACAACAAAGGTCGCCAATCAACAGTATTTAAAAAATCACCATACATTCGTTAAGTTGTTCATTTTTAGCACTATCAAATGAACAATTCTTATCATTTGATAGTACAGCTTGATATCTATGGACTATACCAATATAAATTTTCTTTAAAGAATTGTTGTAGGGTGAGATAGTGGAAATATTGAATACCACACAAGCGTGATCCATGCTGCATTGAGATACCCCTACCAAGACTTTGACTCGTTTTTTATTTCTCAATTGTTTCTTTATCAATACATAACCAACTCTAATCTTTTTGAGTTGGTTTTTTTTACCTAAAATAACTTTAAATTTAATTACTTATAACTATATGACGTGTAGAGCTAAGAAAAATAAAAAGCCACAAGGAAGTGGTACTCATAAAATTCATGAATCTACGCTACATACAAAAATACCGTCACGATGGACGGTATTTAACAAGAAAGATTTTATACGTACTAAACAAAACAAAACTGATATACACCATAATCTCTCGAAATTAGAGATTACAATTGAAATTTATCCATTGTATTTTGTAATGATATAGATAATTGACGAATTTCAGAACAAGATTTCGCTGTATACTTTGCACCATTAGCTACATCTATCGATGAATTACTAATATTTTCAATGTTTTCGCCTAATGCCTCTGTTACAGAATCTTGTTCATTACAAGCGTTTGCTATTTGAAAACTAAGTTCAGACATTCCATTTACTTGTAATCCAATCCCTTTAATGGCCTCGCCTGTTTGATGGCTATTTTCAACACATTCATTTATTAATTTTTCACTGTTCTGTGTAATATCTTTCGCTGAATTTACACTTAATTGTAGTTTTTCAATTATAGAAATAATCTCAGCAGTTGAATCTTGAGTTCTACCCGCTAACGTACGAACTTCATCAGCAACAACAGCAAATCCACGCCCTTGCTCTCCTGCTCTAGCAGCTTCAATTGCAGCATTTAAAGCTAATAGATTCGTTTGATCCGCTATACTTCGAATTACATCAACAACCATATTAATATTTATTGATTCTTTTTCTAAGAGGTTAACAATTTCGCCAGCCTTCTGTATTTCTGTCGCAGCGGTTTCTATTTGTGATATTGTATATGCAACTTCGCTAATACTTTCTTTTACACTATTATTAATATCACGCGCTGATAATGATGAATGATCAGTATTACCAGCTACCTCAGCAACAGATATTTGCATTTGTTCCATTGCGGCAGCAATTAATGTAACTTGATTTTGTTGTTCTTGCATGCCTACGGATGATTGCTGAGAAACAGTACTTACCTCATCAATAGAGGAAGTAAGTTGATGAACTAATGCTCTTATTTCTTCAATAAGATTTTTAAGATTATCTCTCATAATTAGAGAGATATCTGCTAACTTCCCAAACTCATCATTTAATATACTCTTTCGATCAAATTTATACGAAAGGTTACCCTTCGATATTTCGTCTACTAATTTTGATATTGAAATTAATGGATTGATTATTTGACGATTGATTAAAATGTTAATTATAACTAATAAAATAGATAATATAGAAAAACTAATTATAGAATAATAAAATGCACTATCTATTTTATTTGAAAGCTGTTTACTATTATTATCTGTATACTTAACGTTCACATCGTACAAGTTATTTGCTTTTCTTTCTAGATCAATAAAATTTCCATATGAGTTTTCTAACGCATTACTCTCTAACTTAAAGTTTTTACTATTCTTAGCTAAAAAATAACTTTGCTCTTTATACTTTTTCCATGAATTAACCAATTCACTATAAGCTAGTTTATCATCGTCACCATATACAATATTACTATATTTCAACAAAATACCTTCAATATTATCTACATATACCTCTGTTTTAAAAGAGGCTATTTCTCCTGAATTATCTTTAGATATTCCATTAAGTATGTTGGCAAATTGTTTTCGTCTTAAATCGGAAATATTTTGTTTAAAATCATTTACAAGCATTATACCAGGTATAGATATAGTTGATATTCTTGTTACTTCATGATGTATATTTTGCATTTGCTTATTTGTAACGAAAAACAAACATAAAACGAAAAAAAAGATAAAAACAAAAGAGGCAGTTATTTTTTTTACAATTGAAATATTCTTAAAGATATTCAAGCAGGTCTTCTTTTTATATAAGAGTTATAAATTTATATCTATATCGGAGAAAAAATAAAAAATTTAACACCCTGTATATTAACAACAACGCAGAAAAATAAACAAGTTGCATATTATATGCAAAGATATTTAACTATCCACCCATAATTACGAACGATAAACAACCACAAGGAACAAATAAACCCCAAAATAAACAATTTTTTAGAAAAAAGTTTACCCTCCTCACGTTAATTTTTTCATTTAAAATACGTTAAAAAGAATAATTCTTATCATTGGATAGTACTACTTGATACCTATGGACTGGACGATTTCTAAATATAATATCTTCTAGATAATTGTTATAAGAGGTTATGGAAATATTGAATACCCCATAAGTACGTCCATACTGTATTGATACCCCCAATCAATCGTCCCTATAATCGATTTTAAAGCCATAAAGACCCTCACTCGATACCTAGCATGACTTTGCGATAAAAACAGCCGTATTTAATAATATCCGTCTTATGTGATCCAATACGCGGTAACGTCCAGATACAACAAAGGCCGCCTAAGCGACCTCTTAAATTGTTAGCATTTAACATTACAAATTTTATACGTACTAAATACTGCGCCTTACCGATTGTGACATGGCAAAATTTAGCCTGTCTTTAAGCTCTTTTTGTTTTTCTACTTTGCTTTTTATTCCCAATAATCTTCTTATCATTACCATAACTACACCTATTAATTACAATCTTTACTTTAAAGATTAGCTTTAAATGTGAAGATTAGCTTCAGATGCGAGAGCTAAAAATAAGAAATACATCTTAATAGGGCTATAAATTGTTAGCATTTAACATCACAATTTTTATGCGTACTGATATTAAGATAGAGCGATATTCTTAAATAATCTTTTCCCAATAAAGACATGTATTAGATTTACCAAAGATATCTTTACTTGGTTTTATTCCAATATTTTTTATCGCATCCCCTTCATATTTTTTCAATCGAATAGATAGTTGCTGATGAACGTACAGAAATGGTCGCCCTGTCTGCTTGTATGCAATTAATGCGTTAATATATTGAGATTGATTATTTTGTGCAATTTCAAGAATTAATTCATGAGAAGAAAATGTTAATTCCATCGATTTTATAGCATTAGTAATTTCATCATCAAAAACTGAAAAATCAAACTTTCCCATAAAAACCTCATTACTTTAATACAATTAGATACAACAAAGGCCGCCTAAGCGACCTCTTAAATTGTTAGCATTTAACATGAAAAATATTATACGTACTGACAGAGAAGTATAGAGTTTTTTGACTACGGTATTCACGTTCCTAAATAGACAAAGTTAACGGATTACTCATATTGTACAGTTGTACAATATGAGTAATATGGATAATATAATCTACATAAGTTAATCACTTAACCCTGATATTGGAGTATCAAGGCTAAGTGAAATCTAAATAATTGGAGTTATTTAGATTTTATAGCTTGGATTAATTTTGCAAACGCACACACTAATGAAGCAATAGCAAAAATCCATTCAGGATCATTCATAAAAGTTCCTCAAAGAAGCCCATGCCAATTGCATGGGCTTTTTTGTTAAATTTTCTTTAACACTGTGTTCAATCATTTTATTCCTACAGTCATAAATCACTCGAAATCTTGTATAATCCGATACATATACGCGGTAACGTTCAGATACAACAAAAGTCGCCTAATCAACCTTGCGACTTAGATTTCATCTCTTATAATTTGCATGCAAGCCATAAGTTCAGACATATCTAAGTCAATATTTTTATTGGGGTATTGGTTTGCAAGTAACATCAAATAATAATGAATTCGATCAAATTTAATTTGTCTATCTTCAACCATTAATTCTTTAAATGGTGTAGTTACCTCATAAGTGGTCATCAACTTTTTACTTTTAATTAACAATTCTTTTTCACTAATCATATATATCGTCCAATAAATTAAGAATTACATTCTTCTACAAAAACGATTATTAGTCAAATTTCCTTTTTAAAAGAACAACTTGAAACAACAAGTAACAACTATTATCATTGAATTTAGGTAAGATAACTTCTAAAAATAGGCAGTCTAAGCGATCTGATTTAAATATAGTTTTAGATTTATTTTAAATCTGTCAGTTTTCATCAACCCATCTCCTCATAAATCACTTATCAATCTGATATGACTAAAAGATCCGTTAAATAGTCTCTAGAAACGATTTTAAGACCATAAAAGCCCATAACTCGACACCTAGTATTACTTTTGGCTAAAAACGGCTGTATTTAACAGTAAGCATCTAATGTGATCCGATACGCGGTAACATCCAGATACAATAAAGGCCGCCTAAGCGACCTCTTGAAACTGTTTATCTTATGAGCAATTTCAATCGATCTGATTAATGTAATAAGTTAAATAATCCGAGCAGTCATAGATGCTAGAACTTAGCTCTTTCTTATTTTTTGAACCTATACGAGCAACACAATGTTGAGCCACTTCATGAATCGCTGGAAATAAATATTTTTCATCATCACTACTTAATAAATTTTGCGTTTCCTTTTTTTCTAATTCTTTATTAAGAGTAATGAAAAATGTTTTTTGCTCTGAATAACGCGCTGAAATAATGTTGATATCAGGATTATCAGTCCGAAACAGCGCCATGACTTTCTCTGAATCTGATCGTAATTGTTCTAGATATATTTTGATTTCTTTTTTATTCATTAGACATCATCCTTTGCTAAGAATAAATACAATATCAACGTTTAAGTACTCTTGCAACGACCTTAATACATTGATTTTATTATAAAGATTCCTTATAAAGAATCTTTGTAAGGTTTTTCTAAAACCTTATATTTATTTTAAATCTGCCTATTTTAATCAATCCATCTTCCCATAAATCACTGAGCAGTCTGACGTAACCCAAATACCCGTCAAATAGTCCCTAGAAACGATTTTAAGGCCACAAACACCTAGCACTAGACACCAAGTATGACTTTGCCCTAAAAACGGCTGTATTTAACAGTATCTATCTAATGCGATCCGATAACCAATTAATCTGGTACTGTAAAACATATGAAAAAATAAAAAAAACATCCCACACTTTAAAAATATCCCCAATGATTAAAACCACCCAAAACAAAATAACAATAAGTACAATTTCTTTGCTGTATTTAAACATATCAAAAATTATCCAACCTAAAACTAGGGCAAACACCTCTTTAAAATAGGTCAATTTTAATCAATCTATCTCGCCATAAATCGCTTATCAATCTGATATGACAAAAACACCCGTCAAATAGCTCCTAGAAACGATTTTAAGACCATAAATACCTATCACTCGACACCTAGTATGACTTTTCACTAAAAACAGCCCTATTTAACTTAATGGATCTATCCCGCACTTTGTGATCGTACTTCATCTTAAATGTGGGTTATAAGACTCGTTTTAAGATGTTTATAGCGTTGATAACCACCGTAAATCAGTGTCGATTATTTGTTGTGGATGTTACGAGTTGAACCTAAAAGCGATTCGATTACATATCAAGTTGACAGTACCAAAAGACGGACTTTCCTCACCAGAGATAATGCCGGCCAGCTAGCGAAATTAAGCAAGATTGCACCTCCTCGGCCCTCACAAAAAAGCACCTCCGTGGTAACGACATTCAGACAAGCTAAATAACCACAGCGGTAAATGTCATGGCCTCAAAGATACAAACTTGCTCAATTTAGCTGGCCACTTAAAAGCGATCTGCCAACCCCTAACCCCACGCGTGGGGAAGTTTACGCAAGCGAAAACAAGAGCCCGACGCACAGCAATGGCTCACGTTTTTTATTTAAAGGAATAGTGTTGCGGTTCGCCATTGCAGTGCGCTTGAGTATCGTGGGTGTGGCCGCGGTAGAATTACGCCAGTTTTGTGCCTTTTTCGGGCACAAAACTGTCTTAACATAATGTTTTTTATGCGAAATTGCACGAGCCTAGCCCCAGCAAGCTGGCGGGCACTGAGCAACTTCAAGCATAAAAGTAAATTATGTTAAATTTACCGCGTCCACGTTGGCCATTGTGGTTGCTGTGGCCACAAGCAAAATCAAAAGCCTAGCAGATGCAGCAAGCTGCCTTTATTTATCGCTTAATGGGCAAGCCATAAAGCGGGCAAGGTGTCGCACCGCCATTAAAAAGCGCAATGGCCGTGCGGTTAAGTTTTGTGGTCTATTTGCTGTTTGGTTGGTGTTGTTAGTCTTGCCCCTTGGCCGTTCCGTCCAATCCACCTGGCGCAAGCGCCTCGGTGCCCCCACATCCCCCGCCCACCCGAAAGAGCTCCCCGCGATAAATGGCTGCTGTTAGTTATGTAACTGTCTTTAGGGTGTTAATTGCGGTTGTTGTGTCACAGGCAAAGTTAAGGCGCGGGGCGGGTGTGCTGGCCGTGGGGGTGATCGCTTAACCTATTGTGATTAGTTTCTCATTGTTGTGATTTTTAAATAATAAAGCATAAAACCGCATTGCCAATGGTCGCATTTACGACCATAATTATATTATGGTTCGGCAATAAGGCCGAATCACCTCTACGAGAGAAATTTTAATTATGATTAGAGTAATTGAATTTGATAACAATAACTTACAAGATGTTGCGGTTAATGTGACTGAGTTATGTGATGCGATTTGTGAAGCTGATTTAGGGATCGTTACAGCGACAGGTAGCGATTTCCATGTTTGTGAACTTAGAGGAGTTAAATTTCAGTCTTATCATGATCTTGCTGCACATTGTGGACTGAATATTATGGATTTTGCTTCAATTGTATAAATCTAATGGCGGTTTGCACCGCCTTATTCTCTAAGTGATGGAATAAATAATGACGAATTATGAGTTACAAGCATTAAGAAAATTGCTCTTTTTAGATGTAGCAGAGGCTGCGAAAGAAGTTGGCGAAGTCACAACAAGAACATGGCAGCGTTGGGAAGATGGTTCTCGAAAAGTACCACAAGATATAGCAAATCAAATGAATGATTGGTGCCAATTATATTCAGATATGCTTGATGATAAGCGAATGAATAATAAAGATATTACTTATTATAAAGCACTTGATGATTATGAAAATGCAACGGGGAAACGTAATGTTGTTGTTTGGCGACTAACTCAAGCTATCTATTCAATTTTGTTATTGGAAAGGCTAAGAACGAATGGCTTGGATTGATAGAACTAATCATGAGGTAGGTGATCTGATTTGTATTCGGGATGATAAGGCCGCACAAATTCTTTGCCGTTGTAAATGTGGTCGGGAAAATCTTTACCCTCGGACAATCTTTAAATCAACTTATAGGGGTCCAACTGCCTGTAAGTATTGTCGCTCTCATCCCTGTGAAATTTGTTCTGAACCAGTTTTTAAAACGAATTCTTTTACTTGCTCTGATGCTTGTAAAAAGGAAAGGAATAGCCGTAAAGAAAAGCAGCGTTATCAGATGGTTAAAGATACGGTGGGTTTTAAGATTACTCGACAAGAGTATTTGGCGTCGCTGAAATTAAGGCTAGAAGCTGATCCGGAATTTAGGTCATTTTTCTTAGAGCGGCAGCGTGTAACTCTCAAGAAGAATCGTATTAAGCTGTCTGAAGATCATGAAAAATTAGAACAATATAGACAAAAGCATCGAGAGCGTGAACGTCAGAGGCTAGTTGAGATAAGAGCTGATGATGCTCAATGGGAAGAGTATAAGGCTAAACAACGTGAGTGGTATCATTCACTGAGCTATGAGGACTATTTGCGGTTATTTAAGGATGGTAAGTCGCCTTTGGATGAGGTGACTTTGAGGCTGATTGGTGGTGAGTGATCAGCCTTTAAATATTATGTTTTTCTAGCAGAATTTTATTCTGCTAATTTAACTGTAAATTCGACAATACCATTTTTTTTAAGTGCTTTTGCGATTACATCTAACCGCCAAGTACGTAGCTCATCAATACGAGCATGACGAACGGCATAAAAAATATTTTTTGAAACTAATCGAGCTAATAATTGAAATTTATCAGGATCGCCTAATGACTCACATAGCGTATAATCATTAAGTTGTTTGGTTTCAGATAACCGCCAAAACTCACCTTCTTTTATTTTTCTAAATTCCATTTTTCAACATATTCACAAAATAGCATCAACATATGGTCATTATGTCGTATTTTCTAGTTTGTTAAAACTATTTTTGAAGTAATACTCAAATACAATAAGACAGGCTAAGAGATCTTTCTGAAATTCATGTTACAGATGTTATGTAAAATGGGTGAGGAAGTTCGTCGAAATAGTCTGAAATTCATGAAGTTGGTTAGAATAAAATCGCTTAGTGATCATAAACGAGTTAATACAAAGCTAACTCGTAAATGAACATAAATGTATTAATGATTATGCTCTAATTGAGCTCGCTGTATTTGTTGTTGAATTATAAGATAAAGTTTATTGTTAGGTTTAATAATAAGAGCTTGATCTATTATAGTTTCAGCTTCATCAAAACGTTGTTGTTCTTGAAGAAAGGTTGCGTAACATCCGAGGTAATATGAAATATCAGATTTTACTTCAATAGCGCGCAGAAAATAGGTTTCAGCTTCATCAAAACGTTGCTGTTCTTGAAGTAATACCGCATAGCCCCCTAGGGAATATACATTTTTAGGATCTACTTCAATAGAGCGAAGAAAATAGGTTTCAGCTTCATTAAAACGTTGTTGTTTTTGAAGAAATATTGCATAACTTCTGAGATAATATGCATTTTTGTCTACTTCAATAGCGCGCAGGAAATAGATTTCAGCGTCATCAAAACGTTGTTTTTCTTGAAGAAATATCGCATAACCCCCTAGGGAATATATATTTTTAGGATCTACTTCAATAGAGCGAAGAAAATAGGTTTCAGATTCATTAAAACGTTGTTGTTTTTGAAGAAATATTGCATAACTTCTGAGATAATATGCATTTTTTTCTACTTCAATAGCGCGCAGAAAATAGATTTCAGCTTCATCAAAACGTTGTCGTTCTTGAAGGAAAGTTGCGTAGCTTTCTAGGCTACATCCATATTTAGGATTTACTTCAATAGAGCGAAGAAAATAGGTTTCAGCCTCATCGAAACGTTGTCTTTCTTGAAGAAATTTCGCATAACGTCTGAGATAATATGCATTTTGGCTAATTTCAATGGAGCGCAGAAAGTAGGTCTCAGCTTCATCAAAACGTTGTCGTTCTTGAAGGAAAGTTGCGTAGCTTTCTAGGCTACTTTCATTTTTAGTATCTACTTTAATAGTGCGTATAAAATAGGTTTCAGCTTCATCAAAACGTTCTTGTGCTGCTAGGAATTTTGCATAATGGCTTAATAATTGGTGGCTCTTAGGTAACGTTTCAATAGCTTTTTTCCAAAGCTGTTCTCGCTCTTTATTATCAGTTTGTTCCTCTGCTTTTAGTACCCAGTCTATCCAGTTCCAGTTTTTCTTTTCGTCATTTTGTGGTTTTAATATACATCTAATTTCGTCATTTTCTGTTTTAGTATTTAACGAAAGCATTTGCTCTTGGAGCTGATTAATTAGTTGGTCTGAATTAGTTTTAATTGCGTTGATTAGGTTGGTTCGATCAAAGCCGATAGCCTCACCCATCTGCAACATAAACTCATCAAAATCATCAATAGGTACAAGAACCCCGTGTTGTTTTGATACTAACTCTTTTATTGTTGGATTAGGTTCACCACTAGGGCTGTGATAGCACCAAAATGGTCGTCCTGAAATATCTTTAGGATCAAGGATCTGTAAGAAATCCATTAAACTACCATCATTCCCCCCGTAACCAATAAATACGGGGGTGTAAAATTTAAAAATATTCTTTAATGTTTTTTTCCAAGAGTCACTTAATGTGGCAGTTCCTACGCTGGTGTTGTGTGGATCTGTTAATAAGTCCCTATGTATTTTTGCTACAATTGGTCGGCGTGACATGGGTTTAGCATAACTTGCAAGTGACTCATGACCGATTACATGTGGGTATTCACCACCATAAATAGAGACAGCATCTGCGACTAAATTATCAAAATTAGTAGTGATCACCATTTTGTGACGAGTTTCGGATAAAATCCAAGCCAATATGGCATAACCTAAGCTAGGTTTTCCTTCTGCAATTGCCTTTTCAAGTGCAGCATAGCCAGAGTCATGATCACCTGCAAAACAACGCTCGAAGATTTGTGGATAATGTTTAGCTAGGTTTTCAGGTTCCCAATTATCTAGGCCTAGGGGATTATTTATCAACCATTTTTCGAAGTGTGAATCCTTGGGTAAATGTTGTCGATAATAAATTATTTCCATCCATTCCTGAGCTAATGCTGTTGCGCCTTTTATTTCAGAGTTTATTGATGCGCCAGCGCCTAAGATGAAGGCAAAACGGCGGTCTTTCATATCGTTCTCTATACGTTTTGCTTCGTGCAAAAATCCTTTTAGTGACCACGTTTGTAGCGAAGATTTTTTTGACTCAACAACTTGAAGTTGAACCTCTTTTTTATTTTTTTTCTGTGATGGATTATTCATGCATCTGCTCGCTAGGTGCAATTAATTGAGTGCATTTTACTGTGAACGTATAGGATGCCTATAGTATTGATTTCACACTATTGCGTATTGGTTGTTTAAATGACTTGATCACATTTTGGACGATATAATAAAAACGATACAGTTAGTTAACGATATACTGAGACGGATGTTAAAAAGTGAGTCTTTGCAAAGATCATTTATGCATAATAAGCATCAAAGTGAGGTTTATCATTAGTTTCAATAGCATTAGTTATAATGTCCCAAGCTAAGACTAGTTGTGGATGTACAGCTTCGGGAAGTTGTGTACCTAATGTCATTGACTTTGCATGACACTTCTCGTTCATATATTCATATAGAGCATTAGACTTCATTTCTGCGCCAGCGATACCCTGAAGTAAATTAGGTGCGATATTATCCGTCCCCTGTGTTCTAAAATCTGTCATATTGAACCTAAACGAAAAGTACACCTCCATAATCTTCCTTACATAAGACTGTACCGCAATTGAATCGCATCTCTGTGGTTGTTCCAGGGCCTCTTTAACTTTACTTATTAGATAAGCATACTCAGATCTGTGGTTTTTCAATAAATCAGGTAATAGATCAATCTGTGATTGGTCACCTTTACGATTAATCAAGAAGTATTGCGAACGCTTAAAGTTACCATTTTTCGTCTTGTAGTAAGACATCCACATTTTTACTAGATTGAAAAATTCAAAATTATGTGTAGAAATGAATAGTTGTTCTACTTGATCATGATTCAATTTACTTTTGATAATGCCTAACACATTGTAGATATGGTTCGAATCAAGACTACAGATTGGGTCATCGAGGTAAACTATTGGTTTCACGTCTTGTAATGATTCATCTTCTAGTTGAGTAATGAAGTAAGCAAAGGCGATAGCGGTTCGTTCACCATCAGATAAGTGCTTGGCTTCTCTTTCTTCACGGATGAACTTGTATGAAGCACCAACGGC
>NZ_AP024859.1 GCF_024529955.1 Photobacterium toruni
ATAGTAGTAGTGATTAGTTCCATTACTTATTTGTATTTGTTTTTGTTCCATTGTGTCATTTGTTATATGTACCACCAAATAAATCATTGCGTTTTTGTTCCATTATGGTATTGTTGTTGTGTACTATTTATTATTGTTCCATTTGTTGAGGTATTGAGTATGAAAAAGGTTGTTGGTTTAAATGCTATATCCGCGTGGCTGGTGGGTGAACTAAAGAAAATTGAGGCGGAAGATTTGCCTCTAGGTCGTAAGAACCAGAAAATTAAGCGCACTTGTGAACGCGCAAAACGTGATTTATGGGTAAAGGTTGATTCGTCAAAACCAGATGGAAATCAAGATCTTATAGCTCAAGGTGAAGGCCTTATTAATGAGAGTACATATAATTCATACTTAACAAGATTACGTCGAAGAATTGCCGAATCTGGCATAAAGTCGCTAACACTAGATAAAGATTTTGATAAATTAAAAAATAATTGCAAAGTGTTAAATAAGCAACTTGAAAAAGTAGACTTAACAACGGCTATAACCATTAGAATGACCATGAAGCCTATTAAAGATTTAGTTCTTTCTGGTGGCTGGTGGAAGAAATATAGACTCACTGAAAAAGAGGGGGAAAAAGTAGAAAAATATATATTGTCATTTAGTGGTGACAACCGATCAGTGATGGAACATTTAACAAGAGACACGGCAACAAAGGAGCGAACAATAAGCCGAACCAAGTTGAGAAAGAAAGAAACGGAAATACTTAAAAATGATAGAAAATTAAGTGTAATCAAGACCATAGAGTTATCTACAATTCTCTGTAAATCGCGTAATTGGGAATACTTAGCGATAGGCTTAGGCTTTGCTACGGGTCGTCGTTCTTCTGAAATTCTGCATTTTGGAACATTTGAAGCCTTAGACAAGGCGCGTTTTAAATTTTCAGGCCAACGTAAAAATAAGAACAAAGAAGATGATGTAAATACCTTACCTTGTTTGATTGATTCCAAGTTGGTGGTCGAGGCTGTAGAGCGTTTACGTGATATGCCAGAAATTAAGGCCATGAAGAAAGATTTTAAGAAAAAAGAGAGTGACGCAGAAAAAGCCCTAAAGTTGAACAACCGAAGCCACGGAAAGTTATGCACGTCTATTGATTCAATGATGGAAGATATTTATCAAACAATGGACGTTAAATATCATCCTTGGGTATTTAAAGATACCCGTTCAGCTTATGCGCATTCGTCACTTGTAATGCTTGAAGCAAGGGAAATGAGCGCGGGGCGTGAGTTCAAATATAAGGGCGACAAGCTAGGCAAGTATTACTTTCAAAAAGTGTTACTACATACAAATGATCAAACTTCTGAATTATACGAAGCCTTTACTATTCTGGAGTCAAAAAACGATTTGAAACGATACCAGATAGATAAGGCGCGAAAGCGTGGGGATGAAAGCTACTTTGAAAGCCGCGTTAAATTATTAAAAGAATGGTTAACCGAAGATATTAGTCAGCCGGTAAAAAATCTTATCCAGTGGTGTATTGATGCCATAGCTAAAAATCCTTGTATTGAAATTAATAACAGCGTTCTAAGAAAAGAGGCTGGCGGTCGAGCTGCTACGATTGCCGATTTCGTAAAAGAATTGATAACCCGTAAATTAAATGCTCCTGATTTGATTATCGTCATACCAGAAGACAAAGAACCGGTGATCAAGCATAAGCGCGTATATGTGACTTATACGGTGAATTTTGAAGTTGAAGTGGATGTGGAAATAAACGAGGAGGAGGAAGACGAGGACGAGGC
Source organism: Photobacterium toruni (assembly GCF_024529955.1). Lineage (NCBI taxonomy): Bacteria > Pseudomonadati > Pseudomonadota > Gammaproteobacteria > Vibrionales > Vibrionaceae > Photobacterium > Photobacterium toruni. The sequence goes on from NZ_AP024859.1 coordinate 1,779, forward strand.
TATAAGAATCGCAATTGATAACGCTAGGTATGAGCTTGATCTTGATGATGGTGATATAAGCCATGAAGTTGAGCTGGTAGAAGACCTAGAGTAAACATCATGAACATAGAACCTTATTACATATTTAACGGTCATGCTTATCCGCCCCAAGAATCAGGGTGTTACTCATTCTACAATCGTTTAGGTATCTGTCTCTATGTAGGGCAATCAAAAAACCTAAAGAAACGATATATGGCACATAAAAGCACTTGTGATTATTTTGATAATGTTCACTTCATTGGTATCTGGCGATGTAATCAAAGAGATATGGATCTTATTGAAGGATGGCTTTTTGTAAAATTACAACCAATTAAAAACAAATTGAAACTAAAGTATTACGGTAAAAAGTTAAAAATTAACTGCAAAAACATAGAGCTAGTATCAACAAAGGTGAATCATAACGGACGTTATCATTTTAAATATCTTCAGCTAAGAAAATCTATTAATGGCAATAAGTGGACTTAAATAAAAAGATACTAAAAAAAGAGAAAGGTAGCCCCTTGATACCTTGGACAGTGTAAGGGGCTAATTCATCAATCTAATTGGACATTAAAAAAATGAATGCAGAGATCATACGTGATTTGTGGGGCAAACATCAAATAAAATTAGGGGCTATGAAATGGAGTGATTTTATTAAATTAATAGAAGAACTTGATCATTTACGTTATCCCGAATAAATCAAAAAACCGTTCCTAATTGGAACGGTTTTTTTTAACTATAAAAGCCTGTAATCAATTTTAAGCCCATCAAAACATCACGAGGCCATAACCTCACGCATAAGCACGAATAAATAGCACCTACCCCCTTTAAAACCGCAAATTAAGCCATTCAAAACAACCATACCGCCCTTGCTCTTAAGCGTAGCGCGCCGCTTCAGGCGCATAGCGTAGTTAATGTCATGAAGGAAATTTGTCAACTAGTCTAACGCAACCACCCTCAAGGTGGTTAAGTGGCTAGTTTACTAATTTATCTCATGAATAAGCTCTCCTTGGGGTAGCTGGAGGCTCTTATTCCAGCGACCCCGAGGATTAAACGCGACCGTTTAGCTCTTGCTCTTGCTCTTGCTCTTGCTCTTGGCTCTTATCCCGTAAGGGATACTAAGCGCACTTACTTAACTAATAGCGTCTACTTTAGGTTATCCCTCGGAACGCAAAGGAACAGTTAGCGCGTGGTGATGGTAATGCAAAACCCCAAGCGCATGACAAGCGGTTGATCGCGTTCGATGTTCTAGCATCGCGCTCGATTTCCATTTCGTGCCCTGCTAGGCCGTTGCGAAGCAACAAAGGCGAAGCCGTCATACTTGAAGCGTAGATGGTGGTTATCGTTTTACTGGCCAATCATCAGCGATTTTTCGCTGTTTTACTTTAAATGTGTAACTTGTGTAACCTATGTGTAACCATCTGTTTGTTTGTATCTTATTGTTTTATTTATTATTTATTTTATAGGTTACACAAGTTACACCAGTTACACGTTGTTTTTTATTTTCGCGCATTAATTTCACTTTGTGATATGCATCATACTTGAGCATTTTTAGATAAGATTAATGATTTTTAGGTGTAACTGGTGTAACTTGTGTAACTTGTACTGTAAGCTATTAATTTATATAAAAAAAAACGGTTACACAAAGTGTAACCGCTTATGTTTGGGTTACACAAAATGTGTAACCTGTGTGATTATTGGTTTAATATTTCGCCATTAATCATATAATATCGACCTGTTTTTCCATTTATTTTTTTTGGTATTTGGGTTCGTCCGTCTTTGTTGTATGGCATTAATAAATCTTTATTTATTAATTGTGTAACTACTTGTTTGGGGTTGAATCCTTTTGTAATGGCTTTCCACCCTGCCGCTGTAACGTAGAACGTGGTTACACCGTTTAATTCTTCCACGTAGCCGTAATTAGTCCCATAGTGAGTTACTGGCTTATTATCTGCCGTTGTACCTAATGGCGCGAAGTGGCTCATATGATGCAATTCAAAGAAGTCTTTCACGGCCTCAAATGCTTTTTCTTTTTCGGTTGAATTAGTACCGCCTCTTGTAGGTATCACACATTCGAACCACCAACGAGAAAGTTCACTATAGGCGGTGTTTTTATTCCAGCCTGTAACTCCTGCTTTTGTGGCTAATTCACCTGAAAGAATAAGCAAGGCCATAGAACGAGCCATGCGGCTAACTTGAGAATCTGAATCTTTAGGTGTTAAGCAATCAGCTAATTTTTTTAGTCTTGCTTTTAATTTTGTGATTACTTCTAAATTATCGCCTACGTTATCAGATAGATATTTTATGTATTCCATACCTACCGAACCACTAGCAATAGGGTTGTAATTATCGCCAGCTATACCCGTTACGTTTTCCATATATGTAGCAAACATGCCGCCATTATTAAGATCATGAACGTTATCAAAACAACCGTACTTGAATTGATCTGATACTCCTTCAATGAATCGAACCGATAGGCCGCCCGTAATAGGTTTGCCACCATTTAATAGAAAATCATTAAGTCCCATTTCACCTGTCGATAATGCTATTAGGGTAAAAGTTCTAATGCGTTGTGCGCTGCCGTCTTTACTTGCTCGCGCTTTACCTTTTCCATTACCTAGCATGTATACGGTTTGAAAAGCGTCTTTAGGTGTTGATTGTCCTAGTTCGTCGAATGTTGTACCAATGTTGCTACGCGCCTCAAGTTCTGACTCTATTGCGTTATCTGTACCGCGCCATAATCCCTTTGACATACCGAAGATAGAACAATTAACACCAAGAGAAATTGTTTTACCTTTGGAGCTTTCACCTATTAGGTGACACATAAAACCGTTTTCACCGAGTAGGCCAGCTAAGGGGGAGGCTAATGCGGTAGTTGCTCCAAGGATTAGGGTTGGATTGCCTATGCAATATTTTCCAATTTTATCAATCCAGTCTTGAATACTTCCCGTAATTTTGGGCGGTTGGTGTTTTGCATTTGTTGATTGAAAAACTATATCTTTTTCACCGACAACAAAATCAGGGAAGACAAACGATCCATCATGCCAGCCTGTACGCTCTGTAAATAGAATCCAATCATTAGGTATAGACTTTTGTAGGTACTCCATAAACAAGCGCCTAGCCTTTGGGTCTGAGGGTAAGTATTGAATTAGGTTGCGTTGTAGGTTAGTAGCGATTGATTCAAATCCGCCAGCAAGCATTGATTGAGGTAATACCCATTCACGAAGTTGATTGCGTCTATCAATCCATTTCATCAATAAGCCGCCCTCTTTGCCGTCCTCGCTATGTGTTAGCGCGGTAATAGCTAAAGGGCTGCATATTTCCGTTTCAACTGAATAAGCATCACCACCTTGTTTTGTTTTCCATTCAATATGAATAATTGCATTATTCTTTTTATCATATTGATAGGATTTTGGCATATAGGTTGGTAATGAATCTATGAATAGATTTAATGGTGATAAGGCTTTTAATGGTGTGACATTACTTTCTGACATAAATATCCCCACCATGAGCAGCGATATAAGTATCAAGCATTCTGCGAAGGTGTTCGCCTATTTGATATTTATTAAAACCAAGTTTAGCCATTTCATCTATTTGCGACTGGCTAATTTTTACTGATTTATCGGCTCTATAGTAGGGATCTATTGACGGACGTCCGCCTAGGTTTTTTTTAGTCATTTTGATTTCCATTGTTGATTGCTTTGCGAGAGCAATTTTTATTGAGAATTTAGTTTATAGACCTATTTACTTTTTAGCAAGCGAAAAAAAACCGTAAATCCAATGGATAAATTTACGGTTAGTTTCTAGGTTAGCTTTAAATCAAGCAAATTAGATTCGCGGTCTAATTCATTCCTAATATTGTCCCACTACATCATGTGTCAGGACAAATAAATTATAGTAATTATTGACCTTAAATGAATAAGGTGATCTAATTACATTCGATAAAAAGAGACGCCAATCTCATTTTTATCATTGTGTTGCATTTCGGGACAGCAATCCCTAGTGCGATTTATTACTAGCGTAATACTTGAATGTTTTGAGCTTCATTGCTTTGGGCATTCTTGTATCTAAAGAAAGCTAAAAGTTAAAAGCTAAGTTTACTTGGCTTTGGCTTTTTGCTTTCTCTTGAGCAAAATATATGACATTAAAAAGAGAAGTACAACCAAAAGTGGGACAAAATTTAAACACTGTATGTATAACCAGTGGTTTAAATTGTCTATTTATCAGCCCTAATAGCCCATTACGTTCATTTTTCGACCTATTTGGATCCGCTATTGGGTTTAAGTTAATACAGGAAAATAGTGGTAAGTCTTACAAATTAACAACTATATTCAATAAGTTAGATTTACCTAAAGACACGCAACAAAAACTTATACAGAAAACCTCTAGTGCATGGCTCAAAATTCCTTGTGAAAGTTTATTGTTAAAGGCATTAACTGCTTCTTCTATCCACAATGACTTAAAAAATGGCCTATCCAGAAAACAGCTTGTTGATAAGTATGGTTATTCATATCGTCAAATTTCAAGAGTAAAGAACTATTCCCGTTATGAAATGAATGAGGAATGTAAATAATGTCGCTTGTTGATATCGAATTACCTTTATTTAATGTAATCAAAGAAGAACTTGAAAAGACAAAAATAGAATTAGAAAAAACCAAGCAGAAATTAAGTCTTTTTGAAAAAGAAAATGATGAGATGGATTTTATGCTAGATGAGAACGAGGGCGCACTTCGTGGTTTATCTAGTATATCCGCCCTTTTGGTTACTCATGTTGGTAAAGGCACTTATGAGGCTCATGCGCTTGATGGTTTATCTCTTTTTGCTGATTTAGCTCTCGAAAAATTAGTTTTAAAACGTAAGTCATTATTAACAAATAAACAAATAAGGTCATAGCATGAAAGGTTGGTATTCATTATCTAATTTATCTAATGGTAATTTGAAAATTGATATAAATGGGATTATCGGTTGCAATGATATTTCTGTTGAACAATTTAAAAATGAATTATTACAATATGAGGGTTCTAACCTTGATATTTATTTTAATTGTGAGGGTGGCTCTGTTTTTGAAGGGTTGGCTTTTTATAATGCAATTAAATTACATAAAGGTGTTGTAACTGGTGTCGTTTGTTCTCTTGCTGCATCTATTGCGTCTTATGTATTAATGGCGTGTGATGTTATTAAAATAACAGAGAACGGAAAAATAATGATACACGAACCAACCATGCCTGCTGGTTCGTCTATTTCTGAAATTGAGTCAGATTTAGAGTTATTAAGAAAAGCATTAAATACAATAGCAAAATCTTATTCTGATAAAACTAAACATCCCATTGAATATTACTTGGGCATTATGAATAAGGGTGATAAGTGGTTTGATGCAAATGAAGCATTTGAACTTGGTCTTGTTGATGAAATTATTAAAGATGATGAATTGAAAAGTAATTATTCATTAACTAACAGCCTTAAAAATGATCGTGAACAAGAAATTAAAGACTTATTTAAATTTGCTTCTGGTAGTTATCCTCTTACTCCTAACTCGCCATTATTTAAATTAATGACACAGTGTCTTAATGATAAAAATTGTTCTGTTGAAGATGCTCGTGAACTTTGTTTGAGTTCTTTGGGGCAGGCATCTTTTAATGGTAGTTTCAATTACAACCAATATGACAAAAACACATTAACAAATACAATTATCAGAGGTGGTTCAATGAATAATATTGGTGCATTAGTGAATGCTTTAGGTGCTCGTGTTGGTTCTGTTAATTTAACTAATGGTAATCCATTTAAAAATAAATCTTTGTTAGATATTGCGTCTATTTGTGTTGGTCGAGATGCTCATTTATTGGGTAAGAAAGAATTAGTTGCCAGAGCAATGAATACAAGTGATTTCCCTCAAGTTATTGGTGACACAATTCAATTGGTTATTAATGAAGAAATTAAATTAAGAGAGCCGTTATTTAAGCGTATTGCAAATGTTGTTAATTTACCTGATTTTAAACCTACTGATTTAGTTACTGTTAATGATATGCCTGATTTATTGTCATTATCAGAAGATGGTGAATATAAACAAGCTGTTATTTCTTCTACTGGTGAAAAAATTCAGTTAGCTAGTTTTGGTCGTGAAATTCGAATTACTCGCCAAGCCATTATTAACGATAATATTGATTTAATCGGTAAAGTTCCGCGTAAAATGATTCAGGCTGCTTTTAGACTGGCTGATAAATTAATGTTTAATGCGATGTTATCTGGTTCGTTATCTGATGGTGAAATTTTTAATGAAACGAACTCTAAAAGTGATTTAGCAATAGGTGATTATCAATCATTAGTTTTAGATTGTTATAAGTTTATAGCTAAACAAAAGACTAAAGAAGGCTCGCCTTTATCGTTAACTGCTGATGTGTTATTAGCTAATATCGATCATGGTTCAATGTTAGAAGCTGTTATTAATACAGCTAGTAAGCCTGATTCATTTAATGCAGCGTATAAAAAATTCAATACAGTTATATCTACTGAATATCTAGCCGATCTTAATGGTGCTATTGGTTTGTCTGCTCGTGATTTTGAATCTATTACAATGGGTTTCCTTGATGGCGACTCTAATCCAATGCTGGAGGTTGGTGATGGTTGGTCTAGTGATGGTGCTACGTTCCGTATTACGTATGACCTATCGGCTAAGGTTGTTGACCGTCGCGGCTTATCTAAGGCCACTTTTAAATAATAAATTGATTGTTTTTTAAACAGTGTGGTGTAACTGTCTATAACCTGTCTTGGTTTTTTCAGCTTGGCGAAGTTACCTATATATAACAATTAGTTAAATGGTTTTTGTTATCATCCTTATAAGGATGATAACAAACTGTTTTAGAGTGATTATTTCTCTAGTTACATATAGATATTTACTCTAATCGTTAGTTGTTACTTATTTGTTATGTTTTATCTTTTGTTTTTACTTATTGGGTTGATTGTTTTTTATATATAAATATCAACTATTTAAAAAAGCACTAGGTTCTTCTGGGACGTTGAAAAAGCCAAACGGGCATCGACCTTGAGCCAAAAAAATTTTTCGGGGTCTATAGTCACCACCACCACACTATTTTGGGTGGTCTTATTTAATGCAAAATAAAATTCAGAAAGTTTTAAGTAAATTTGGGTTAAAAGGTATCTCTTATGATCCATGTTCAGGCGGTGGGAAAGCCTTAGTTTCTGCGGAAGAACAATTAGCAGCCGTTGGCCTTTGTTGGTCTAAATCTCCCGTTGGTTGGTTGATTCTTTTTGTTGAGGGATTAAAAGATCAACATGCTTACAAAATGTTGTCGATTGCAACAAGGGCGGAAACATTACGGTTAATGGCTGATTGGCGAGGTTGCTATCCTGAGCAAGCAATAATTAGTTTAACTGAATCCGCAATATCAGAAGCAATTCAACGTTATGGTCAGATTTGTCTTGAATGTGGTGGAAGCGCAATTGTTATTGATAAAAATCGAAATCGTTGTAAGTGCCCTTGCTGTAAACAAGGTCGGATTGCATGGACTCAAGAAGTTAGATTTGCTTATTTTTGTCGTTCGTTTCCAATTACTTTTTCAAGATTTAAAAAATATGAACGTATATTGTTACGTTTAGTTGATTGGTTACAAGCTAACAGAACGGCCGCATGTTTAACTATTAGTGACCAAATGGAACTAGAAGAAAAAGAGGCGTTGATATATGAATGAGCGCCGATTTTATAAGGGTATAAATACTGCTGACACTGCAAAAATTGCTGATGATTCATTAACTGATTATTTACGAGCAACAAAGTGTTTTACAAAAGATGATACGGCTAAGGCTCTAGAAATTATGATCGTAAAATCAGCCCGATTAATTGATGATCATGTCGATAAAAACCGCGCTATGTTGGCCTGTTCACGTAGTTTGACTGGCTTAACTAATCGCCAGTAATTACAACCCTATTTGATGTCAGTTCAAATAGGGTTTTTTCATATCAGGCTCTAAGCCTCACTCACTCCCATATCAGGCTCTAAGCCTCACTC
>NZ_AP024860.1 GCF_024529955.1 Photobacterium toruni
AGTTAAAAACATTAGGTTATAACAATAGAGCCATTGCGGAAGATATAGGTATTGGAACAGCTACGATTAGCCGTTGGTTAAATCAGATTTCAAAATCGTGATCCAAAACAAGCAAGCCTTATCAGATAACAGCCCTTTTTAGGGCTGTTTTGCTTTCTAGGTAATTTCAAAAGAAACCTTATTGTTTGTGTGCGGAGCACAAGCTAATCATGTACTCGATATTGAATTAGGTGATTGTGTGTAAAGTTGGGGCAGCTTGTCTGTCCTACTTTTCCACATGAACCGAAGTCGTTGATACTGACGCGCTACGCTTGTCGATACGTGGTGCTTGGATAATCTCGTACCTCGATTAACCAGGCCCACGCATTTCAATTCAAAAGCATTACTTTGTCGTCAATTTCGCATAGATACCGGTCAAACTTTCATTTTGGGTTCGGGTAACATTGATAACAAAATAACAACGTCACTTTTTGACTGATTTAATCGGACAAAACTGCCTTAAATACTCGTTATCTTTCCTATTTTCTCTGAACGATGATCACGTAGTGCGCGTTAGATGGATACTGTTAAATAGGGCTGTTTTTAGCGCAAAGTCATACTAAGTGTCGAGAGAGGTCTTTATGGCTTTAAAAACGATTCTAGGGGCTATTTGTCAGGTATTTAAGATGGAAAATAACACTCAATGTCTATTTTTTAAAAGCGTTTCAAATATTGTCTAAATGTTTATATCAAAATATTCTGGAAAATGATAAAAGTGTGTTTTTAGTGATAACTAAGACAAAAAAACGTTCCAAAGGGGCTCTAATGATTAAATTTTATCGTTTTAAGAATATGCATTCATACAAAAATGATACTTTTGTTGATATGACAAGTGGAAAAAAAACGGCTCATTCTTATTTTGATTATGAACTAAATGATCAAACCAAAATTTCAAAAGTTATAGCTATTTTTGGAGCTAATGCTGCTGGTAAATCAAATCTAATTAAACCCCTTAGTTTTTGTGGTTGGTTTTTGACTCATTCATTTAAATCGCTTGAATCTTCAGACTCAATACCAATTATTAGTCACGTGGTAACTAGAGATCAGGAAAGTGAAATAGAAATAGAATTTATTGTACCATCTAGAAGTAATAATAATGGAGTGAAAGTCTGTGAAGATTTGGAATTTAAATATTTATTAAGAGCAACAAAGAATAGGGTTTTTGAAGAAGATATAAAAATAAAAAATCCAACGACTAAATTATATAATCGTGTAATTAATAGAATATATAACGAAGAATCAGATAAATACATATATAAACGTAGTAAGTTACTTATTGAAGAAGAAGTTAACATCTTGAATAAGTGCCCTTCGAATTCATCGATAGTAGCTTTTTTAGCTAGAATGACTGAAACAAAAAAAGAGACTAATAAAAGTCCTATTAGACTTATATATAATTATTTTTCACTAACTCAAATTAATTTTACAATTGATGGTAATAAATCTTATGTTGATTTTGATGTAATAAATAATCTCTTAAAAAAAAATAACGACATTTTCAATAAAGTTAAAGAGCTGTTGAAAAATTATGATACAGGTATTGATGATATTGAATTTAAAGAAAAAGAATATATTGCTTTGACTGGAGAGTCAAAATCAAAATGGATACCAATTTTCATTCATAAAAATAAAGGTAAAAAGTTCAATTTACCATTTTGGATGCAATCTAGTGGTACTCAATCAGCATATAGAATTCTAACATTAATTGTTTATCAATTGATTAGAGGTGGTGTGGCTATACTTGATGAATTTGATAATGATTTGCATCCCTTATTAGCTCTCGAAATATTAGAATTATTTAAAAACGAATGCCATAACATATCAAATGCTCAATTAATTTTCACATCACATACTCCTCAAGTTCTACAAGCTTTACGTAAGCAGCATTGTTATTTAGTTGAAAAAAATGACAATGAATCAGAAGCTTGGAGAATTGACGATATAGAAGGAATAAAAGATAGAGATAATTTATATTCTAAATATATCTCAGGTGTACTTGGTGGTGTTCCTAATTTCTAGTTGAGTATATGTGATGAGAAATAAAAAAACGAAAAGGTTACAAAAAAGAATACTCACAGTCGTAGGCGAAGGACAAACGGAAAAAGCATTCCTTGAACATTTAAGACAATTTTATTCAAATGGTGAGCTGATTGTTAAAGTTAAATCTGCTAATGGGAAAGGCCCTGATAATGTTATAAATGATGCTATTGGAACGCTTAATGCGTCAAGTAAAGGTGTAATGGTTGCTGCTTTACTTGATAAAGATCTTATTTGGCCTCCAAAACTAATAAAAGAAGCTAAACGATTAAATATTACATTAGTTGGAGTAGATCCATGCATAGAAGCTTTAATGATTGATATTTTAGAGCATAAAAGACCACGACCATGTAATAATAAATCTTGTAAAAAATACTTACATCCATTGTTGAATGGTAACCCTACAGATAAAAAATCATACGTTACATTATTTACGTGTGATGTATTAGATAATGCAAAAACAAGAGTTGAAGAGTTAGATCAAATTATTTCTCTTTTTAACTCATAATCAATGTTTGTATAGTATGCATTAATAGAATTACTGTTAAATGACCGCCCATAGGGGCGGTTTTTTATTGTTCCTTTTGTCTTACGTTGAATTACATTTGATTGCGCGTTGTCTTTCATCGTGATTTTTTGTAATCTCTTTTGTAATTCGTTGTGGTCAGTTGTGGTTGGGTGGAGAATGAAAACAGTTCAATGTACGTTTAGATTACCAAGTGAAATTGTTGATTTAATTGATAAACAGTCAGGTAGAACACGAACAGATAAATTATTAAATTTACTTGGTTATGGGTGTAATCAAAGTGATTACAATATAATCGAGGATCGTTTAAAAGCCGTTGAAAATCGCCTTTCCGCTCTTGAGAATGCGAAACAGGTGAAGGTGAAAAACACTACGAATAATAAAAACATTTCGGCAAATCAGCAGCGTGCTTTAGAGGCTAAGGAAAGGGTTTTTTCTGCTTTAAATGATTTGAAGAGTAGGGATGCAATTCCTCTTTATCGTGGAAAGCCAAGTCTTACAAAATTGAAAGAGATAACAGGCATTGATAGAGGGACGATCTCAAAATACATCAATGAATGGTTAGAAATGTAGAGCGTTCTTTAGTGAGTTCTATAATTGACCGCCTCTATGGGCGGTCTTTTTGTATCTGGACGTTACCGTGTATCGGATCGCTTTAGGGGAAATATGTTAAATGCTGCATTTATACTTAGATAAGAATTGCTCTTTAGTTGGTTTCTGATCATCGTCAATAAATATATTATTAAACGTCTTAGCCCAACTGTTAATCATTTGAATTATGTAAATGCTAGCATAGCTATTTAAACCGTGAAAATCAGAGGGGCATAAACCTACAGCTTCAGCCTTCTTATAAGTTTTAATACCATTATCACCGAATTTAGTCGCATTAGACCATTCGCTAAGGCTGTATTTTAATTCACTGTCACCATTTTTATTAACCGCGTCAGGGGCTTTACAAGAGCCTGAAGAAGTCGGTTTTAAATCAAGATTTTTTTCTGCTGTTGGTTTTTTTATCTGTTCATTAGTTAATCTTTTTTTAGCCTCACTAAGTCTAGAGCTAAAAACCCTCTTTGATATATCTATGCCTGCAATTGAAATTATTTTATCAACTGAGATCCCGTAAGAACGGATATTAAGTAATAACTGAACATGAAGCTGGATGGCTTTACTTTTTGTAATATTGCCGCTTTCGATAGTGTTTATTAGAGGTTTTAAGTATTCCTGAATCTCTTCATCTCTCATGTTGGAATATTCCCGTGATAAGTATGTAACATTTGTGGAATATCTTATCGTATAGAGGATGTTTTTCAATGAAAGGTGTAACATTGTTGGAATATAGTTGTGATAATTATGGAACATATGAGGTGAAAACCACAAGAAGGATAAATCACATAGGCACGTTACCGATGTATACAGGCACGCTGCCGATTGTATACAAACTCGTACCTCGTTCGTCTAATCGGCGTGCCACATCGTGTGCTAAGGGATTATCCCTTAAACCCTATTTCACTCTACGAGCGATGGAATATCTTTAAATTAGGATATGAGTTATATGTCTTTTGTAGGTTTTTAAGGCATTGATGGAGGTAGGATTTACGCGTAATATGAGCAGATAAAACAAAGCCCCGATTTCTCATACTCAAACTTGGCGGGATGAAATTGAGAAAATCGAGGCTGGAAACTAATCATTGAGATGATTTGCGTCTCTAAGGAAATTATAGCAAATGGACATTCAAAAACAATCTAATAACCGCCGTAAGTGCAGTTATGAGTGAAAACCAATCAATTAAATCTCTTTAAATCTGATTTTATCGAGTCACTACCTACAAAACCCTATTGTACTGATGAATTGGGCGTGACATTTATTCGTCCTAAAATTACCGCAATCAATAAAAAGTACATTCAAGTTAATCGTCCATCGACTGATTTGTATTTGGTTTTTGATCTTGATTATGAGTATTCAGCCTTAGCGTGGTCTGATCTAAATTTACCCGCACCAGCGTGGTCTGCTAAAAATCCAATTAATGGACATTCCCATTTAGGTTACGCGTTAAGTGTTGGCGTTTGTACGTCGTCAATGGCTAGGCTTGCACCTCTAAAATATTTAGCGGCAATACAATCGGCTTATACTCAAATATTAAAAGCTGATCGTTCCTATGCTCGATTATTAACGAAAAACCCATTACATGACGCATGGCAAACAACATGGTGGACTGATGAAAAGTACACTCTCGATTATTTAGCTGATTTCGTTGATCTGACAGGACACCCATTAAGGGGTAAAGAGAGCCATGGATTAGGGCGTAATTGTGAGTTGTTCGAGAATGTGGCTCATTGGGCGTATAAGGAAGTTCGAGAATATTGGTCGCCTGACTATAAGAGTAAATGGCAAGATGCTGTAGTGAGCCATACAGAGGCTTTAAATGCTCAATTTATCGAGCCGTTGCCTTACTCCGAAGTGAAAAGTATCTCTAAATCGATCGCTAATTTTGTCATTCGTCATTTTAGCCCTGAAAAATTCCGTGAATCTCAGGCTATCAAGGGGCGTAAAGGTGGTTTAGCTGGTTCTATTGAGAGTAAGGCTAAGGCTGGTGCATTAGGTGGTTCAAAATCTAAAGGTGGCGGTAGACCGAATAAGAAAGAATTATTGCCTAAAGTGATAG